>NZ_JACVWJ010000005.1:0-459545 GCF_020676075.1 Clostridioides sp. ES-S-0001-03 | reverse complement strand
AGTAAATAGTATGTAAAAGTAAATAGTATGTAAAAGTAAATAGTATGTAAAAGTAAATAGTATGTAAAAGTAAATAGTATGTAAAAGTAAATAGTATGTAAAAGTAAATAGTATGTAAAAGTAAATAGTATGTAAAAGTAAATAGTATGTAAAAATGTCACAAAAATATAAGGAGTGGATTTTGATGCGTTTAAAAAAATTGTTGGTATTAATGTTAACTGTAGCAATGACTGCTGGAATGTTAGTTGGATGTAGCAGTAATTCAAGTAATAATTCTAGTTCTAATCAAGATAATAAAAATAAGCTAAGTAACAAAGAAAATTCAAAAAAATCTGTATCTATGATATTAGATATTGAAGGGTCAAATAATGGAGTCATGAATAATTCAGCTTTGTTAGCGTTAGATACTGCACAAAAAAATCTTAACATAGATACAAATAAAGTGGAATCAGAGGATTCATCAACTTTTTCTAATAGCATAGATATTTTATGTAATGATAATACTGACTTGATTATAGCTGTTGGTTCTAGATTTGCAAAGCCTCTAGAAAAGATAGCCAAGAAATACCCAAAGCAACAGTTTGCCATTGTAGATTATGAGTATGACAAACAACCATCTAATATAACTTCAATTTCTTTTGAGGATAATAAGACTGGATATTTGGCTGGATTAGTTGCTGGAAAGATGACAGAAACAGATAAGGTTGGTTTTATAGGTGGAGTAGAGGGTTCTAGTAGAAATAAATTTGAATCTGGCTTTAAAGAAGGTGTTAAATTTTCTAATAGCAATATAAAAGATATTTCAGTTGAGTATGTAGATATTTTTAAAGATAGTAAATCTGCTGAATCTGTTGCTAAAAAAATGATGGATAGTGGAGTAGATATTATTTTTTCTAATACTGAAGATGATTCAAAGAGTGTAATAAATATGGTTAGAGCAAAGAATAAAAAAGTGATAGCAATTAATAAAGATCAGCATGAGTTGGCTCCAGAAAATGTTATAAGTTCTATTGTAAAGGACTTTGAAAAACCTACTTATGACTTAATACAAAGCTTTGTAAAAGGAGATTATAAGGGTGGTAAAGTTATAGAAAATACAATGAAGTCTGGAAGTACTGGACTTGCTCAAAATAGTTCTCAAAATATTCCTCCTGATGTGTTAGAATATGTAAATAAGAACAATAAATAATTTATAGAGACTTCATGTTCTATGTCAGGGAGTGAGTTTTGTGAAAATAAAAAGGATATTGATGTTTTGTTTTGTCATACTCTTTACAGTTTTTATACTATTTATCTGTAATTTTGATTTTGGATTTAATAGAGTAAATAATAATTCTAATATAAATAATAATAAGTCTAAACAAAGTGAATCTAAGAATGTGTCAACTTTGTCTGATAAAGATAAGTCAAATAGTGAAAGTAGCAATGATGAGGATGAATTGGAAGATGATTCTTATGTAAGAAAAACTGTTGGAGTATTGTTAGATACTGAAAATTTAGGTAATGAATCGTATAATAATAATGTACTGTCAGCTTTAAAAAGAGCTGATGAGGATTTTGATATTAGAGAGAAGATTGAAAGACCAAAGACTTTTAATGACTTTGCAAATAGCATAGAAAAATTATATAAATATGAACCAGACTTGATAATAGCAGTTGGAACTAGATTTGCAGAACCGATTAAACAAGCTGCTACAAAATATCCAAAACAGCAATTTGCAATAGTTGATTATAATTATAAGGTTCAACCAGCTAATGTAATTTCTGTATCATTTCAAGATAATTCCACTGGATATTTGGCAGGTCTTATTGCAGGAAAAATGACTGACACTGGTAAAGTAGGATTTATAGGAGGGGTTGAAGGCTCTAGTAGAGACAAATATGAATCTGGATTTAGAAAAGGTCTTAAAACTTCAAATAAAAATGCTGATTTATTGGTAAAGTATGCAAATGTATTTGAAAATCCTGAGTCAGCTAGAACTATTGCAAAAGAAATGAGAGATTCTGATAGAGATGTTGTATTTTCAGCCACAGAGGATGATGGGAAAAGAGCTATTCAGGTAGCTAGAGAAAATGGTGGTAAAGTTATAGCTATTAATAAAGACCAATATGATATGGCTCCAGATAATGTAATAAGTTCGATTGTAAAGGATGTAGAACAGCCTGTTTATGAATTGATACAGAATGTTGTAAAGGATGGTTTTAAGGGAAGTAAAGTCATGGAGTTTAAGATAAAAGATGGAGAAATTGGACTTACTCCAAATAGCAATAGAAACATACCACCAGATGTTTTGGAATATGTAAAAAAAGAGTACAATAAGGTGAAAGATACATACTAATTATTGCTGAAGATGTGTATAGTATTTGTGTAGAATGTTATAATTATCTATAGAGGAGTTGATACATATGGAAGACAAAATTTTGCAATTTCTAGACAAAATGCAAAACAGTATTAACGACAGATTTGATAAATTAGAAAACAGATTAGATAAGGTGGATACAAGACTAGATAAAATGGATGCTAGATTTGATGAGATAGACATAAGACTAGATAAAATGGATACTAGATTTGATGAAGTAGACATAAGACTAGAGAAGATGGGTACTAGATTTGATGAAGTTGACATAAGACTAGATAAAGTAGATGCTAGATTTAATGGAATAGACTCTAGATTAGATAAGATAGAAAATAATCTAGTAGAAATTAAAAAAGATTTAAAAGACACAAAGGTAGAATTAGAATATACAGAAAAACATGTTGTAGCTGTTAAAGGAGACACACAAGAGATAAAAAGAGACTTAAATAAAATTGAAATAGTAACAGAAAGCAATTGGAACGATATAGCTAAATTAAAATCAATTAGATGATAGAGTAGAGTTTTTATAAAAATTTATCAAAAAAAACATTAATTAATTTAGATTAATTACATAAAAGTCCAATAATAAGTGTGTAAGTAGAAAAAATCTACTGCACACTTTATTTATATTCAAATAAAAAATTTATCAAAAAAAATAAAAAGGAGTAAAAAATGGAATTTACAAGAGAGCCATTTATACTAGATGACGATTTGTGTCTAGCTTTGGTGGACAAAAGAATTAGTTATCTAATGGAAAATGAATTAAAATTAAGAAATATAGAAATAATAAAAACAATAGAATGTAAAGAATTATATGAAAGTATAAAATATCACCCAGATATATGTATTTGTAATTTAGGAAAAGGAGATATAATTGTTGCGCCGAATGTATATAATCAATACAAAGAGTTATTAAGTAAACATAAATTTAATATAATTAAGGGAGAAGCTAATTTATCAAATAAATATCCTTATGATATACCTTACAATATTGCTATAGTTGGTGATTATGCCATACACAATTTTAAGTACACTGACAGAGCGATACTAGATTATATTGAAAATAATAAACTTAAAAAGATAAATATAGAGCAGGGCTATTCTAAATGCTCAATCTGTATAGTAGATAGAACATCTATAATAACATCAGATAAAGGTATTTGGAAAAGCATGAAGAATACAGAAATAGAGTGTTTATTAATAGAAAAAGGTCATATAAATTTATTTGAGATGAATTATGGATTTATAGGTGGATGTACAGGGTTAATTTCTAAGGATAAACTAGCTTTTTGTGGAGATGTTAAAAAACATCCTGACTATGAACGTATAAAAAGTTTTATAGAAAGTAAAAACAAGAAGATAGTTACACTTAGTAGTGAAAATTTACTCGATATAGGTTCTATAGTTCCTCTCATGACGAGAAAGGAGCGATAACTTTGGTTGAGAAGGATAATATTTCTTCTATGAAATTTTTGAGGAATAATAATGT
Source organism: Clostridioides sp. ES-S-0001-03 (assembly GCF_020676075.1). Taxonomy (NCBI): domain Bacteria; kingdom Bacillati; phylum Bacillota; class Clostridia; order Peptostreptococcales; family Peptostreptococcaceae; genus Clostridioides; species Clostridioides sp. ES-S-0001-03. The sequence goes on along the minus strand of NZ_JACVWJ010000005.1, from coordinate 455,699 downwards.
AAATGATAGATTAATATATACAAATGACATTGTAGAAGTCGTAATTGATTCTGCAAAGCAAGAAGTATTAAATAAGAAGATACTTAATGGTACTAAAACTGAACAAAGAGCTCTAAATATTGATGAAATATCTACAGAAATAACTAGTATGATAATAAGTATAATGAAAGAGAAACTTTTAAAAGAATACATTCTAAAATGCTATGGGCGTACATATCCTGAAGATAAAAATAATATATACATATATTCACTAAACATATTTGCTAAAAAAGAGATTTTTATGAGAGAAACAGTATTTACAAGGGTTAGGAACTATATAGAGGAAAATGATTTTATAAATGTCGAAGGTTTTATTAGATTTAGAATGAGAGAATTTATGAAATATATTTCTGCTATAGGTGATATTGCAGTTGAAGAGTATTTAATAAAAAGAGACCAAGATGAGTTTATAAGAGTTTTAAAATATTTTATAGATACTCAAGAAGAAAAGATAGATTTACTTAAAGTTCATATAATGGAAGATAATACATTTATTTTATACGATAAAAATGGAAATAAAATAGACAGTATAGATGATGAAGAAATTATAAATATGGTCATAAGAGAAAATTTAAATTATGAGGACTTTTTAATAAGTACCTTATTAACTTTATGCCCTAAGAAGATAGAAATATTAGATTTATTAAATAACAATTGCTCAAAGGAAATCATAGATACAGTAGAAGCAATTTTTGAAAATAAAGTTAGTATAATTATGGAAAATTAGAATTGAAAGATATAATTTAAGATTTGAAAAGATAGTTAAAAATAAAAATATACTCAAATTACAGATAAATCAGAGTTAAAAGATAGTAAAATACAACTAAAATAATAAAAATAAAAATTAGAAATCAAAAAATTCTTTTGAAATCGACACGAAAGACTTATAATTGTATATAAAGCTATAATATAACTAGAGTTATTAAAGATAAAATATAGCTAACAAATATACAATTGATAAGGAGAAGTTTTATAATGGATAATTTAATTAGGATACTAATATTAGCTGTTATTGGTGGATTTATAGGTTATGTCACAAATGTAGTTGCTATAAGACTGATATTTAGACCAATAGTACCTATTAAGATACCTATTTTAAATATAGAGATAGTAGGTCTTATACCAAAGAGAAGAGCAGAAATAGCAGCAAATGTAGGTGAAATAATTCAAAACGAATTTCTTTCAATGGACGAAATACTTGCAAATATCATTACTGACGAAGATAAGGAAGAAGTTGTAAGATACATAAAAGCAAGGGTGAAAATTATCATACATGAGAAAGTTTCATTTATACCAAGCAGTATAAAGAACATGATTCAGGACTATTTAGGAGATATAATTGAATCTGAAGTGAAACAGAGCATAGATGAATTGAGCAAAAATATAATAAATAAAGCAAATGAGCGTATAGATATACAAAAAATGGTCGAAGATAAGATTAATGAACTAGATTTATATGAACTAGAAGAAATAATCATAAGAATAGCTAAAAATGAATTAAAACATATAGAAATCTTAGGTCTTGTATTAGGTTTCTTAATAGGTATAGTTCAAGGATTAGTGACTATATTTATCTAGTTATATCTATCATGCATGTAGATATGCTTTAAAAATTTAAAATTAGTGAAAATATTATAATATTACTATAAATCAAAAGATTAAATTAATATAAAATATAAGAATATTAGTTTAAAATTGATTGAGATGAAAAATAATGGGTAATTAATATATTACATTAATGTTGATTGATGTATGACTATCTGTTATAATGAAAATATATCAAAAATTATAGTGTTGAAGAGGAAGAGTAGAGTGGAAACCATTCACAGAGAATCTGGGTCTATGGCTGAAAACCCATGTAATAGGTCTATTTGAAAACTACCTTGGAGCTGAGCTTATTAGCAATATTTGTTTTACACGATTTGTGAAAGTGCTCGGGTGACTACCTTATAGTCATCAAGAGGGTTGTATATATTTGTATACACCAACTTGGGTGGAACCGCGAATTAATATCGTCCCAAATATATTTGGGGCGATTTTTTATTACAAAAAAATTAAAAATTATCTCAATAAGGAGGAAAAAACAATGATTAAAGTTGCTTTAAAAGATGGTTCAATAAAAGAATTTGAAAATGCTCTTTCTGTTATGGATGTGGCTAAATCCATTAGTGAAGGATTAGCTAGAAATGTGGTAGCAGCATCTGTGAACGGAGAGGTTGTAGGTCTGGACCACATGATAGATAGTGATTGTGATTTAAACTTATTTAAATTTGAAGATAAAGAAGGAAAAGACGTTTTTAGACATACATCAGCACATATGTTAGCTCAAGCTATAAAGAGACTTTACCCAGAAGCAAAACTTGCTATAGGGCCAAGTATAGAGAATGGATTCTATTATGATATAGATTTAGAACATAGATTAGTTCCAGAAGACTTGGAAAAAATAGAAGCTGAAATGAAAAAAATAGCTAAAGAAGATTTAAAAATAGAAAGATTTGAACTTCCTAGAAATGAAGCTTTAGAACTTATGAAAGAACAAGGAGAAGATTATAAGGTAGAGCTTATATCTGATTTACCTGAAAGTGAAATAATATCTTTCTATAAACAAGGTGATTTTACTGATTTATGTAGAGGACCACATTTACCATCTACTAAAAAGGTTAAAGCTGTTAAATTACAAAGTGTAGCAGGTGCATACTGGCGTGGTGACGAAAAAAATAAAATGCTTCAAAGAATCTATGGAACTTCTTTTGAAAAAAATAAAGATTTAGAAGAGTACCTACACTTATTAGAAGAAGCTAAAAAAAGAGACCATAGAAAGTTAGGTAAAGAATTAGGTTTATTTATGATACCTGATGAAGGTCCTGGATTCCCTATGTTCTTACCAAAAGGAATGGAACTTAAAAATGAATTATTAAAATTCTGGAGAGAAATACACAGAAAAGCTGGATATATTGAAATAGAATCTCCAATTATATTAAACAGAAAATTATGGGAGACTTCAGGTCACTGGTATCATTACAAAGAGAATATGTATACAGTTAAAATAGATGACGAGGATTATGCTATAAAACCTATGAACTGTCCTGGTGGATTAATTTACTACAATTCTCAATTACACTCATATAGAGATTTCCCAATGAGAGTTGCAGAACTTGGTAGAGTTCATAGACATGAGTTATCTGGAGCATTACAAGGATTAATGAGAGTTAGAGCATTTACTCAAGATGATTCACATATATTCATGTTACCAGAACAAATCAAAGATGAAATAAAAGGTGTAGCTAATCTAATAGATGGTATTTACAAGACTTTTGGATTTGAATACAATCTAGAATTATCTACAAGACCAGAAAATTCTATGGGAAGCGAAGAAGAGTGGGAAGCAGCTGAAAATGGATTAAGAGAAGCTTTAGAAGAGTTAGGTCTACCATATACTATAAATGAAGGTGATGGGGCATTCTATGGTCCTAAGATAGACTTCCATTTAAGAGACTGTTTAGGAAGAACTTGGCAATGTGGTACTATCCAATTAGATATGCAACTTCCAAGACAATTTGATAATACTTATATTGGACAAGATGGTGAGAAACATAGACCAGTTATGATTCATAGAGTTGCTTTTGGTAGTATAGAGAGATTTATAGGTATATTAATTGAACATTATGCTGGCAAATTCCCAGTTTGGTTATCTCCAACTCAAGTTAAGATACTTCCTATATCTGATAAGTTTATGGATTATGCTAATGAAGTTAAAAAAATATTATTTGATAAAGGTATAAGAGTTGAATTAGATGATAGAGCTGAAAAAATTGGATTTAAAATAAGAGAGGCTCAACTTGAAAAAGTTCCTTATATGTTAGTAGTAGGTGAAAAAGAAGTAGCTGAAAATAATGTTTCTGTAAGATCAAGAGATAAAGGTGAAATAGGCAGTATTAAATTAGATGAGTTTATAGCTAGTATTTCAAAAGAAATTGAGTCAAGAGAAAGTGTTATTCAAAACTAATATATAAAATAAAGTTAATTGATATATAAAATGTTAACTTGTGTATAGATAGATATTTTCTGTATAGATAAGTATCTTGTGAATAAATAATTATAATTAGAGGCACATTTAGTCATATTTTTTATGATAATGTGCCTCTAATTTTTGCTTATAAGATATAAAGATTTATCTTTGTGTAATTTATATAACTTTTTAATGTATATTATCTTTATGTAGTTTATACAAAGCTTTAATATCGCTATTTTTTGTTAGTTATTTTTTATAATATTTAAATCGGCACTTGTAGTATCCACATACATCTTTGCAGTCCCATTTTTATAAACATATGAATCGCCATCCTGAAGTAATTTAAAACTACTATTTAAATTACCAGAGACCTTACTAAAATCTAAGGTAAATCCTGAATTCTCAGGAATATACAAATCAATATCACCAGAAGTAGTATCACATTTGAAAGAAGACAACATTGCACTTGAATTAATTTTTATATCTCCACTAGTTGTCTCAGATTTGATATTGGAAAATTTACCCTCTATATTAACTTTACCAGAAGTTGATTCGCATATAAGATTCTTATTGTCCATATTTTTTAAATCTATATCTCCACTTGTTGTATTTATCTTCAAATCATCAGTTTTACCAGAAAGTTGAATTTTACCAGATACTGAATTACAGGTAACACTTTTACTATCAAGTTTTTTTATGTTGATATTGCTACTAGTTGTCTCTAAAGTCATTTTGTCAATCTTACCATACATTTCTATATTACCTGAAACTGATTCAATATACGCCATGTTACTTTTAAGATAAGTACTATATATATCTGCTGAAGTAGTAGATACATTTATATTGTTATATAATTTTTCAGGTAAATATAGTTCAAGTACTGTTGATTTTGGAAGTCCAATTCCAATGAAGAATTTTTTTGCAGAATTATCAATGATAGAAAGGGTATTACCATCAACCTTTATTTTTGCAATCTTTTTCCTTGAAAAATTAGAAGGAGCTTTTTGAATTAATTTGATTTTATTAGAATCACTCTTTAAAACTCTAACTTCACCTGAAATCCAGTCAACATCAATATTATTTATTTTATTTGAAAAACTCTCACTTTTAACAGTTATATACTTATCATAATTTTTATTAGAGGATAAAAAACTTTCATTTTTAACTGAACCTTTAATCAAATCTTTGACATCATATTTAGATGAAGTAATAGTATTTGTAAGGAAAATAATAAATATTATAGAAAATACTATAGCCACAATACTCCAAACAATAATTTTTATTTTTAAAAATTTTTTATTCATATTTATCATCATCCTCCGCGTCTTTTAATTGTAGTACACCTTCGACTATATGAATTCCCGCAGCACCTATTATGAATATTATCCATGAAAAGCTCCAAGCATCAAAACATATATTAACAATTAAAAAAATGCCAACTATTATCATCCAATATGCACTCATAAATGATTTATAAGCAAGATTTGTACTTTTAGTTTTTACTCTCCATTCTTTGAATTCTTCTACAATAGTATCATCAGATGGACTATAGTTTTGCTTTGTCATTCCATTGTATACTAATAGACCTGTTCCAACTGCTATTAATATAAACATTGGAAGACTAGCCAGAGTTGGTTGGATACCCAAGTTTACAATTAAAACAGCAGTTAAAAATGGACTTATTATAAAAAGAGCAATTGCTATTGATACTCTCAAAGCTCTTTTTTTTCTTTCTTCAATTAATTCAGAAGACATAAAATATGGTTCTTTAACACTTTCAATTAATTCAGATAAATCTCCAATCCCAGATATTACTGAATTATATGCTTCTTGCTTTGACTTACCATTTTGTATTTGGTCGCTGTATTTTTCTTTTAGATTTTCGAATAGTTCATCTTTAAGTTCTTTGACCTTTCTTGTTTCTTTAACTTCTGTAAAGCTTTGTTCAATATAATCATGTATTTTGTCTAACATATTTTCACCTCCTAAATTAATGTGTCTATTAACAATTTTGTATTATCCCATTCTTCACGGCTTTTTTTATATTTTTCTCTACCTTCGCTTGTTATAGAATAATATTTTCTTCTAGCACCAGTAGCCTCATCACCCCAATAAGATGTTATTGCACCAGATTGTTCAAGTCTACGAAAGGCTGTGTATAAGGTTGCTTCTTTTAACTCATACAAGCCTTGTGTTTTTTCTAATATAGATTTATTAATCTCATAACCATAGCTATCTTTTTCAAGTAAATGCTTTAAGATAATTGTTTCTGTATGACCTCTTATCATATCAGATGCGATTTTCATAAACATCACCTCCGTTTAAGTATATAATACTTTTATATACCTCGCCTGTCAATGTATTTCGTGTGATAAAATTTATTTTATTATAATTCTTACAGTTTTATATCGTTTTAGGAGAGAATTACATACTAAATCATATGAAAAACGTACTTTTATAGTTATTTATAGAGAAATGATGTTGTTATTAAATTGGAAGAAGGAAGAATGCTTAAATATATTAGCATATGTAATGATATTATTAAAAAATAAAATAAAATTCAATTTATTTAGGATAATTCTATCAAGGTATTTACTACAGGTGTAGAGTCGTATATAATTAAGTTATATGGAAAATTTTAAAAATTAAATTATTAATACACTAGGAGAAAATATTATGATAAAGTCAAATTTGTTTTGGAATATTTTCATTGCTATGTCTTTTATCATAGAATGGTTTGTTTGTAAAAAAATACTAGATTACACAAGTATACAAAAAATTTCCAATAAAAGAATAAATCTTTACATGATAGGTATTATTATTTTTGCTAATATATTTTATTTCTTTGACGTAATTCCAAATATAAGAGTAATTATATCTGTGATGATTATGATTGCATTTTACAAAATTTCATATAGAGTAAGGCTTACAAAAGCCATACTAATATCTTTAATGTATTGGATGTTGTTAATGGGTATAGATGCTTTGAGCATGTCTTTAACAATTTGGATTAATTCAATAGATGATATGAGCCAAATGTTAACAGAAAATATATATAGAATTGAGTCAATTGTATCTGGAAAGACAATTTTGCTTTTAATTTTATTTTTATATAAGACATTAAAAATAAAATTGAATATAGAAATAAATAAAAAGACATTAACATATGTAATTATACCTATAATTGCCAATATAGCGTCTTTCTTTGCTATTTTTGAATACATATTTAATCCTAAAACTAGTGGTAGTTTAATACATAATTATCAATTACTTATAATCTCTATCATGTTACTTCTATCAAGTATTATCTTGATTTTAGTTGCTAAAAAATTACAAGAGTATAATGCATTAATAGCAGAAAATAATATGATTAAAAACGTTTTACACAATAAAAATGAATATTATGAGGATATAGAAAAGAAACATTTAAAAACTAGATTATTAAGTCATGATATGAAAAATCATATCTTATGTATAAAAACTATGGTTAAAAAAGGTATTGATGTTACTTCATATTTAGATGACTTACAGATGGAGATTCAAAGTAATGATATTTTATTTAATACTGGTAATTTTATCTTAGATGCTATATTGAGTGAGAAGAAAGAAGTTTGTGATAAAAATAATATAGAACTTAAAATAGGAATAAATTTTGGTTACTGCGAAGCTATTGAATTAATAGATGTATGTCATATATTTTCAAATATCTTAGATAATGCAATTGAAGCATGTAAAAAAATTGAGGAGGGGAGTAAAGTAATTTGTGTTAAAGGTGATGTTTTACAAAATTTTTATCTTATAAGAGTGGAAAACACTAAAGTAAATGAAATTATCACAAAGAACGGACAAATTGTAACAGATAAAAAAGATGCACTTCATGGTCTAGGAATAAAAAGTATAAAAAACTCTGTAAATAAATATGGAGGAAACGTTGTAATTGAATATGATGATAAAAAATTTGTAGTTAAGATTGCTATACCACTTAGGAATGTAAAAAAAGCAATTAATATATAATTTGATGTGTCATGAGTAAATAATATAATTTTATAAAGATAATAGACTTAATTATTACCTATAAGAATCTATTTAAATTAGTGTGTTATATAGTAAATCATACATATAGTGAGCTATGCATATAGTGTGTTGTAAAAATAGTGTGTTGTACATATAGTGAGTCGTACATAGAATGAGTTTTAAAATATAAAGTCTGAGATTTAGAGGTAATGTGGCTGGAAGTAGATAACAGGGGTGGAATCAGTAGACAAAATAACATAAAAAAGAAGTTGCATCGAAAGGAGAAAAACTCTTTAGAGATGTAACTTCTATTGCAACTAAAGTTATGTTATATTGATAAAATCAACAAAACATTTGTATCAACGTAACTGCTTATTAGTGAAACTATTAAATCGATAAATACATAATCAGATACTCTATATAAATAAAGTTGTTCTAGTATTTAATTTGGTTTTATTATACTTACTTTATATGTATGATAGCCTATATTTCCATTTCTGGAATTAGGCTTCTCATAGCCTCTATAGTTGTTTGTATAAGTTTGTCAAGTTCCCAATCAAGCATTTCTGCACCACTTCTTATAACATCTCTAGAACAGCCAGCAGCAAAAGATTTATCTTTAAATTTCTTTTTAACAGACTTTAATTCTAAATCAGATACACTTTTTGAAGGACGCATTATTGCAGCAGCACCAATTAATCCAGTAAGTTCATCTACAGCAAATAAAACTTTTTCCATAAATTGCTCTGGTTTAACGTCTGAGCCAGTCAATCCATATCCATGACTTACAGTAGAATCAATTATTGATTTATCTAAATCAAGTTCAGTCATTAATTCTCTTTGCTTAACACAATGTTCTTCAGGATACATCTCAAAGTCTAAGTCATGTAAAAGTCCAACGATTTCCCAAAATTCTACTCTTTCAGGGTCGTATTCTTTTGCATAATATCTCATAACACCAGATACAATTTGAGCGTGTCTTATATGAAATTCTTCCTTATTGTATTTTTTTAAGATTTCCCATGCTTGCTCTAAATTTGGCATGTAACTCATTACTATCACTCCTCTAGCTGAATATTTTGAATTTTTATAAAGCTTATTTTTCATTGATTATATCAATCAATTTCCAATACGTCAACACACTAATGCATAATTTTGCATTTAAATTCAGAAATTAGTGAAAATTAAAATTTTATCAGTATATATGACACATTCATATATTATGCTACAGTCGTATAGTTTTGTATGTTTTGTAAAGTTAAGACTAAAATCAAACATTATAATGTATCTATGAATATAAATATTCTGCTGATATTATTTGTAAAAAATACAATTAGAATATAATAAAATCTCTATTTGTTGTACTTAGCACTTTTGTCTTTTAATATTACTTTTGAAATAATTGCTATAAAGAATGTAACTATACCAACTCCTATAATAATAATGTAAACTCTATCTGATAATAAATCAAAAAGTTTACCATATATGACCTGACCAAGAGGCATTGCGGCTGCTGTTCCTGCAAAAAGTATAGCCATTACTTTTCCTAACAGTTCATTTGGAGTTTCTAATTGAGTTATTGTTATGGCAAATATTGAAATAATTGTTGTCATGAAAAATATTAACATAGAGGATATTACAAGAATTAAAAATGGTGCTACCAACCCTGTTTGTAGTATAGATGGATATACCGAAAATGCCATTGGAATAAACATTAGTGCACATACACAAAGGTACATATATAAATTACTAATTTTTATATGTTTAGAGAACATGCCAATACTTATAGCAGCTACTAGTGAACTAAATGATATTGCTCCCTGTGCAGTACCATATAAGGTATCATTAGCACCCATTGTTATTTTTATTATATATGGTATACCTACAATTATCATTGAAGTTAAAAAGAGGTTTAATGCCATTGCTATAAATAATATTTTTAATAGAGTAGGATTTTCTTTACATATATGGACAACACCATCTTTTATATCATTAAAGATAGACTTTATGATATTATCAGACTGTTCTTGTTTAACAAAAGGCATCTGAATAAACATTTCCATAATAGCTGATAAAAAGAAGCTTATACAACTGATAATTACAATAGCATTAACTCCAAGAATTCCATATAAAACACCACCTAGTACAGGTCCAGCGATATTTGTAAGAGATGCAACTCCAGCTACGACACCATTTGCATTCATTAAATTTTTACTATCAACTAGGATAGGTGTACTCGACTGAACAGTGGGTTGATACATCGTACTTATTATTGAAAGTATAGTCATGATAATTCCTATAATCAGTATTGAACCTTTATTGTTAAATAAAAATAATGCTAAGACTAGAACAGTTAAACTACTTGAAAAATCAAAAATAACCATTAAATTTCTTTTATTAAATTTATCTGCAATAGCTCCACCAATAGGGGAACATATTATAATTGGAATTGAAGATACTGCAAGTATTGTAGCAAATATTCCTGCTTTTCCTGTCATATCAAGTATGTACAAGGATAAAGCGAATTTAAGTATTGAGGCACCAAACAGTGAAATTATTTGACCTAATACCATTAAGTTGAAGTTTTTGTTGAAAGTATTTAGTGATTTTGTCATATATACACCTACCTATCTAAGATTATTAAAACATTTATAATAATTGTTATAACAGCAATTACTACTAGAAGTTTTCTTTTTATTTTAATTCCTAACACTATTAAAAATATAGCAAACATTATAGATAGAGTAGAGTAGAAAGGCATAAGTTCACTACTAGGGTCTACAAGTTTTGTATGTATGTTTAATTTTTCATTTATTTTATATATAATATCGTTTAGTTTTTGTATTAGTTCAATCATATGGACTCTCCCAAAAGAATTTTAAAGGAATTTTAGCAGAAAAACAAAATTTATTATTTTTGCTGTGTAATTCACTTAATTTGTTTATTTAATTTAATTTATTTTATAGTTACCTATTCTACTAGTTACATATTCTACATAATCATTTATTTTACTTATATAATCTAGTAAAATTAGCACATCATATTATTCAAATATGTCATCTACAAGATTCTCTATCATGAAATCGAATACTTCAAAATAGTTATATCCAATATCTTCTTTTAACAGTAGACTTGATAATAGAGCACTACAAACACCAAAGGCTTTTTCTTTATCTATTTTTAGTTTAAAATCATACTTTTCAATTAAATCATAGAAGCTTTGTATATTGTTATGTTCAAGCTTTGAAACCATATCTTTAGGTAATTTGTTTAAAAAAGCAATAGAATCATGATCTCTGGGAGCATATAAAAATGGATTTTTATCATATAAGCGATATAACATCTTTAAAGATGCTACAAATCCTTCTTTTGTAGGCATACTATTCAAGATTTCGTATATTGATGATATAAGTCTATTTTGAATTCCATTTAATACTTCAAAAAATAACTTTTCTTTTGAATCAAAAAATGTGTAAAAAGAGCCTTTTGCAATTCCTGCCTTTGAACAAAGCTCATCAATATTAGTTTTTTTATATCCATATTTAGACCAGTGGTTTTCACATTCTAAAATTAATCTTTCTCTTATATTGTTTTTTTCAACTTCTGTAAAGCTTTTAGCCATATTTATCAATCCTTTCCATAAGTATGTATATGTATGACTTAAAATATTTTTTTAGTCATACATATATAGTATTGTCCATTTATGAATTTGTCAAGCATGATTTTGTTAACAAACAACGGTTTTTTGCTACAATCTGCAAGTAGTATTATAGTAGAGGCAGTTATATGAAAAGAGCCAATAGCCATAAGGAATGACCTTATAGGTTATTGGTTCTATGTATGTGCATTTGATAACTGGCATATTTAATTGTTTTACAGGAACATACTTTAGCACATAATCCGCAATAAATACAATCACTCCAAACTGTGAAATATTTATCATTGCCTGGACAGTTCTTTATATAACGGTCCATTATTTTATGAAAAAGTGCATTTACTAAAAAATTGGATTTTGGATAGCTTTTTATTTCTTTTCGTGATATTTCTTTTTTAAAACAGAATAGTGTTCTGCTTAAATTATATCACATAGGTAGATTAGGGTCAATGATTAACAGAATAATGTTCTCTTAATTGTGTAATATGTTCTATTATGGTTGACATTATGATATGTGTAATTATATCTTGCAAGAAACTCAAGCATGAAATGATGAGGAATTATTTAAAATAAAAATACATTAAAATAAGTACTTAAACTACAGAGACATATTAAAAAATAGATATTTAAATTAAAAAGCTACTTCTAATTAAAACGGTATTTAAAATACAAAAAATAAGGATTACAAATTTTTTTTTAAAGGTAAACGTTTATGAGAAAAAGAAATGTTTACATAACAAATAAATGGCTATAATTTAAATACATAATGTTATATCAGAGAGAGGAATAAAAATATGTTTAATGAACTTAAAACCGAAGAAAATGTATATAAAAATTTAATAAATGGGAAATGGGTAGAATCCAATTCAAAAAAACCAATAGAAATTTACTCACCAATAGATAACTCACTTGTTGGAAAAGTACAATCTATGACAAAGCATGAAGTAGATGAAGCTATTAAAAATACAAAAGAAAGTATAAAGGTATGGGCTGATATGCCTGTATACAAGAGGGCTAATATATTTCATAAAGCAGCTGACTTATTGCTAGAAAATATGGATGAAATAGCTAATATATTGGTACTTGAAATAGCTAAAGATATAAAATCTGCAAGAGCAGAAGTTGAAAGAACAGCAGATTTTTTGAGGTACACAGCAGATGTAGGAAAGAATATGGAAGGTGAGGCTATTAGTGGTGACAATTTCCCTGGTGGAACACGTAATAAGATGTCTTATGTTTCAAGAGTTCCGTTGGGTACTGTTTTAGCTATATCTCCATTTAATTATCCTGTAAATTTATCAATGTCAAAAATTGCACCAGCACTTATTGGTGGAAATGCAGTTGTCCTAAAACCTGCTACACAAGGAGCTATTAGTGCACTTCATTTAGTAGAAATTATGAGAAAGGCTGGTATACCAGATGGTGTACTCAACACAATTACAGGTAGAGGTAGTGAAATAGGAGATTATGTTGTAACTCATAAGGGAATCAACTTTATAAATTTCACTGGTAGTACTGAAGTTGGTCAACATATATCTAAAATATCTAAAATGGTTCCGTTATTATTGGAACTTGGTGGAAAAGATGCTGCTATTGTATTAGAAGATGCAGACTTGGATTTTGCAGCTAAAAACATAGTAGCTGGAGCTTACTCATATTCAGGGCAAAGATGTACGGCAGTAAAGAGAATTTTGGTTCAAGATAGTGTGGCTGATAAGCTAGTTGAAAAAATAAAACCGTTAGTAGAGAAGTTAACAGTTGGGAATCCAATGGATGAAGTAGTTATTACACCTCTTATAGATAACAAATCAACTGATTTTGTTCAAGGATTAGTGGATGATGCATTGCATAAAGGGGCTAAATTAATAACAGGTAATGTTAGAAAAAATAATTTATTTTATCCAACATTATTGGATAATGTAAGTGTTGATATGAAAATTGCTTGGGAGGAACCTTTTGGACCAGTACTTCCAATTATAAGAATTAAAGATATAAATGAAGCAATTGAAATTGCTAATCAATCAGAGTATGGGCTTCAATCATCAGTATTTACAAGTGATATTGATAAGGCTTTTTATATAGCTGATAAGCTTGAGGTTGGTACTGTTCAAATAAATAATAAGACTGAGAGGGGACCAGACCACTTCCCATTTTTAGGGGTAAAGGCATCTGGAATGGGAACTCAAGGCGTTAAGTATTCAATTGAGGCTATGACTAGACCTAAGGCAGTAGTAGTAAATGTTAAGGGTCTGTAGATTATACTAGTAATATAGGATAGAGTGGAGAAATTAATTTTTTCCACTTTATATTTTGATTTTTAAAGCTTTATATAGCTCTAGAAAATAATGAAGTTTTAATCAGGATATAGATTTTGTATAAATTATATAGATATAAAAAAGGTTCACTCTAATTAGGGTGAACCTTTTTTATTTATTCATCAGAAGTAGATTTTTTATTTATATGGGCTAAATAATAACTCTCATCAAAAATAATTAATATTCACACTATTAGTTTCTAACATACTTTACAAACATCACATTTCATATCAAGTCTATTACATATATTAGCCCATGTGTTTTTATTGTTTTGTATCTTAGCTGATTTGTGAAGCTTCCACGTTTTTGATAAGTTACTTTGTCAGTTTTTCTTAGGTTATTGCTCTATAGATATATGTAAATTTAGTTAGATAGTGTCGTCAATATGGATAGTTGTTTGGTATTCCGCCTAGGATAAAATCGTTGTTTCCCTATACTAGGCTGGATTTTATTTACCTTTAGTATATAATAAGATATTTTGTCTATGTAGTACATATGAATGGTATAATAATACTTATGGGAATATAACAAATTGGAATAGTATAAAGCTAAAAGGGGAGAAAATAAACAATGTCAAACTTTTATTTTTTAGAGAGATGGTCTAATCTAAAAAAGCTAGGAATGCAGGCAGAAAATTACATAATTGTAGATCCAAATGCTTCGATGTTAAAAACTAGAATATTAGGGGAACAATTAATAGATTTAGTATTAGCAACATTAAAAGTAGAAATAGATAGATTTGCAACTCAAGATGATAAAATAAAAAAGTTAAGGACTCTAAATTTAAATCAATCTATACCAGACTGGTTTAATATAGTTAGACTTCATGGTAATAAAGCAATGCATGAAGCTATAGATGATAAAGATAAAGCAAAAGAAGCTCTAATGGCAATGATAAAGATAAGTGCTTGGTTTTACATAAATGTAACTAAAGATAAGTCTATACTTCCACTTAAATTTAAAATGCCAAAAGTAAGTTCTCAAAAAGTGTATAAAATAGATGATTATAAAAAAGAAGTAGAGAAAATTGAGGAAAATAATAAAAAAGAATTAGTACAAGTAAAAGAAGAGCTAAAACAAACTTCTATAATAGATAGTTATACAGAACTTAAAAAAGTAGAGGATATATTAGATTTAAATGAAGCACAAACTAGAAAAAAATTAATAGATGTGTTATTAGAACAAGCAGGGTGGGCTGTATGTGGTAGTAAAGTAGTTAAAGAATATAAAATAGAAAACTACAAAGGAAAGACTGGAAAAGTAGGGTATGCTGATTATGTATTACTTGATAAAAAAGACAATCCTATAGCAGTAGTAGAAGCTAAAAAAACAATGGTAGATCCATATGTAGGCCAGGAACAAGCGAAATCTTATGCTGATGGCATAGAAGCACAAACTGGTATAAGACCTATAATATATTTCACTAATGGATATGAAACTCATATGTGGGATGATAAATATAGTGCTCCAAGACTTGTATGGGGATTTTATAGCTTAGAAGATTTAGAATATGAAATGTTTAAGCATAAAAATAAAAGACCTCTTAGTAGTGTAGAAATAGATACAAGTATAAGTGGTAGAAGTTATCAAATAGAAGGTATCAAAAGTGTATACGAAAAGTTTGAAAAAGGACATAGAAAGTCTTTAGTAGTAATGGCAACAGGATGTGGAAAGACAAGAACTGCCATATCTCTAGTAAAAGGGATGATAGAAGCTAACCATGTAAAAAGAGTATTATTTTTAGCTGATAGGGATGAACTTGTAAAGCAAGCAAGTAGAGATAAAAGTAGTTTTAAGACTTTTATGCCAAATACCCCGCAAATGAGAATAACATCAAAAACATCTCAGGATAGAGAATCAGTACTGTATTTTTCAACTTATCAAACAATGATAAATTACTATCACGAGTTTAGCGTAGGGTTCTTTGATCTTATAATATGTGATGAAGCTCATAGAAGTATATATAAGGTATATAAAGATATAGTAAACTACTTTGATTCATATATAGTAGGACTTACAGCTACACCAGTAGGATTTATAAATAGAAATACATTCTCATTATTTGATTGTGGTGACAAAGATCCTACATTTTCATACTCATATGAAGAAGCAGTAAATCATATACCACAGTACCTACTTAAGTATAGAGCAAAAGATGCCTCAACAGAGTTTTTAAGAAAAGGTATAAAATGGAATAATTTAAGTGAAGAACAAAAAAGAGATTTAGAAGAAGATGGATTAGATGAAGAACAAATTGACTTTGATAAAAATGATTTAGAGGAGTTTGTAAGTAATAAAGATACGAATAGAAAAATACTACAAAACCTTATGGAGAGTGGAATCAAAGTAAAAGATGAAATAGGTAAAAGTATAATATTTGCTAAAAACAAAAATCATGCTACATTACTTTTAAAATTGTTTGATGAAATGTATCCTCAATATAATGGTAATTTAGCAGCTATAATACATTCAGATATAAAAAATAAAGACGATATACTAAAAAGATTTAAAGAAGAAGATAGACCTAAAATAGCAATATCAGTAGATATGTTAGATACAGGAGTTGACGTTCCAGAAGTAGTAAATCTGGTATTTGCAAAACCTATATATTCAAAAGTAAAGTTTTTACAAATGATAGGTAGAGGTACAAGACTTTGCCCTAATCTGTTTGGAAATGGAGAAGATAAAGAAGAATTTTATATATTTGATCATTGGAAAAATTTTGAGTTCTTTGAGGAAAAACCAGAGGGCATAATTCCAATAGAAGCTAAATCATCACTTCAAATTAGATTTGAAAGTAGATTGAAGCTTTTAGAAATATTAAAATCTAAAGAATTAGAAGAAGAAGTAAACAATATTGTAAAACTCATAAGAGAAGATATAGATAGTTTACCAGAAAAATCAGTAGAAATAAGAAAAAATAAAAAAATTATAGATTCATTAAAACTGGATAAAGTATGGGATAGCATAGATAAAAACTTATTAAATAAATTAATGAAAAATATATCACCACTAATGGGGTGGGTAGATGTAAGTGATCATAGGGATGCAATACTATTTGATAACTCGATGTATAAAATACAAATATTAAAGCTTAATGATGATCCAAACATAATTACTCATGTATCTAAGGTAATAGGAGATTTATCTAAGCTTAACACAACTATGAATCAATTTAATAGAGTTCGTAATTATGTAAAAGAACTACTTAAAATAGAAAAGTGGGGAAGCTTAAATTATAAAGAGTTAGAAGAAATAAGAATACTTTTAAGAGATTTAATGAAGTATAAGTCTAAAAATACAAAACCATTCGTAGAAATAGATATAAAAGATAGTGATATCTTAATAAAAGATATAGGCACAAGCGATAATTATGGGCAAGTTAATGTAGATGCTTACATAGAAAGAGTAAAAAATACCCTTGAAAAAGAAATGAGCATGAACCTTGTTATACAAAAGATAAGAAAAGGAAAAGAAATAACTAAAAAAGAGTTAGATAATATTTATGATATATTTAATTCTGGAAGAGTAGAGTTTAGCTTAGATGAATTATCAGAAAAAACTCATGTAAGTAAAGAAGATGTTATAGGTATAATAAGAAAATTTGTTGGAGTAGATGAAGAAGAATTAAATACCAAATTTGATGAATTCATAAATATAAATCACTCTAAAATGAATGTAAAGCAAATTAATATGATTAAAATGATAAAAGATGATATACTAAACAATCGAGGAATATCATTTGCCACACTTTATGAAGGAAAATATACAACACTAAGTAAGGATGGTATAGATGGTATATTTAATGAAAAACTTTGTGATAAGGTATTTGATTTAATAGAACCATATAGAGCTGAAGAAGAAGATAACATATATGCATAAATAGAAAGAGGAGAACAATATGCTTAATTCAGAAATAAAAAGTAAAATAGATAGGTTATGGGATAGCTTTTGGTCAGGGGGAATATCAAATCCCCTAACTGTCATAGAGCAAATATCATATTTATTATTTATAAAGAAATTAGATGACACAGAAATTGCAAAAGAAAAGAAAGCTAAGAGAATGAGAAGACCATATACTACTGTATTTGAAAAATACGTACAAAGTATGGATGAAGATCAAATAAATAGAGTTAACTTAAATTCTGATAATTTAAGATGGTCGGAGTTTGTTCACTATGATAGTGAAGCAAGTTTTAAAAATATGCAAGATAAGGTGTTTCCATTTTTAAAAACATATTCAGATGAAGATAGCATCTTTGCAGATCAAATGAAAGATTCAGTGTTTTTAATACAAAAGCCAAGTTTATTATATGAAGCAGTTCAATTAATAAGCTCTATAAACTTAGATGATAATGATACAAACGGTGATTTATACGAATATCTATTGTCAAAACTTGCAACAGCAGGTGTAAATGGTCAGTTTAGAACCCCAAGACATATAATAAATATGATGGTAGAATTAATGGACCCAACAATAGAAGATGTAATAACAGACCCATCTTGTGGTACTGCAGGATTTTTAGTAAGTGCTAGTGAGTATATATTGAGAAAGTATACAGATAAAAATAGTGTATTTACTGACGAAGAAGGGATACTTCATGATAAGATAGGGGACAAAATAGATAGTAATGGGTGGGAGCATTATAAAAATAAGATGTTTAATGCAACGGAGTTTGACCCATCTATGTTTAGAATAGCAGCTATGAACTTAATGCTTCATGGCATAGAAAATCCACAGATAACTCAGGTTGATGCTTTATCTAGCCAATATGACGAAGAAGATAAATATTCTTTAGTACTAGCTAACCCTCCTTTTAAGGGAAGTATAGATGAAGGAGATATAAATAAGAGCTTAAGAAGTGTTGTAAAAACTAAAAAGACTGAATTATTATTCTTAGTACTTATAGATAGGATCCTTGATATGGGTGGGAGAGGTGCTGTTATAGTTCCAGATGGTGTGCTATTTGGTTCATCTAAGTCTCATAAGGATGTTAGAAAAAAGATAGTTGATGAGTGTGAGTTAAAGGCTGTTATTTCTATGCCTAGTGGTGTGTTTAAGCCTTATGCTGGGGTTTCTACTGGTATACTTGTATTTACTAAGGGTGGAGAGACTGATAAGGTATGGTTCTATGATATGCAAGCTGATGGATATAGCTTAGATGATAAGAGAAATGAAGTTGAAGCTAATGATATTCCCGATATTATAGAAAGTTTTAGAATGTGTATGGATGATAAGACACTTGAGCCAAGTAAAGAAGATAAGTGGTTCTTTGTTGATAAGAGTGAGATTGTTGATAATGGTTATGATTTGAGTATCAATAAGTATAAAGCGATTGAGTATGAGGAAGTTGTGTATGAAGTTCCAGAGGTGATTATGGAGAAGATTGAAGCTCTTGAGATGGGTATTCTTGAGGATATTAAGGCTTTAAAGAAGATGGTGAATGGACATGAGTAAGAGGTTACCGCAAGGATGGAAAAAAGTTAAGTTAGGAACTTTAGTTAATATAAAAACTGGAAGACTTGATGCTAATGAAAGTTCACTAGATGGAGAATATCCATTTTTCACTTGTTCAGTGAAACCATTAAAAATATCATCATATAGCTATGATTGTGAATGTGTATTGGTTGCAGGGAATGGAGATTTAAATGTAAAATACTATGATGGAAAATTTGATGCATATCAAAGAACATATATAATCGAAAGTATAGATAAAAATAAATTAGAGGTTAAATATTTATACTATTTTATGAGTAAGTACATTGATGTGCTGAGAGCTAAATCAGTAGGTGGAGTTATAAAATATATTAAGCTTGGAGATTTAACTGACGCAAAAATACCAGTACCACCTTTGGAAGAGCAAGAAAGAATAGTCTCTATTTTAGAAAGAGCAGAGGGCGCTATTTGTAAGAGAGAAGAAAGTAATAGATTACTTGATGAATTAGTTAAATCAAGATTTATTGATATGTTTGGTGATCCAGTAACTAATCTGAATAATTGGGATATAGAAACTATTGGAAGTGTTGTAAAAAGTATAACTGCAGGATGGAGTGCCAACGGGGAAGCTAGAGTGAAAATGAAAGATGAAAAAGCTGTTTTAAAAGTTAGTGCTGTAACGCAAGGATATTTTAAATCAGATGAATATAAGGTAATAGATAAGGATGTAGAGATTAAAAAGTATGTTTTTCCAGAGCAAGGGGATTTATTATTTAGTAGAGCAAACACAAGAGAGATGGTTGGAGCTACATGCATTATTCACAAGGATTATCCTGACTTATTACTTCCAGATAAATTATGGAAGGTATTATTTGTTGATAGAGTAAATGTATTTTATATGAAATATATATTAAGTGAATCATCAATAAGAGCGAAATTTTCGGCTAATTCAACAGGTACAAGTGGATCTATGTATAATGTTTCGATGGATAAGTTCAAGAATATAGAGATTCCAGTTCCACCAAAAGAACTTCAAGAGCGATTTGCTGATTTTGTCAAACAAGTAGACAAATTGAAATTTAAAATGGAAAATAGTTTAGAAGAGTTAGAAAACAACTTTAATTCACTTATGCAAAAAGCATTTAATGCAGAATTATAATATTAAAAATAGGGAAGTGATTTTTATAAATATAATAGATACAATAAATAATATATTTACGACTAGAGAACAAGCAATGATAATGTGGTGTATTATTATTGCTATATCTGTATAAAAGATAAGAAAATAAGAAGTAGTATAAAAGATTTAAAAAAATTAATGAAAAAGATTCTTATAACAATTCTAGGAATAGTTATAATTATATGCACAATAGCATTTGGTTTTTTGTTATATAAACTAGCATATTTAAAATAACTTATAATAAAAGATTATATATATTGGGTTTTATTTGGACTTATACAAGTAATAATTAAGATTGTAAAAAATAGCAAAACAGATAATTGTAGATATAATTAAGTTTGGTATAATACATTTATTTATAATACATTCATGCATTATGAGTTTAGTATCTGAGTAATTAATAATACCATTAGCATTTATATATCAGGCACATGATGTAAAAGATATAGAATTTCGTAAAATTATATCTATAGATATAGTATGTATATTAGGTGTAATAGCATGTGCTTTTTATTTTATATGAACAAGTGGGATTATATATAGGACTTAGAAGTAAATTAATAGTATATATACTACTTACAAAAATGTTTGTGTTATGTAACATATTTATCTAAATATTAATATAATAAATATATTAATGTTAATAGGGTGCTAATATATGGATAAAACAAAAAATGAGATACAATTAATAACTAAAATTGTAAATAAAGTGTATCACAAGGAAATGATAGATTTTTATAAACATTATAACTTATCAACTAGAAATGGTGACCCAGAAATGAGATAGGATTAAATTAGATGATTCTATCTCTTTATTTTATATAGTTCGATTCCTAAAAGAATTATTTTGACATTGTTGAAATAGAAACAAAAGTTTAATATAATATTGTTAATGCACTAACGGGTGGGAGGATATATACCATGAATAAAGAAGAACAGGTCATGATGGGTTTTAGAGATTTACTAAATAAGACTGTTTGGCTTAATAAATTTAAGATGGAAGAGAGTCTCAAGGGTTATAAGTCTTCTGAAGTACATTGCATTGAATACATTGGAAGAAATGTAGACTGCAATGTGACAAAACTGGCAGAATACTTTTATATGACTAGAGGCGCCATAAGTAAAGTAACTAAAAAGTTAATAAAAAAAGGTGTTATTGAAAGTTACCAGAAGCCTGATAATAAAAAAGAAATCTATTTTAGACTTACTGAGCAAGGTAAAACAGTTTATAATATCCATGAGGAACTTCATAAAGAGTTTCAAGAACGTGATAAAGTTGTATTTGAGCAGGTAACTGATGAACAATTTGACAGTATGATTAGCTTTGTCGAAAATTATAACCGACATTTGGATGAAGAAATAAAAAAACAGGGGATAATATTAAAGTAGAATAAATCAGAATAATGAAAATGAAATCATATACAGCCTAACTCTATTGAGAATAGGCTGTATTTTTATTGTTATCTATTTTGTTGACAAGGAAACAAAAAAATGATACTATAAATATGTTTCCGAGGGATCAAAAAACGAATATAGGAATATACCTCCAAATGAGGCGAAATGATAAAAGATGAACATGCTACTAGGGAAATAAAATAATGAAAAAAGTAAAGAGGTAAAGACGTAAAAAGGTAAAAAAGTAAAAAATAAATAAATAAATATGTTTCTAAAGGAAACAAAATTATAATTTTTGAGAGGAGAATTTAAATGTTTATATTTAAATCAAACAATGAACAGAATACAGAACAAATTGTAGATAAAAAGGCTTTGATATTTGGTCTTATATCTGCGTTTCTTTGCGGAATCGGATTCACTATCATAGCACCTGTCGTTCCATTCTTAGTGCAACCTTATACAAATAGTCCAGAAGAACAAGCTATAGTTGTTACAATGCTAACTTCTGTTTATGCAATCTGTGTGTTTTTTGCAGCTCCTGGGCTTGGAGCTTTGAGTGACCGATATGGACGTCGTCCATTACTCTTATTATGCCTTTTGGGTTCTGCAATAGGGTACTTAGTTTTTGGAATAGGAGGAGCTCTATGGGTATTATTTGTTGGACGTATAATAGAAGGTGTAACAGGTGGGAGCATAAGCACTATCTTCGCATATTTTGCAGATATTACTCCTAGAGAACATAGAAGTAAATACTTTGGATGGGTGAGTGCATTTTCAGGTGTAGGCTGTGTTATTGGTCCAACTGTAGGTGGATTACTTGCTAAGTTTGGTTATTCTGTACCCATGTATTTTGGAGCAATAATAACTTTACTTAATGTTATTTATGGATTCCTGTATATGCCTGAGAGCCTTTATAAGAAGAATAGATTAAAGTCGATTACACTTGCAAGGCTAAATCCATTTATACAGCTTGCAAATGTACTTTCTGTAAAAAACTTAAAAAGGCTACTTTTATCAGCATTCTTACTTTGGATACCAAATGGGTCTTTACAGTCAGTTTTTTCACAATTTACAATAGACACTTTCAATTGGAAACCCGCACTAATTGGACTTGTATTTTCAATTATGGGTATACAAGACATCATTTCACAAGGTTTTATAATGCCAAAGCTTTTGAAAAAACTTAGTGATGTACAGATAGCAATTCTTGGAATGGTTTCAGAGATTATAGGTTACAGTTTTATTGCAGCATCAGCCTTGTTTTCGTTCTATCCTATTTTTATTGTTGGAATGTTTATATTTGGTTTTGGCGATTCTATCTTTGGACCTTCATTCAATGGGATGCTATCCAAGTCTGTCGATTCTAGTGAGCAAGGGAGGATTCAAGGTGGTAGTCAATCCATTCAATCTTTAGCAAGAATAATTGGACCTATCATTGGAGGTCAAATCTATGTATTTCTTGGTCATGCGACACCTGCTTTTATGGGCATGATACTTATAGGAGTGGCAACATTAGTTTTGTATAAAGGGACACATGTAAATGTGTAAACTTTGTAAAATATAATAAGTAAAAATTCACTTTATGGAGCAGTTGATTTTAATAGATTGACTGTTTTTTTGTATTATATTATTTTTAATTAGATAAATTTGACTTTAAAAGTTTTTTATGATGACTATGTGTCCAGTTATGCACTTTTATCGACTAGTTACACAGTTTGTGTTGAATATTTAGAAAATTCGTACTATTATATAAATAAATTTAAGCATATAAGTAGGTTTGTTATATGAATATTTATTGTGGAGGATGGTCAAAATTTAGACCAGTAAAGAAATAATAAGTAGAAAAATAATAAGTAGAAATATTCAATTAAGCTGTAGGAATGTTAAAAGATGTTGATTATGAAACACTTATCGTTGCTACTTAAGTTGTAGCAGGTACAAATTTAAAATTTATTTGTAATGCTACTGCAATTACAAAGGCACCTAAGGATTATTTAGCAGAAATTATGATTTTCAAAGCTCTTCTTTGTGAAGAAAAAAGTAGAACATGTAATTAGATATATAAAATAAAAAATATAATTAGATATATAAAATAAAATAACTGTGTTAGTAAAGGCTTTATTTTACAAGCACAGTTATTTTAATATTAAAAAATTTTATAAAAAAGGGAGAAAATACATGGGAGAAAAAAATAAGCTTTTAGAAGAAATCAAAATCCTACTAGATGAAGGAAAAGTAGCAATAGATAAAGCTATAAATAAGAATCTAATTTTGATTCTTGGAGGCACAGGTTGTGGGAAAAGTACAGCAATTAATTATCTTGCAGGATGTGAAATGAAGGAAGTAGAAGATGAAGATACTGGTATCTCCTATATTGAATGTGTAGACCCTGTTGCAGAAATTGGCTCAGGAGCTGTTTCACAAACTTTGTATCCAAATATTGTAGATATGAGAAGAGAAGTAGAAGGAATGGATGCAAAATTATGTGATACTGCAGGATTTAGTGATAACAGAGGAGTAGCACATGACATTAGTGCAGCAGTTTCGTTAGGAGAGGTGTTTAGAAATTCTGCATCTATATGTGGAGTAGTTGTACTAATACCAGAAGCAGATATATTAGAGGCTAGACTTACAAAAGTACTTGATTTATTTCAACAATTAAATATGTGTCTTCATAAAGAGAATTTTAGAGGAAGTATTACTTTCTTTATTTCTAAAAGCTTTTTAGGAAGAACAGAAAAACAAATATATAATGTGATTAGAAAAAAATACGAACAATTGTGTGAAAGTCCAGAAAATAATATAAAAGATAAAGCTTGGTTATTTGAAGAATTGCTAAAAGGAGAAGGAAAAAATATTCATCTTTGTAAACCACTTGAAGCAGAGCAAAGAGAAGGATTATTAAAAGAAGTAATAAAATTAGAAGAAGTAAAAGATAAAACATCAGCATTCCAATATCCAATCAGTGCAGATGCAAGATTAGTTTTAGATACATTAATAAAAGATATTCAAAGTAGTATAGTATCTAGACTAGAAGTTTATGTCAAAGAATATACAGAAGACTTTATTAAGAAGGTTGAAAGAGTAACAATGATTCAAGAAATGTCAAAATATGAAAGAGTAGTAGACATATTTAAAAACTGGTTAGAAAGTTCAGTTAATGCAGAAAGTATTACTTTAGAGAAATTTATCAATTTATTGTCAGGAGAAAGTGGATTATTCTTGGAAGACACATGTATAAAATTACAAAATGAGATAAGAAGAAACTTAGATATAATTAAAGATTTAAATAAATATACAGACCATGGAAATGCTGAAATTTCACTATCTTCTGTATATATGGAATCTATTATAGAAAAAACAAGTAAAAGTATAATGGAACAAAAATTTATTATTATAAGAAAGAAAATAGAAGAGATTTTAGTTTCTTATGAGGTACAAAAACAGGTATGGACATTATCAAATAGAGATAAATTGATGGAAGTTGCAAATAAAACAGACTACATATATAGTAAACGTGATTTTGAGCCTATTTTAAAGAATCTTATAGATAGAAATAGTGAAGAATTAGAAGCAAATATAACAAGATTAAATGCATATGGAGAAAAAGGAAATGAAATAATTAGAAATCTTGTAAGTAAATATATTTTAAATCCATTTATAATAAAATCATTTATACTTAAAGAAAAGACGGTCATAGAAGTTAAAGCATTAATTAAAAACTTGGTAATTAGCAGTGTTTTAGAAGCTTTTAGAAATAGAAACGTGGGAGATGATGTCTCTACAATTATGTTTTCAGCTAAAGACACTATCTATATGGATACTAATCTTGGAATGGATTTTGCATCAGAAAAAAATATCATTATTTCTTGTGAGAATCTTGATGTAAGTAGTAATTCTAAGATTAATGTAAGTGGAAAGAGTGGAAATTTTATAGATAATTCTATATATGGAATCAATGGTGAAGATGGTAGAGATGCAGGAAATATTTATTTGTACATTAAAGAAGAAATTAGAAACTATCGCCTTACACTAATAGCAAATGGAGGAAATGGTTCAAGAGGAACAGATGGTAAAGATGGTGTGGCTGGAAGCACAGGTAGAAATGGAAGTGATGCAGGATATACAAGTTATTTCTATGGACAAATGTTTAAAGGTTATTTTGCAGAAGGAACAAGTGGTGCAAAAGGAGGAAAAGGAGAAAAAGGAGGAAATGCTGGAAGAGGTGGAAATGGAGGAAGTAAAGGAAATATTTACTTCTTGGCAGATTCAGATAAAAAGAGAGATAAGTTAATCAGTTGCTGTGATATAACAGTAAGAGATGGAGAAAGAGGTCCAGATGGAA
The DNA here is from genome assembly GCF_020676075.1 of Clostridioides sp. ES-S-0001-03. Lineage (NCBI taxonomy): Bacteria > Bacillati > Bacillota > Clostridia > Peptostreptococcales > Peptostreptococcaceae > Clostridioides > Clostridioides sp. ES-S-0001-03. The sequence goes on along the minus strand of NZ_JACVWJ010000005.1, from coordinate 429,307 downwards.
GACCAGGATTTGGTGGAAGTGGAGGAAAAGGTGGTCATCATGGTTATAATACACTTTCATTCTCTCCAAGTGCTATAGATTCTACTGTATACTATACAGGATATTTTAAAAGTTGGGATTATAAACTAACTAGTATTACTAGTTATCGTATAACTCTTGAAGGTGGAAGTTGGGAAAAAGGAAAAGAAGGTCCATCAAGAGAGTATGCTGATTATGGAGATAGAGGAGAATCTGGAGGATATAATAATCCAAATTATAAAAAATCAACAGCAGTTTTAAAAGTTGAAGAAAGCTTTGTTAAAGAAAAATATCAAAACTATTGTGCTGAAGTATAGAAAGGGATGGATATATGTCAAATGAATTGTATAATGGAATCATAAATCTTTTGGAAAATGGAAGGAATGAACTGAAAAGATACAATTTAAAAGAAAAATCGATTTTGTTATTCCTGGGTGCTTCAGGGGTTGGAAAAAGCACTTGTATCAACTATTTAAAAGGTTGTGATATGGAAGAAAAAACAGATGCGGAAACTGGACAAGTGTACATCACAGCTAAAGATTCAGCAGTTGATATTGGTAATGGTGTATATTCTAAGACTTTATGCCCAGAAGTTGTAGATATTGAAAATAAAGCATTTTCTTTATGCGATTGTCCTGGATTTTTTGATAATCGTGGAGCAGAGTATATGATTGCAGGAGCAATGCTTGTAAGAGAAACTATATCTGCATCTTTAAAAGTAAAAGGTATAGTAGTCATTTTAGACTACCAGTCTTTACTGGACTCTAGACATACACTGTTAATTGATACAGCTAAAAACTTAAAAGATATGTTTAATGAATATACACAGTATAAGGAAAATTTTTTCTTTATTATCAATAAAATACCTAAGCCACTTAGTGGTAACGTGACAAAAGAGAAAGTTAGAAATATACTGAAAAAAGTAAAAGAAGACCTAGATAGCCAAGAAAAATATTATGAAGGTTATAAGGAACTGGTATATCTGTTAAATGTGGTACTAGCAGATAATGTTTCTATAGAATTGTGTAATCCACTAGACACAAAGCCAGAAAATCTATTGAGAGAATTAGAAAAACTTCCAACTACTTTCAAGAAAACTGATATGGGATTAATGCTTACTGCTTCTTGTAAAATAGAGATACAAAAAGCTGTTGACACAACATATAAAGAACTAGAAAAACTTCTAGCTCCTTATATAGAAAGTGTAAAAAAGGCGTTAGAAGATTCTATTTCCATTTTATCTTCTATAGAAAATCTAAAAGAAAAAAAATCTCAGTTGGAACAAATGTATCAGAGTTTATGTAAAACAAATAGTATTGAAGAACTTATGGAGTTTGTACAAGGGCTTTTCTATGGTGATGGAGTGCAAAAAGTAAACATATTAGAAAAAATACGCCTTGTTTTAGAGCTAAATAGTTACTGTAAAGAAACTAATATTGTTGGTCTAAGTGAATTATTAAAGTCATTATTAAATACAACACTAGAAGATACATTAAAATGTATTAAATACTGGATAGCAGAGAAGGAATTGGAAGAAGAAGAAGCTGAGAAGCTTCTAGATGCAGAATACAGAAGAGAAAAAATCCAAAATTGTACATATATAAAATCATATGAAAAAGACAAAGTGCTTTCTATATATATTCCTGTACCTAAAGTGAATTTATCAGATTTAACTAAAATAATATCTGGCTATAAACTTAATGAATTATCATCTATATATATGTATGGAGAGTGTGAGCTAAAAATAGATTGTGATATGAAGAAGGATGTTTTCTCAGGTAAAAATATAGTTCTATTAGTTGAAAAATTATGTATACCAAAAGGTTCTTATTCAATTAATGTTTCTGGAAATGATGCAAAAAAATTAGATGGAGAAAGTTCTATTTATAACGGAATGAATGGAAGAGCTGGAAATAATGCAGGAACTTCAGGCGATATTTTAATATCTTTTAAACATATACAAAAAGAAGGCGAACTTAAGCTTTATGCTGATGGTGGACAAGGTGGAAACGGCCAAGGTGGAAAAGTAGGAGAAACAGGAGCATCCGGAATAGCTGGAGCAAATGCAAAACTAGGTTCTAAGCCAGAGAAAAAAGAGTTTAATAAGGAAAAAGGTACAAAATACTATATAGTAGAAGCAGAAAAAGGAAAACAAGGAGATACTGGAGGAATAGGTGGAGATGGTGGAAATGCTGGTCTTGGAAGTAAGGCTGGACAGATTTATCTCCTTGGACAAGCAACAGTACTAAAAAGTTTTATAAGTCAAATAGACGGAAGACATGGCTTAGCGGGAAAAGGCGGTTCTGGAGGAAAAGGTGGAGCTGGAGGTATTGGAGGAATCCGAGGAATTTTTGAAGAAACAATAAGATATATAGGAATTTCTGTTCCAATAGATGATAGTGACAGAAACTATTACTATTTTGATAGATATGTGATAGGGCGTGGTTCAGATAGTGAGGAAACAGCAGATGATGGAAAGGCATTAGATGATCTTTATACAAAACACAAGGACTGGACAATTAAAAAGCTTGCAGACTCAGGTCTAGATGGAGCACAGGGAAAAGAAGGAAATCCTGGAAAGTCATTAGTAGAAAACGAATTGTTAAAGCAAGAGTATTCTCTATCAATGGATACATTTTTCTATCAATTCTTTGAAAGATTTGGTTTTTCTGGAAGTAAAGGATATAGAAATCTTAAACTTTTATGTGCAGTAGGAATTTTAGAAGCTGATATTTTAGAAATTTCGCATATTTATGAGATTTTTAATGCAGTTGAGAAAGTGGAAATGCAGTTAAATAGAGAAATTCTTCAGAAGTATTATAAATTTGATAAGAAAAATAAAGAAGTAATTTCTTTAGATGATATGCATATTAAGAAAGCGTTTTACCAAGAAGCAAAAGAGATTTATGACTACCTTATAAATAAATTGATGCAGTCTAATAGAATAGAAGCTTTTGTAAAAGAAAATCAGAGTTTTAGTGAATGGAGTATGATTTTATTTGCATTAGAACAGAAGGCAGCATTTTACATGCAGATGATAGAGGAAGATGAAATTGGAGGAAATCGTGTTACAGATATTCGAACTCTGACAGATTATCTAGAGAAGACTTTAAAAGAATTGGAACAAGGAAAGAAAGATGAATTAAAAGAATCATATTTCAATACCTATAAGGAAAGTGTTCTAACTCAAATTAACTCAGGAAATCAACAGATAGAAGTTTTGAAAAAAGAGCTTGAAAATAAAATGCTTTCTGTTGGAGCAAAAATGAATCTTTTGATTCAAGAAATTCTAAAGATAAAAGAAGATGAAAAAGAAGATATAAAGAAACTAGAAGAAAAGAAGGAAAAACTTCAAGAACAGATGAAAATACAACTAATTCTTTCTGGAATACAGAGTGCATTGAGTTTACTATCATCATTAAGTGGTATTGGTCAAGCGTGCTTAGGAGCTTTTGATAGTGCAAAATCTTTAAAAGAAAATCTTTCAGCTAAGGAAGAAGAGTATCAATGGACTAACAGAATGGTTAATTTTTCAGATTTCAAAATAGATTCTGAAGGTATGAGTTTTGTCCTTGGAACTCAGTTAAATGAAGATAGAAAGAATGCTTTAGGAGCAATGACAAATAAACTAGTCGGTGTTGATGATGGAAAGAGAGAAAATTTTAATAAAATTAAAGAGATTATGACTAAGTCCTTAGATAATAATGACTACCAAGGGAAAGAAAATGACATTGCAGTAGCAAAAAATGGCTTGGATGAAGGCGAATATGAAAAGATATACAAAAGCATTCAGAAAAAAGAAATGGGTATGTTGGAAGCAAATTATAGTAATAAACAACAAAAAGATAAATTGGTTGCACTAGAGAAGTGTAAAGCATCTATTGAAAGACAGCAAAAAACAGCAACTATTAAAAATGTATTAAGCATTGGTAGTGCAAGTTGTTCTTTTATTAATACAGCAATTAGTAGTGTTAATAATTGTCTAAATGTAAAAGCTAGCTTTGAAGATAAAATAAAAGTAGTTAAAGATGCGATTAAGTCAAAAGAGGATAATATTAAAAAACTAGATAATTTAAATATTCAGATGGAAGAGTTCAAAAATAAAACATTGAAAGAATCTATTATACCATTTGTAGACGGATTTGATACTACAGTTAAAAATCAGGATATTTTTGAAAATGAAATAAGCAGACTAAAAATGAAAGATGTCCTAACTGAATTAATTAAGAAGTTTGAAATCTTGAAAATGGAAAATTCAGAGGATATTTCTGGGATTTTCAAAAAAGTACAGGATATGATGGATGCTCAGATTATTATTACTGATAAGATTGACAAGAAAAAAGATAATCTTGCAATGGGAGAACTGATTTATCAAATGTCAGACAGTGGTAACCAGATGAATGAGTATCAGAAAAAGCTTATTCATCAAATTGAATTGAATCAGATTAGATATTTGTGCCAATTGGAGGCAGCAGCTTTTCAATTATGGACATTTCCATTTGGAAGCAATATAGTAAATATCTTAAATAGATGTCATGTAGGGATAACAGAAAATGAAGATGAGGTGCTAAAGCAGGCAAAGGAACAGAATAGACAAATTAAAGAGTTTTTAGTTCAAGATACTTATCAATGGCAAAAGACAGATAATCATATTTTGAAAATACCATTAGCAGGAAGTTTAGCAGGAAAATCACGTGTGGGATTTGAAAATACATTTTCTTTATATGATTGTAATGAAGAAGAAGTGAAAAAGCTTTTGACAGGAGAAGAAATTAGCTTTGAAATTCCACTAAATCAAAACTATGATGCAATGAAATATGTGACTATTTATGCAAATATACCTAATCTTAGACGAAATATTTTAGATGATAGTTTAAAAATAAATGTACATATGCATTTATATGATAAAGGATATTTTTCTCTATATGATGATAACAAAGATATGCACTATCAATATGTATTTCCACAAAATTATATCGATATTACACATGGCTTGGATGTTAAATATAAAAAAGATGATGATTCAGATTCAGTAAACTCTATATGGTCTTCAATAGAAGATAAAGGAATAGAAAAGTTTAAAAATGCGGGATTAAACTCTGGTAGAAGCCCATATTCTATGGCTAAGCTTTCTTTGAAAGCACATTTTAATAAGAAGCTTTCTTATGACCTATTGACAAGTGAGCAGAATAAAAAGCTAGAGTCATATTTTGAGAAGAGTAGCAAAGATGCATGGAATCAGAGTATAGAGAGCTTTAAAAAACTTGGATACATTGATAAAAGAGGCATTTTGTTAAAAAACTGGTCTGAAATTAAAAAGGATATGGATAACAATGGAGAAATTATGAAGTATTTCTCTATATTACAGGCTGATTTGTGGGAAAAAATTATATATGAGCAGATGAGTATACTGAAAGAGAATATACCAAATCTGACAATTGAGTTTATTGGTTGTGGTATCTATGTAGAGTCTGAATTTAACTATCTAAAACAAAATGAACTAAAATGCTATGAACAGAGATTAATTGAAATATAGCGGTTTTAAGTGAGGTTTAAGGAAGGGTGTTTTTAGTAGTTAAGTAGAAATATTATGGAAATTTAGTCAAAAAAGCACTTTTAAATATTACTGTTTAATTGTTTAAAAGTGCTTTTTTTAATATGAATTATAAATTTTTTATGTATAAATGTGTTATACAAGGGGGGTTAATTGTAGTTATAAGTATTAGGTTTATCTAATAAATTTGTCATACTGTTTAAACTTATTCCAACAGTAGAAGCATTATGCAAAAACGCGGATGTACTTGGTCTAATAAATCCACCTACACCAAGAAAAATCAAACCTAAGTTGAAAGCAATAATAAACTTAGAACTTAAACCAATTCTTTTCATAAGTTTATTGCTAATCTGTTTTAAAGTAATTAAATTATTTAAATTATCTGCTGATATAGTAATATCTGAAATTTCTCTTGCTATTTCAGCACCTTCACTCATTGCAATTCCAACATCTGACTCAGATATAGCAGGGGAATCATTGATTCCGTCTCCAATCATAATAACTTTACGACCTTTTAGTTTTTCATCTTTAATAAAATTGGCTTTGTCTTCTGGTAGAACTTCTGAATAATACTCATCCACTCCAATTTTACTAGCTATAGACCTAGCTGTTTTTTCACTATCACCAGTCATCATTACAATTTTTTTGAGTCCATATTCTCTTAAGTTTGAAATTACATCTTTAGCTTCTTTTCGTAAAGGGTCATTAATACAAATAACAGCTGATAATTTTCCTGATATTGCCATAAATAGGTGAGAATATTCGTCTGAAAGATTATTATATTTATACTCCTCGCCATCTGGTATAATACATTTTTCATCTTCAAATACGAAGTGTTTACTACCTATTATAACCTTTTTATTATCGACTTTTGTTGAAATACCATGTGCAATAATATATTCTACTTCTGTATGCATTTCCTTATGACTGAGACCTTGTTTTTCAGCTTCATGAACTACTGCATTAGCTATAGAATGTGGGAAATGTTCCTCTAGACAAGCAGCTAGTCTTAACATATCTTTTTTATTATAATCTTGGAAGGTAATTATATCTGCAACTGTTGGTTGAGCTTTTGTCAATGTGCCTGTTTTATCAAATACAATAGTATCTGCATAGGCAACATTTTCAAGGAATTTCCCACCTTTTACGGCAATATTATAATTGTTACATTCTCTCATAGCTGATAATACAGAAATAGGAATAGATAGCTTTAATGCACAAGAAAAATCTACCATCAAAATAGAAAGTGCTTTTATAGGATTTCTAGTAACTGCATAAGTAAATAGCGTTCCTAAAAAACTATATGGAACCAAGGTATCTGCTAGATGTTCAAATTTTCCTTCTACAGAAGACTTAAGTTTCTCAGATTCTTCAATCATAGTTACAATTTTTTGAAATCTTGTAGTACCAGCCTTTTCTTTGACACACATTACAATATTACCTTGTTCTATTACAGTTCCAGCATAGATGTAAGAGCCTTCTTTTTTATTAACTGCAAGAGATTCACCTGTAAAAGAGGCCTGATTAATCATTGCTTCACCAGATTCAATAATTCCATCTAATGGAATCATATTTCCCATATTTACACTAACTAAATCGTTTTCTTTTATTTCTGAAATTGGGACTAAAATTTCATTATCATCCTTTTTTAACCATACTTTTTCAATATTTAATGACATGCTTTGAGCTAAATCATCGATAGATTTTTTTCTAGTCCATTCTTCTAGTAATTCGCCTATACCAAGAAGAAACATCACTGACCCAGCTGTATTTATGTCTTTCCTAAAAATGGAGATACCTATTGCAGTTGCATCCAAAACAGAAATTTCTATCTTTTTATTTAGTAAAGAAGATATACCTTTTTTGAAATATTTTATAGAGTGAAGTCCTATAAAAAAAAATCTTAAATATTTTGGGAAAAATATCTTAGATACACTCTTTATAAATAGCTTATTTACTAATTTATCTCTGTAGTAATTATTTAACTCTCTACCAGTGTGTTCAGGGACTAGTTTTTCTATTTCGCTATTGTTGAAACTGAACTTAGTGATTTCTTTTATTATATAGTCTCTTTCACCTGTGTAATAAATAACAGCGTCACCAGTTCTATCATAAACCTTTGCTTTGGTAACACCATTTATAGAAGTCAAATAATATAGTAGAGTATCTGCCTGTTTGTTATTCAATTTACCAAGTTGTAAATCAAAACGTATACGACCTCTGATTTCATGCTTTATATAAAGATTCAATTTACTTCCTCCTGATACTATTAATCATAATACTTGATATTATTAACCATAATAATCGTTAAATTTATTCTGCTGTGCAAGTACTATTTTTTTCTACAGTAGTATTTTCCTTGATGTCTTCACATTTAATGCTATCAGAATCAGTATTTTTTTCTACAGTTTGTACATTTTTATCTTTAATAGTTTCTTGTACAACTTTAGTATCTTCCTGTACATTTTTTGTTTTAGATGAAGATAATTCTTCTAGTTCATTGATTTCTTTTGCCTCAGCTAAAATATCTTCCATATTTTCTTGGATTTTAGTAGTTGTTTCAAGAACAGAATCCTTAACTTTCAACGCTCCAGCAGTTGCTTTAGTACAAGACTTTTTTACACAATCACTTGAAAGTATTTTGACACCTACAGTACCTAAAAGTACTCCTCCTAAAAATATCCCTGTTTTTTTCATTTTTAAAATATTCATTTTATCATATCCCTTCATTAAGTTAAATTTTATTTATATATCTTATGTATAAAGTAATAAATGTTAAAAATAGAGCGCGATTTTACAAAAGTAGTATTATATAGTTCTATTATGTTTCGAGAGTCCTATACGCTTTTGTATAATCCTATATATTTTTGTATAGTTTTATGTGTTTTTTATATAGTCTATATAATTCTTTTACATTTTAATAATTCTCTTATATTTTAAAGAATTATCATGTATTTTAGAAAATTCTTGATATTTATTTCGAAAATTAAAAAGTTAATAATAATTGTTATTAATAGAATTGTAAAATCATATGACATTTATTACCATTTATGCAATTAAGTATAGCACGCATGAATGTAACTTTCAACAGAAAATGATAATTTATATCAATTAATTAGCTTATTTTATGAAAAATATTATTTTATCACTACTCAAGGCTCAATTATTGAGAGTTTTATTTGTAACACATTCCTATAAGTATTACATTGCTTAGAGAAACAAACTTATTCTTGTTTATAGTTGATTTTATTATATTAAATCTAATTTTTAAACAATATTTGATGATAGTAGGTAGATATGATGCTGAAAAGAAAAGGGAGTTATTAGAATAAAAACACAGGTAAAATATGGGAAAGTATATGTTATAATATTTATAGCAAGAAGATGTAACCTATAATTTAAGAGTGGAGTTCATACTAGGATAAAACCTACTTCCTAATGAAAGGAGGTGGGAAGTATGAATAACTTTTTACTTAATGTAATAGCTGGCGTTGTTGCTAGTTTAATATTTTACTTAATTTGTAAAGTATTTACGAAAGTAAAAAGCCACTCAACTCGTGGCAAGAGTAAAAGTGGCTGGGAATTTGATTTTAAAATCAAGTTCCATAAGTTCAAATAGCTTCATTTAATTATGAACTTCACTCTACGACGAAATAGATTGTAGTTCTTCTTGCTTTTATTATACCACAAATTGGCACAGATATTCAAAAACAATATTTTTACTCTTATAGAAATTTGTTAAGTATAGTTATCCTTTTATGAGTGCATTTTCGATTGCTTTTTTTATAACTTTACTTGAATTTGTTGCACCTGATACAGCATCTACATCTACTTTTTGCTTGTTAAGTACTTTATCAATAACTTTTTCTGCTTTTTTTCCTCGTTCATTTTTATGTTCCAAAAGATTAATGTTTGAAATTTTACCACTTTTTACAGTGACTTCTACTTTAGCAGATATGATATTTATATTACATTCTCCAACATAGGTTCCATAAACAATATCGGAAATATTTACTTTTTTAAAGGTCATATTTTCCACTGTTTGTTTGTAATTGTATTTGGTAATTGTTTTGAATATCTTTTGTTTTAATGGAATTTCAGATATATTCAAATATATAAAGTAATAATGTCTATTATAAGAAACTGTATATTTTTAGATTTATCTTATCTATTTGTAAATAGAGCGATAAAGCATATCAAATCCGTGTTTAAGAAATTCCTGTTTAGAAAGTTTTACTTCTTGTTTGATATAAGCTTCTTTATTTGGTGCTGTCTGTATAATGCCAGATAACATTCCCCACAGTGAAAATATAGTAGGCATAATTTCAATATCTTCTCTAAGCTCACCTGATAAGATACCAGCCTTTAGTAACTGTTTTATTTTCTCATTGATTTCTTCACCAACACGGAAGGTTTCTTTTTCCCCAGGTGGGTAGTCTGTATTTTCAAAGTCAATGTTGATTTCATCGAGGGCTATTTTAAAACTTATTGCATAGAAAAACACCAGAGATATGACAATGTAGTGTTTATCATTTTCTGGTGCTATTTATATTAAATTATTTTAAAATTCTGACACTGTCGTTTTCAATTAATATTGCTTGATTATCATTAAGAGCTTTTAATTCTAAAGTTTTAGAATACGCATTTACTATTTTTTCTACAGCTTTTCCAAATTCTCAATTTTGGAAATGTGGTACTACATAAAAATCAATTGAATTTAAGCTAGAATAGTCTTTTAAGTAAGGAGCTTTTTCTATATCGTCCATTTCAGATGAATATTTATTTTTTTATAATATTACAAATATCTGGAATATAAAGTGTTATATATAGTAGAGCAAATAAAGTTGTTAATAGGGGGTTAAGACCTAAAACTAAGCTGATTCCTATATCAATAAGCAATCCTATTGTAAATTTGACACCTTTATTAAGTTTCAATCAAATCACCATCCTTTTATTTTTTATTACCCAATTTAACTAAAAATAGTTGATTTTTATAAAAATTATTGATGTATAAAATTACTATCTTATAAGTTAATAGTATATTTAAACACTATACATGTCTATATTATTTTAAATATTATATATGTTTATATTATTTTTCTTATAAAACAATAAAAAAAGAAAAGACATTTTTAAAATTTACCTAAGAAATATATAAAAGAAATATATAATCTAAAAAATTATAAACTTGGAAAATAAAAATTTGATTTTAAAACATATGTAAAATACAAAATATTGAGCTAAATACTGAAGAAATAATGATAATTATGCTGTTGGAAAATTATGTAAAATAATGGTAAAATATAGTTTATAATAGAAAAATTGATTTATATTATAATTATATTTATTTTTTTGGATTTATGCACTTAGAGGATTCATAATTTATGCTGATTACTACTAAAAGTGCATATATAATATTATGTTATAAGCTTTCATGAACTTCTATTTGAAAGGGGAGATTACAAATGGATAAAAGATATTTGGAATCCAGTGTATTTGAAGCTTTTCAAGACAGACTTTCTTATGTTTTCAGTGAATTTGATTATATCTATGTATCTTTCAGTGGAGGAAAAGATAGTGGTCTATTATTGAATTTAGTTTTGGATTATAAAAGAAAATATAATATAAAATCCAAAATAGGAGTATTTCATCAAGATTTTGAGGCTCAATATAGTATGACAACAGAATATGTTGAAAAAATGTTTGAAGACAATCTTGAAGATATTGAACCATATTGGGTATGTCTGCCAATGGCTACGAGAACAGCTGTAGGTAATCATGAAATGTTTTGGTATCCATGGGATGATGAGAAAGAAGAATTATGGGTAAGAAAAATGCCAGACAAAGAATACGTAATAAATCAAGAAAATAATCTTTTTACCTACTATAAGTATAAGATGAAGCAGGAAAGTTTGGCAAAGCAATTTGGTAGGTGGATGAGAAACAAGCATAAGGGTGCAAAAGTTGCTTGTTTACTTGGAACAAGAGCTTCAGAATCCTTACAACGTTATTGTGCTATTGTGAATAAACAGCATGGATATAAAGGAAAGTGTTGGATAACAAAGGAGTTTAAAAATGTATGGACAGCATCTCCTTTATATGACTGGGGACTAGAAGATGTTTGGGTAGCCAATTATAAATTCGACTATGAGTACAATAAAATCTATGATTTGTTCTATAAAGCTGGATTGCCTCCAAGAAAAATGAGAGTAGCATCTCCTTTCAATGATTCAGCAAAAGAGAGTTTAAACTTATATAAGATATTGGACCCAGAAGTATGGGTGAAATTGGTTGCTAGAGTACAAGGGGCTAATTTTACTTCTATTTATGGAAAAACAAAAGCTATGGGGTATCGTAGTGTAAAGTTGCCAGAAGGACATACATGGAAAAGTTTCACTTATTTTCTGCTTGATACACTACCTGAAGATATAAGAAATAATTATATTAAAAAATTTTCAACATCTATCGACTTTTGGCATAAAAAGGGTGGTGGTTTGCCAGAAATCGCTATATGTGAGTTGATAAGAAAAGGGTATAATATAGAAATAAATGGAATTTCTAATCATACAAAAGATAAAAAAAGTAGAGTCGTATTCTTAGGAGATATACCTGATGACACAGATGATATTAAATTTACTAAAGATATACCAAGTTGGAAAAGAATGTGTTATTGTATTTTAAAAAATGACCATATGTGTAAGTTTATGGGATTTGGTCCTACAAAAGAGCAAAGAATGAAAACAGAATACATTAAGAAAAAGTATGAAAAATTTTCTAAGATAGGAGTTAAGATGCTATGAAGTATAAAAGTCCTGTATATGAAATCATCGCTGTCCCAATTGAAAAGATAGAATCTAACGACTATAATCCAAATGCAGTAGCTCCACCAGAAATGCAGTTGCTGTATAAAAGTATAAAAGAAGATGGATATACAATGCCGATTGTCTGTTATTATAATCCAGAAAATGACAAATATGTTATTGTAGATGGTTTTCATAGATATCGAATAATGCTTGAAAATAAGGATATATATGATAGAGAAGGTGGAGTACTTCCTGTTTCAGTAATTGATAAATCACTTGATGAGAGAATGGCAAGTACTATTCGTCACAATCGTGCAAGAGGTTCACATAATGTGGATTTAATGAGCAATATTATAAAGGAACTTTGTGATATTGGAAAATCTGATAAATGGATATCAAAGCACTTAGGGATGGATATTGAGGAGATTCTTAGATTAAAGCAAATAACTGGATTATCCTATTTATTTAAAGATAAAGAGTTTGGACGTGCATGGATTCCTTTTGATTCTGATACTAAACAAGATAATTAAAAAGATATGTTTTTAGTCTAAACACTATAGAAATACTATTAACCTTTTTGGAGTAGTGTTTTAAAGAACTATGAAGAAGTGTTTTAAAGAAATATGAGGCAGTATATTAAAGAAAATATACTTGAGTTTAAAGCTTTTGAATAAATACAAGTATTGAGAATAGAGTAGTGTAAGATATAAATTACATAATATTAACAAAGAAAAAAGAGTAGGAGGATATCCTGCTCTTTTTCTTTGTTAGTACTGATTAACTTTTTTCATTTATGAATAAATAGTATATTTTAATAAAAAAATTATAAGTGTTATAAAATTGTTATTTTTTCATGTTAATCTTCTTATAGAAAATGAATTTAGATTATTACAAGAAAGGATGAATAGACATGAAAGACTTAATTCTTGAAACAAAAAATTTATCAAAAAGATATGGAGAGCAGATGGCAGCCAACCATATTTCACTTCAAATTGAACGTAATAGTATATATGGACTTCTTGGACCAAATGGTGCAGGTAAGTCAACAACACTTAAAATGATTGTTGGACTTCTTCATCCAACAGGAGGACATATTTTTTTTAATGGAAAGCCTTGGCAACGAGAGTCTCTTACAAAAATCGGTTCTTTAATCGAATCACCTGCTTTATATGGAAACCTTACAGCAGAGGAAAATCTACTAGTTCACACAAGACTTCTAGGCATTCCACATGAAAAAATTCATGAAGTATTAGACACAGTTGATTTAAAAAATACTGGAAAAAAGAAAGCCTCACAATTTTCTATGGGAATGAAACAACGACTTGGAATCGCTATTGCACTTTTGAATAATCCAGAACTATTGATTTTAGATGAACCAACCAACGGGCTTGACCCATTTGGAATTCAAGAACTACGTGAGTTGATTGCATCTTTTCCTGAAAAGGGAATTACAGTAATTCTCTCAAGTCATATATTATCAGAGGTTGCTCAGGTAGTTGATAAAATAGGAATTATTAGTGGAGGAAGGCTATTATTTCAAGGTATACCAGACCCAAATGAAAATCTAGAGGAATTCTTCTCTGATGTAATCTTAAAAGGAGGAAAGTAAAATGAATGGACTTAAATCTGAACTTTTAAAATACAAAAGAACATTTATGGGGAAATTGATTGTTTTTATTCCAATATTCTTTGCATTATATGCAGGGATAACACAATCAACAATCATGAAAAACCCATTATCTCAAAGTAGCTCTTGGTCATGGGACAGCCTTCTAGCCTTGGTTTTTAATTCGTGGCCATTTGTATTTTTACCTCTTGGTATGGGATTGTTTGCTACTTTGGTAGCTAGTCAGGAAAGAAAAGCTGGGAATTATCGCACTTTGCGTGCATATAATGTTTCACCTATGATTCTTTGGACTGATAAGGTTATGGCTATGGCAGTTTACACTCTGCTATCAACACTAGTTTTGATAGTTTCAACAATTATGACTGGTTTGTTTTTATCAGAAGGAGCAATCCCATTTGGTAGGATTATTGCTGGAGGTTTTGTTTGTTGGCTTGTTTCTCTTTCACTTATCCCTATTCAGCTGTGGGCAGCTACATGGAAAGGAACATTTTTAAGTATGGGAATTGCACTTGTAGGTATGATGATAGGTGTTCTTACAGCAATAAAATCTTTATGGTTTGCAGTACCGTGGAGTTGGGCTATGAGACTGATGTGTCCTATTGCTGGTGTGCATCCAAATGGAGCTATTTTGGAGACTGGAAATCCACTTTTAGATTCATCTGTGATTCCTGTTGGGATTATCGTATCCGTGGTTATATTTGTTGGAATTACAGTAGTTACAGGTATTTGGTTTAATAGGAGGGAAATAAAATGATAGGAGTATTATCATCAGAGTGGCTAAAAACAAAACGTACAGCAATTCGTTGGCTTACATTCTTTATGCCTGTAGTCATTGCACTTTGTGTTGTTGCTTATCTGGCAATTAGGTCTGAAGTTACATATAAATTTGTTTTTGAAGGTTATTTTATAGTATGGACAGCAATTATCATTCCAGTAGGAATAAGTCTTCTATCAAGCTTTATTATACATGAGGAGGAACTTGCTGGAGAGTTCAATGGTTTTTTAAATACAGGAGTCTCCCGAATTAAGTTATACTTAGGAAAATTTTTTATATTGATTTTTTGTATGGCAGTCAGCACTTTTATTTCATCACTTATAATATGTGTCGGAATGAATATTATAATACCTGATGGAGGTAGCATTTCTCTATTTATGATGGCATCCTTACTTGCAGTAATAGGGACACTTCCAATTCTATCTATTCACTTGTGGGTCAGTTTTTTATGGGGGATGGGAGCATCCATAGGAATAAGCATGGGTGGTATTTTAATGGCTGCTTTGATTGGAGGAACAAGTCTTGGGGGTAAAATCTGGGTGTTTGTTCCTTGGGCTTGGCCAGTAAAGATGTCAATGTTTCCATCTATTTATTTTCAGACTACCTTATCAACTGCAATTTCTTCAGGAGCAGAGTCACAGCTAATAAATGCACTTAATTTAACAGGAATTGGACTTATCATTTTTCTAGTTGGTGGAATTATATGGTTTAACAGATGGGAAGGTAGAGCATGCAATGAGTAATGACTATGGACATTTTTATAAACTTGACCAATGAGAAAAATTATCAGATAATATATGAGCAGGTCACAATACAGGCTTGTTAATAATGCATAAGTATTGGAGGATAATTAAAATTGAGCAAAATATTGATTGTTGATGATGAAAGAGAATTGGTGGCCTTATTAGAAAAAAAACTGAAGTCAAAAGGGCATGAAGTACTTATCGCATATAATGGAAATGATGGAATTGAATTAGCAAAGAAACAGCCAGACCTTATTATACTTGATATTATGATGCCTGGGGCTGATGGCTTTGAAGTTTGTAGTACCATACGAGATGATGTAGTCTGCCCTATCATTTTTCTAAGTGCAAAGCAATCAGAAACAGATAAAATAAAGGGATTAACTCTTGGTGGAGATGACTATATAGTGAAACCTTTTGGGTTACGAGAATTGATGGCACGTATTGAAGCTAATCTACGCCGTGAAAAGAGGTCACAATATATCAATATGGAGAATAAACGTCCAAAAATGTATTTTGGAAAACTATGTTTAGATATACAAGAGCGTGCAGTCAAAATTGATGGCAAGGATGTTCACTTGACAAAGAGAGAATATGATATTGTAGAATTACTTGCATTGCATGCAGGACAGGTTTTTTCTAGAGAACAAATCTATGAAAAAGTCTGGGGATATGATTCAGAAGGTGAAGATTCAACAGTTGTTGAGCGTGTTAAGAAGATTCGTGCTAAATTTTCTGTGGTAACACCTAAAATTGAATATATTTCTACTGTTTGGGGGATTGGGTATAAATGGAACAAATTTTAGAGAAGGAGATTTTCATATAATGAAAAGCATAAAGAATCGGTCACTTTCAGCACAGTTTCGCAGAACACTTTTTTTAATTATAATCACCAGCATATTGGCGTCACTGATTACTTATGCTGGAGTAATTATGTTGTTTATTCGAGCTTTAAATAATAATGACATATATGGCGAAAATTATTATGAACAGCAGATACCAGAAATAGAAAAATACATTCATAAAAAAAATACAACTATTCTATCTCCTTCAAATGCAGAAGATTTGAACAATATGATTCATGGTGACGGATTACTCTATCAGGTTGTAGATAATGACAGTAACTTTTTATATGGTACATATAAGAAACAAATTTTTGAAACAAAGGAACAATTATTTAATAAACTAAATACTAAAATTATAGATTCGGGAAATTTTGTAAAGATTGTTCCTGTTATTGATGATAGTGGAAAAATCAAAGGGGCTGTCCTTCTTGCTTATCAGTTGAAACTTACTTATGCAAATGGAAATGAAAATGAGCTGTGGAGAGACGATAGGGTTATTATTCTTGTTTTGTTATCTCCTTTTATATATATTATAGGATTTACAATACTATTTTCTCGAATTCTTGCTAAAAATATCAATCGACCACTAAAACTACTGATGGATAGTTCACAGAAGATTAAAGAAAAGAACCTTGATTTTGAAATAGATTATTACGCGGATAATGAACTAGGAAATCTATGTAGTGCTTTTTCAGAAATGAAAGAAGAATTAAAAAAATCCTTATCTGCACAGTGGAAAATAGAACAGGAACGAGTAGAAATGGTAGAGGCATTGGCACATGACCTGAAATCACCATTATCTATTGTAAAGGTATATTCAGAAGCTCTGATTGATGATACTGAGATTAGTGAAGAACAACGTCAATATCTTGCAGTTATAGAAGCAAATGTAGATAAAAGTGTCTCACTAGTTCAGCAAATGCAATATACTTCTGAACTTGAAAAATCTTGTATTCAGTTACAGTTAGTTCCTATAAATCTGACTGAGTTTTTGGAGCAAAAAGTATACTACTATGAATTAGAGGCTAGGAAAAAAGAAATATCTATCACTTTAAACATTCAAAGTGATATAGAAGAATCTATTTTGATTGATATAGAGAAATTGGAAAGAATCTTTGATAATATCGTATCCAATAGTCTTCAATATACTCCAGAAGGCGGAAAAATCAAAATATCAGCAAAGGCAGAAAAAGAATATATCTCATATGAGATTTGTGATTCTGGTACTGGATTTAGTGCTAAAGATATGCATAAAGTTTTTGAAAAATTTTATAGAGGTGATGAGGCTAGACAAACTAAGGATGGGCATTCTGGTTTGGGGTTGTACATTGTCAAGCAATTAGTTGAGATGCTTGGTGGTTCAATCAGAATAGAAAATGCGGAATGTGGTGGTGCATGTGTTATATTTCAGCATAAAATATTTAATCTCTAATCATTCATATTTAATTTTTTATTGTGTAGATATTGTAAATATATTAATAAGTGATTATGTTAAGTATATAAAAGAGGTATCAGCAATATGTTGATACCTCTTATTGTATTTGAGTATTGAAAAAATATCTTATAAGTTTTTAAATGAATATAGAAAGTTTCTACAATAAATAAAGAAACTTTCTACAAATAAAATCTGTTACCTTGACGTAATAAATATAGTATTATATAACTGTACCAATTAAAAGTAAATATATAACTTTAAGTTAGTTAAGGAGAATAATATGAAAAAATATTTACCTGTTTGTCCAGTAGAAATCACATTCTAAATGAGTTTATATGCGATTGTAATAATTTTTGATGTGTCTTAATAATGTGGCAAAAGGGATTTGGAGAGAAGAAGTTCCTTATTCTATGGATATGATAAATTATTATATCACTAATCTTGTTTAACTATTTTATGTCTGATAAAAAATAATAGTATGAGGTTAATTTATGAAAAGTACTAATGAAGAGTTGATAAAGCGAGGTTTTATTACAGAAGAATATATCAATAAATTTCAATCTTATTCAGATGAAGAGTTATTGGAACTAGCAAGTTCATCAAAAGCAGTTGAAAGGTCAGTTTATATAAATTTGATGTCAAAAAGATATGGAGTCGAAAATAAAGAATTTGTAGAGTTTTTGTTAGGAAAGCTTTGCGTTGAAAAATCTCTATATACGAAGATTGAGCTTTGTAATGCCCTTGAAAATGGGAATACTTATACTGCAAAACAGATGATTAAATATCTTGGAACAATAGGAAATAATCAACATAAATATTTGCCAGACAGGGTTTCTAAAAAGAAGAGTTATCCATTGGCAAGGGATATAATTGCAAGAAGTTTAGCAAGGATGAATGTAGAGATTTTACCTGTATTGTTTGACGTTTTAGAGAGTGATGATAGGATTAAGATTTCTGAGGTAATTGATGCTATAGGATTTATGATATTTTATAATCAAGGTGTAGCTAGTGAATATTACTTTAAAAAGATTGTAAGTGTAATGGAAAAGTATTCGGAAGATGATTTAATTATTTGGAAATGCGTAATGTGCCTTTCTTCTTTTAAGACTCAAGAAAGTATAGATATTCTTGAGCAAGTTTTATATAGTGATAAAAATGATTTAATAAAAAATGAAGCTGAGTGTTCTCTAAGTAAGATTAAAAAAGAGATAAAGTTGTAGAAAGAAATAAAATCAAAATTAATAAAGTTGTAGAAGGAAATAAAATCAAAAGCAATAAAATTGTATAAAGAACAATCAAATTTGCTAATCTAAAAGGGGGAAACTGGTTTATGAGAAAACAGCTGTCAGATATGACATTAGAAGAGTTATGGAAGCTATTTCCTATATTTTTAACTAATCATAGGGAATGTTGGAAAGATTGGTTTAAAGAAGAAGAATCTAGACTAACTGAACTACTTCCTATGCAAAAAATTGTGAGAATAAGTCATATTGGAAGTACTGCTGTGAATACAATTTATGCAAAACCGATTGTTGATATACTGATGGAGATAAAGCCTGAGTGTAATATGCAAGAGATTAAAGAGATAATTGAGTCAGATGACTATATTTGCATGTCTGAAAGTGGTGATAGGATTTCATTTAATAAAGGATATACAGTAGATGGGTTTGCAGAACGAGTTTTTCATTTACATATAAGATATGCAGGAGACAATGATGAATTATTTTTTAGAGATTATTTGATTGATAATCCAAGCGTTGCGAAGGAATATGAGAATCTTAAGTTGAAATTATGGAAGGAATATGAGCATAATCGTGATGCTTATACAGATAATAAATCAGATTTTATTAAAAAGGTAACTGAAAAATCTAGGAAATTGTATTCTAATAGATACAGTTAGGATGTTATTTACTATATTTAAGTTTAATATATTTAAATTTAAGTTTAATATATCAATGCTTACTAAAAATGAAATATTAAAATCACTTTGAGACAGTTGAAAAAGCTCACAATTTATATGTGTTTATATTATTATTAAAATATAAATTAAGGAAAGTCATTTCTGGCTTTCCTTTTTGGAGTTTTTTAAATATATTAAGATTCTCAGCTTAATACTAACACAACCTAATATAAAGAAATAAAGAAAAATCTGTATCAGTATAAGAAATATTCAACTCTCCACTATACTTATCAACAATTTCCTTGATATTTTCAACACCATATCCATGAGATTTACTATTATCTTTATCTGAAATAAATAAACCATGTTTTTTAATGATAGGATTTACCTTGTTATTTGTTAATAAATAGCTAAAATACTCATTTTCACAACGTGCTTTTAGCACCACTTTTCTATTTGATAAGTCGGAAATCTTTAAGGATGCTTCTATAGCATTATCCAAAGAGTTTGAAAAAATAGTACATAAATCCATTGGTTCTATACCAAAGTGATTGTCTATATCTATATTAAAATGAACATCAACACTATTTTCTTCCAATTCTGTATGACGAAGATTTAAAATTGAATTAAGGGCAGGGTTTTTACAAAATTGCTTACCACTTAAAGTCCCAAAGCTAAGTTTTAATTGTGTAAAATAATCTTTAGCTCCATCAATATCTTCAACTTCTAAATAAGACTCAATCATTTGGAAGTGGTTATTTATATCATGTCGTATTTTGCGTATCTGAACCTGTTGATTCTCTAGTAAGTCGTAATATTCTTCTTTTATATGATTCGATTGATTTTCTAACTTCATCTTTACATTTTCAATTAATGGATTTAAAAGAAGTATCACACCAATATTAGCTATGATTGCAGATAAAATAATTAGATAAGTACCATAAGGTAAGTTACCTAAAATAATATTATAATCGCTACCCATAGGAATTAAATTAGTGGGTGGCAAAATAATGGCAATTAATATTGATAAAAATGAGGATATACATACTATATCAATAAAAATCCATATGCGATTTGTAAGGTACTGTTTTATATTAACTAATCTATTTTTTAAGAAAAAATGTATCAAAAACCATAAAAATACTTTAATTATGGCAGAAACTATCTTAAAGATTGAAAGTACTACAGTATACTCACTTGAGCTTACAAGTTCTCTATATAGAGGATTGTTTATAAAAAGAAAATTAACACCAACTATAATAGGATAGAGTATCATTATAACTGATATTATAGGAATCAACCTACTTTTACTACAGACTATAATGAGTATAAAATATCCAAGTAGTGTAAAAAGTATATTTACAGGGTCAGAAAGCCATATTATCATTTGACCAATAATAGAATAACCCAAAATCAATATTATTTTAAAAATCCAATGTTTCCTAAAATCTATAAAATAAGATGTTAGCTTATAAAGAAAAAAGGCCATAAAAATGCTAAGTAAAACTGTAATATAAATTGTAGCTTTTGATATTATTGAATAAGTATCCATTTGAAAACCTTTCTAAAAATTAAGATTCTAGCATATGTCTTGTAAATTTTCCTACAACTTCTTGATATTTTTGACGACTTATAGGAATTTTTTCATTTTGTACTTTAGCATATGTTTGATTTATACTGTCTACATAGTTTAGATTGACAATATATCTTTGATGTGTACGTATAAAATTAGATGGAAGAATATCTTCCATATCATTTAGTTTTCCATAATACTCTAAAGATTTGTCAGAGGTTACTACAGTCAGCTTTCTTAATTCACTTTTAAAGTAGAGAATGTCTTTTGTATTGATTTTACAAAGGTTAGTTCCAATCTGAATCGTAATAAAGTGTTCTTTCCATTGTTCTAATTTTTTTAGTGCTTCTTTTAAGACTTCACATATTTTTTCACTTTTATAAGGTTTTAAGATATAGTTTAAAGCTCCTACATCATATCCATGAAATACATAGTCAGAAAAACCTGTGACAAAGATAATTATAGTATCTTTTGAGTATTTTCGAATGACTTTTGCTATATCAACTCCATTAATTTCTCCAAGTTCAATATCTAAAAAAATGATGTCCATATAATAATTTTCATGTTCTAGATTATATATTAGACTTTCTCCATTTGAGTATTCTTTTATCTGGCAGGGATAGCCCCATAAATCCATTTCTCTTGTGATGATTTTATTTAGCATACTTCTTTGTTGTTTTTCGTCATCACAAATACAAATTGAAATCAATGATTATTCTCCTTTCAAGTTTTATATTTATATAATTAAGTATATAATAAATTGAGCTACCTAGATACATAAAAGAGAAAATATGTCTAGGTAGCAAAGTAGAGTCTTAATTAAATAAGTTTTGACTAAAATCGTACAGATAAGAATTATATAGACTTACTCAGAGAAGTTTTATCTAAAATAATTTAAGCAAACTTATTTTGAAATTCCAACAATTTCTTTAAATTTTTTGTAAGTCAACAGATATATAAGGTACATATAAACCCCACAAACCACTAGTAAACCTAGATTTATCAGAAGAGCATTGACTTCACTATGAACAATTCTACCATCATTGTTTACCATAATCATAAAGTTAAAAAGATATATTACAAAACTTCCAGTAATAAGAGGGTATGAAAAGATTTTCTTTAATTGGTTGCGAATACAGAATTTTATATAGTCGTTGTTAGCACCTAATCGACTCAAATCTATAAAAATCTGTTTGTGATTTACTGCTATTGTAACACCTCTTGTATATGCAATGATTCCCACAGCCGTAAAGCAGATTATACCTACATAGATAAATAACATCAAGAATACTGCTGTATTTTTTATCATATCTTGACTCTGCAAAGTTTTAAAATTAGGATAGTACTTCCATTGGAGATATAATTGATTATTATCTGGAGTTAATTTTAAAGAACCTTCTCCACTTGGATATTCTTCATCCAAAAAATACTTTTGACCAGTTGATTCATTGCGTTTTTTCACATATTCATCATACATAGTGTATGTTCCCATTTCCTTAGGTGTTCTTTTTATAATCTCTGACTTTAAATCATTAGCAAAAGCATAGGTATCTGTAGCTTTATCTACATTAAATAGGACAGAATTATTGTAGTTATTTATAGATAAACCTTTAGTAAATGCATTATAATCGTCTTCACTAAGGACATAAGCAGTCATACGAGCATTTTGAAAGAAAGAACCATTAAATATTAGGTTTCCAGAATATTTAAAAGGAGTTTCTTTTTCTGTGGCTGGGCTTGATATAAATTTTGGAAAATCATAATCTCTATTATTATTTTCTTTACTTACAACAGCAAGATATTCACCATTTTTTATAGTGATAGGTTTATCAATTAATTTAGAGAAATCCTTAGAATTAAAGAACATGGCTAAAGAATGTTTTTTCATATATACATCATCAATAGTTCTATCTTTATTAAATATTGATTCTGTACCATCTACAATTAATTCAATAGAAGGAAGTTCCATATAGTTTTGGATTTTTACTTTATGCTTATCTGCCAACTGTTCAATTTCTTTTTTAGATATTTGATTCACTCTTTGGTTATAAGTGAATGTGTAATCTATAGGATTCTTTTTAGTATTTTCATTAATTCCTGCAATCACATTAGGTATATAGAATACAGCAAATAAGGCTCCTGCAATTAAAAATGCAACAACACACATATTTTTTACAGTTTGCTTGCCCATAAATCTCATCATACTAGTAGATATAATATTTTTGTAGTATTTTTCTGGATGTTTTCCTCTTTTTGCATGTACTACTACATATGTCATAATCATGTAAATTCCAATAGCAGAGAATACATACGTAATGTTCCATATAGATGGCATCATGTAATTAAGTTCACTTATGACTATTGAAGGTACTACATAACCTAGAAGAAGTCCTAATACCATAAAAAATGTTCCCAATATACCATACCAACTTTTTACCTCATGAACTGGTTCAGAGATTCTTTGGTCATTTAGTATATCAATTATATTTGTACGATTGATGAATTTTACTGAAAGTAAGAAAATACATAGAGTTACAAATATACAAAATATGAAACCATATATAAATCCTTGAGTTCCAAAGTGGTATGTCATTTCTCTTGTATCAATAATTACCAATTGGAATATCTTCCATATACCAAAAGATACAGGCATACTCAATAGAAGACCTAAAAAACAACAGACTATTGAAATAAGGAGTATTTCTGAAAATAGAATTTTTTTCAAATTTTTCTTATCTGTCCCTAGAGCCATAAAAATACCAATTTCTCTACTTTTAAATTTTAAAAATAGGGAAGAGGCATAAGTAGTAAAAACAGCACATCCTAATATAGCAACTGCAAATATCATTATGGCTTGTTTTCTACTATCTCCTCCAGTTGGAAGGATTGTTTGCACTGTAGGACTAAAATAAATTAAAGCATATGAAGTTACTAAGACTACAGAAAGTATTATACAAAAGAATAATGTTGTATAGTTTTTCCAATTGTAGGCTCGAAGTTTTCCATATAATTTATTAATTGTCATCTTGACCGCCTCCCATTTCTTTTAAAAGTTCCAATAATTCATCTAGGAATTCACGTCTTGAATTTGATTTTACGACTTCTTTGTAGACCATTCCATCTTTAAGGACAATAACACGGTCACAAAAACTTGCAGCAAAGCTATCATGTGTAACCATGAATATAGTGGCATCTAGCTCTTGTTTTGCTTTTAGGAATGAGTCAATTACTGTACGACAAGATTTGCTATCAAGATTACCAGTTGGCTCATCTGCTAATATCAAATCTGGATTATTCATAAGAGCTCTTGCTACTGCTGTACGCTGTTTTTCACCACCAGATATTTCAGCAGGGTATTTTTTGCGTATATGCTCAATACCAAATAATTTGCATAGGCTAGTAGCACGGTTTTCCATTTGTATAACTTTACTACCTTTGATAATTTGTGGAACACAGATATTTTCAAAGACACTAAGACCATCAAACAGCATAAAATCTTGGAATACAAAGCCCAACTGCTGATTTCTAACTTCGGAAAGTTCTTTTTCTTGTAGGTTTCTTATATTATTGTTTCCAAGAGTTATTTCACCTTCATCAATTGGTATAAAGCATGAAATGCAGTTTAAGAGAGTTGTCTTTCCACTTCCAGATGCACCCATGATTGCAACGAATTCTCCTTTATTGATTTCAAAAGAAATATTTTTTAATACAGGGTACGTTTTATTACCTGTCTTGTATGATTTACATAAATTGTTTACTTTAAGCATATATATCATCCTCGCTTTCATTTATCTTGTAAGTTAATGATAGCATTTGAAAGGGGTATGGGAATATAAGTCTCGTTGTAAGAATTGGGTGTTTTTTTGTAATGTTTGAGTTAGAAAAATTTTTGAAAAGGTATTGTTACGATTATTTAGATAAAAGATATGTTGATGTATAAATGGTAGTCTTTTTTGTAAAATAATTATCTATTTTTATTTTATAATATAAAAACACTATTTTTTTACTAAAAAAGCTACCACAATCAATAACGAAAATACAATTGAAAGTATTGAAAAAGTAAAGTGAGAATTTGAGTCATTATTGCGATTATTAAGTTTTATCCAAAGTCCACATATAATTGTACATATCAATAAAACTGCTGATATTATCCCTATAAATGTAAAAAACATTAAAATTCCCCCTTTATTTAATGTAAGTATTTGAGTCCATGAGAATATCTTTAAGTTCTGTCAGAGTATGGCTGAGTTATGTATCAAAACTAAAAGACATATAATTAAACTGAAATAGTACTAAATAGATATATAGTTAAACTGAAATAGTATTAAATAGACATAATACTAAATAGATATAAATACTAAACTGAAATAGTACTACTTTATGGTGTCTATTAAAAATAACTCTAATTGAGAGTCAATTAAAGCACTTCTTTTCTCTGCATCCATAATATCAATACCACTGTATCTTAAAAAGGCATTAGAACGAAGAAGAACTAACTGTATAAATGAAGTTATTTGATATGCAATAACCTTGTAATCTTCTTCAGTTTTATTGTTGTCGTGATTTTTATAATGAGCTCTAATCAAAGGCAATATTTCAAATGGATAAATAATGTCTTCTTGAACTAATATGTAAGGTACAGAAATCTCTATAAATTGACTATATAAAATTATAACATCACAAAATGTCATTAACATTTCTTTTAACTCTTGCTTAGGTGTTAGATTTTGCTTATCATGTGTAGTTTTATATTCATCCATATGGCATTTTAAAATTCTCTTAATAGCAGTATTAATTAGTGCTTCTTTAGATTTAAAATAATAATTAATCATAGCCAAATTGACATTTGCTTTAGCTATGATTTCTCTAGCTGTGATACTTGAAATATCTCTGTTTGAAGTTAATAGCTGAACTGTTGTGTTAATTAGTTGCTCTTTTTTTGAATCTATTTTCATATTTTTCCCCTTAAGAATTCCTCATAAAAAAATTAAACGTGTTTAATACACGTTTAGATACTATCACGAAAGCTTTTATATGTCAATGGAGGGATAGTTTTTAAGGAGGATAGTAGGGGGAAGTTTTTTTATAATTGCATTGTTAAATACATGACAAATAAGGTTATATGATACTAAGTTTAAGATGTGTTCTATCAATCATGTATTAATATATATAATTATTAAAGATTGTATACTAATAAATAGAATTATGTTAAAATTTATATTATAATGAAATAAAAAATAAATAAAAAAAGTCATGAGTTCTTAAGTTTGGCGACTTACTCTTAGCTTTTTATACAGTCATTCTTGGTAAGAGAGTACTCTAGTTAGGGAGCTTTTTATATTGTTATCATCTTTTAATATTATCATAACAATCATAAAACATTAATAATTTCGATATTTAAAAAGTATACAAAATTATTAATGAGGCAATAAGCTTAAACCATATTAAGTATTGATTGTTATTAATAAATCTGTAAAATCTCCTTATCTTTAGTGCAAACATGCTAAAAATAGAGGAGAATTTTTTGTTGTAAATGACAAAGTTTTGTTACCATTTATATGATGTTAGACTCAGTGTAACATCAAGATAATAAAAATGTATGAAAACTATCATAGATACTTATTAAAAACATTCTATAAGTAATGAAAAAAGAAGCGTGAAAAGAAAAAATGAAAATGGATTAATGAAGAGGGTAATAGAATAAAAAAGGAGATAGAGAATAT
This sequence comes from Clostridioides sp. ES-S-0001-03, assembly GCF_020676075.1. Classification (NCBI taxonomy): domain Bacteria; kingdom Bacillati; phylum Bacillota; class Clostridia; order Peptostreptococcales; family Peptostreptococcaceae; genus Clostridioides; species Clostridioides sp. ES-S-0001-03. Next base: position 402,311 of record NZ_JACVWJ010000005.1, on the reverse strand, counting down.
AAAAAGTTAAAGGAATAAGGATTAAGCAAAAATAGGATAGCCAACTCTTTAAGTTTAGGAATAGTAAGGAGGTACTGTAGTTTATAAATGTGTAGCCTTAACTGTTTTTCTATCTAAGGGATAAGGGGGGATTTTTATGTATAGAATAGTTATTTGTGAGGATGATATTACACAAATGGTTTTCTTAAGAGAGTGTATACTAAAATCCTTAGAGGGAGTTTCTAGTCAAATTGAACTATTAGAGTTTAATTCAGGAGAAGAGTTATTGGAGTCTGCTTTAGAAGGAGTTGATATATATTTTTTAGATATTCAAATGCTTCAACTAACAGGGATGGATGTAGCTAAAATAATTAGAGAAACAAATGATACTTCTGAAATAATATTTATAACTTCAATAGTCGACTATATACAAGAAGGTTATAAGGTAAGGGCTTATAGATATTTATTAAAGCCTATAGATTTTGAGGATTTAAATGAAAATATTTTAAATTGTATATCAGATATTATTAAAAAAAGAGAAAACTTTATGCTGATAGAAAATAAAGGTATAATCAACAAAATTTTAATTAATAGTATTATGTATATAGAGGTCAGGAAAAAGGTTTTGACTATACATACTACAGATGGTATTTATAATACTAATAATAGTATGGATAAAATAGAGTTAGAATTAGAAAAATATAATTTTTTTAGATGTCATAAAAGCTATTTAATAAACATGGAATATATTCAACTTATATGCAAAAATACTGTAGTTATTAATAATGAAAATATTCCAGTCAGTAAATATAGAATATCTGATTTAAAGACAAAATTAACACATGTATTGGGAGATGTATTATGTTAGGGATAGATGTATGGGGGATTATTCTAACTTTATTTTCTACAATGATAGAATGGATTGTATTAAAATTTATATTAGATGAACTTAGTGAGCTAAGAAAGAGCAAGTCAGTTTTAAATAGTAGTCTACTAATTGCAATTATAATAATTACTACCTTGACTATAATTGAATTTGATATAAAGGTTAAGTTATTTATATGTATATTTATTACATATCTATTGTATAGAAGTAATTATGTGGTGGACCAATGGAAAAGTGTGTTTATAAGTTTATTATATTGGATGTTATTAATCGGATTTGATAGTACTGGATTAAGTATAGTAGGCACACTTAACTCTATACAAGAGATGAGTGATTTATTAAATAATAATTTATTAAAACTAGAATTAATAATTATATCTAAATCACTACTAATAGGATTAATACCATTACTTAAAGCTATTAGATTAAAAATAAAAATAAACAAGAAGGATTGTATCTATTTATTTTTCCCCTTAATAGCAAATATTGTTAGCATAATAGTTGTATTTGGATTTATTTTTAAAGATAAGAGTATTAATCCAACTGAAAGTTTGACAATACTTGTTATATCAATTGTATTTTTACTTTCAAATATTTCGTTAGTAAGTATTATAGGTAGAATAATAAAAGACAATAACCTAAAGATGGAACATGAAATTACAAAAGAAAAGATAAATATGCAATATAAATACTATTTAAATTTACAGGAATATCAGTCGAAAATAAGAAAACTATACCATGACATGAACAATCATATTATTTGTATTAAGAATATTTATGGTAAAAATGAGATTGCAGAGAAGTATATTAAAGATATAAATAAGCAAATAAATGAATGTAATACTATATTTAATACACAAAGTATGATTTTAGATGTTATTTTAAGTGAGAAAAAATCTATTTGTGATATAAATGGCATAGATTTTTTAGTAGATATTAATTTTTTAGAATGCAATTTTATAGAAATGGCGGATGTGTGTAGCATATTTTCAAATATGATAGATAATGCAATAGAAGCTTGTAATAAGATTTACGATACAAATATACAAAAAAAGATTAAATTAAGAGGAACTATTATAAATAGATTATTTGTAATTAAATGTGAAAATACAAAAATAAATGAGATTATATTAAAGAATAATAAAATTATTACAGATAAAAAAGACTCATTTTTACATGGAATAGGAATAAACAGTATAAAAAGCTCAGTAGAAAAATATAATGGAAATATAGAAATATATTCAGATAAAAATAAGTTTACAACTACTATTTATATACCATTATCTAGAAAATAATTCCAGTTGGAGCTTTAAAATGCCTAGTTGGATAAATAGCATTGAAAAATGATATAGAGGATGTTATCTTTTAAGCATATAAGATTTGGAGGCAATAAAAATAATCGAATCTTGCGCTAATAAGATAACATCTTTTTAATTCTAAATAAGAGCATAGAACAAAAATAATATGATTTATATTTATAAAGATTTAAAACATTGATAACTTTTATAGTTGATATAATAGTCATATTGTTAACAGGATATATGCTAAATAAATTTAAGTAGAAAAGGGGGGAGTAAAAAATGAAAAAATCTTAAAATATAAGCTTAGTAAAGCTTATATTGAGTAATATAAAAATAGTAATGTAGTAATTGATATATAGTGGAATTGATATTGGCAATAAATATTTATTAAAAAAACTCGAAAGAAAACGTTTTATTAGCTTAAGGAGGACTTAATTATGATAGATTCTGAAGAAATGAGTTTTAATATAGAAGATTTAATTATTTATAGAAAAAATCAACGAGTAATAATTTATAATAAAAAATTTAGAAAATATATTAGACTATCGGAGGAAATATATAAGTATTTTCTTTTAAGCCAAGAAAATAAAATGAATGCCTATGATTTTGTAAATTGTTTTGATGATGAAAGTGATAGAAAATATATTATCAATCTTATAGATATTATGAATAAAAATGAAATTTTTAAAAGTAATAATTTAAACATTGGAGGATTAAGCAATGAAATAGCAATTTATTTTTGTTTAACAAATAGATGTAATTTATTTTGTAAACATTGTTGTGTTGAATCGTCCTCTAATAAGAAAGATTTACTTAGCACATATGATTTAAAAAATATAGTAGATATAATATCAATTTTAAATGCTTCTCATATAGTTGTAACTGGAGGAGAGCCATTAGTAAGAGAAGATTTCTTTGAGATAATTAAATATATAAAACAAAGATTACCTAATACTAAATTAATATTATCTACAAATGGAACTTTAGTAGATGAACATAACATTGATTTTATTATAGATAATTTTGAAAAAATAGACATTAGTATTGATGGAGTAGATGAAAATACTTGTAGTGAAACACGAGGAAAAGGTGTATTTAATAAAGTAATAAACTCTGTGAATCTATTAAAAGAGAATGGATTCAATAATATAAAGTTATCAATGGTATTTGGTCAAAAAAATGCTCACTTAAATCAACAATTTAAAGATTTAAATAAAAAACTTGGTACAGAATTCGTTGAAAGATGTTTTATTCCAACAGGAAGAGGTTTAGAAAATAAAGAAAATTATCTGTTTGAAGATACAGTTCTTCCAATTACGATTCCCTATATTTTAGATAATGAATTAAAAAAATTTAAAGATAAAAAAAATAAAAAAATGGGATGTTGCGCATGTAATGCAGGAAATTCTCAAATATTTATAAATTATGATGGAAATGTATATCCTTGTCCTTCACTGATAAAGAATGAATATAAAATGGGAAATATATTTGACAATGAATTTGTACAAGTCATAAAAGGAAATAAAACAAGGAGCTTAAAGTCTTTGATTAAATTAGAAAGCATTTATCCATATAACTTTGAAAAATGTAAAAATTGTGATGTAAATATTTTTTGTTGGCATTGCCCAGCGATATTAGATTCAGTTAAGGATAATGAACTAGAATTGGATAGATGGTGTAGGATGATGAAACATAATTTAAATATAGCTATATGGGGAGATGAAGAAGTTAAGTGAAATTTACCATATTTGTAACTGAAGACTGCAATTTGAGATGTACATATTGCTATGAAGGAAATGATAAAAAAAAAGAAAATATGAGTTATGAAACTGCTGATAAAACAATAAATTTTATTTGTAATAAGGAATTAGAAAGTGATAGTGATTATACAACAATTGTTTTACATGGAGGAGAACCGTTTATAAATTTTGATTTGATTAAGTATATACATAAAGAGTTAGTAGATAGATTGAATGACAAAGAAATATTATTTGATATAACTACAAATGGAACTATTATAAATGATGAAGTAATAGAGTTTATAGCAAAGAATGTAAAAAATATATCAATAAGTATTGATGGAACAAAGAATATACATGATACAAATAGAATATATGCTAATGGAGTAGGTACTTATGAAAAAGTAATAGAAAATGGAAAAAGACTTATAGAGAAAGGTATATATGTTAGGGCAAGAATGACATATAACTCAAATACCGTTAAGTATCTTTATGAGAGTGTATATGATATAGCAAAGCAAGGATTTAAAAATATAGCTCCAATTTCAGATTTTATGGATAAAAATTGGGATGATTCTCATATTAAAATATTAAATGAACAAATTAGTAAAATTATGGATATTAAAAAAAATTATCCTGATATAGATATCTCCATTTTAGATAAACAATTTATAAACAAGAAAAAAGGAGACTGTTTTGGAGGTATAAATAGTTATGCAATAGATGTTAGAGGAGATGTATATCCATGTACAGTATGTGTTGGAGAACAGGATATTTTACTAGGAAATATATATGATGGATTGGATGATAAAAAAATTAAGAGCCTTATAAAAATTTATACATCTAAGAATGAAGAGTGTGATGGATGTACTAGATTTGATTATTGTATGTCAACTAGATGTAAACTTATAAATAAAAAGGTAACAGGTAGATTCTATACTCCAGTTCCAATTTACTGTGGATTAGAAAGAGTTTATGTAGAAACAACAAAAAAGCTATGTAGTTTATAACCTAGTTTAACTAGTTATAATAAATATAATATAAAAGTAAAGGGGGATATGTATTATGATACATATAAGAAAAATCGAAGAAAAAATAGAACTTCAAGATGTTGAGGTGCAAGCAGATCCATGCAAATGGTATTATGACACACATGGAATAATTTCGCAAATAGACTGTATGGAGGATTGTGCAGGAAAAACTCCAAAAGGAACAGTAGCATATTAAAAAATACTAATCAATCTATTAAATATTGAAAGTACTAGATGTAGTTTTCATGAATGAAATATGCTTTTTTAGACTCTAGTATTTTTAATAATTAAATTTAACTAGCGCAACAAGTTAGTTAGTATTTAATGAATAGGACTCTATAATCTATCATTTTAGATTATAGAGTTTTTCTTGTAAATGTGAATAAGGAGAATTCTAATTATGATTAATATTAAACTTGCAGTGTCATATTTAAAAAGACAAAAAGGAAAAACTTTATCATTAATACTTAGTATAGGGATTGCTGTTATGCTAGTTTTTTCATTAAGTGTTATTAAAGAGTCTCAAGGACAATCAGATATAAATCATGCATACAAAAACTCAGGCAATTATCATGCTTTTTATGAAGATGTAAGTAGTGATATAGTAAAAAAACTTAATGGTGAAGAAGATATAAAGGAATTCAATGATGTACTTAAATTTGGAGAAATTGTAAGTAAAAACAATGGGGCATCTATAAATTTGTGTTCTTACAATAAAAATTTTTTAGATTCTACTAGATATCAATTGGTTAAAGGTAGGGAACCTAGAAATTCTAATGAATTAGTAATAGAGCAAAAAGTTTTAGATAAAATGAAACTAGATGTTAAATTAAATCAAACTATTGATTTTCAAATTGTTAATGAGTATGTAAATAAAAATAATGAAAATGCTATTTACAGTAAAGATAAGAAATTTAAAATAGTTGGGATTTTAAGTAAACCAGATGAATACTATGAAAGTTTAAATGAATATAAGGTAAGAGCTTTTACATATTCAAAGGATGGCAAAGATATTGTTCCATCTGAATTAATAAATCATATGGGGACATTAAAACTTAATACAAAAGATTTAGATACTCAAAAAGTAGTGAATCTAGGGGTAAAATATAAGTTAACAAATAATGAATTTTATCCAAATACAGAAGTAAGTATGGCTATGTCTATGAAAAATATTTCAAAAACAACAACTTACTCAATAAAACAAAGATTATTACCTTTATTATGTGCAATATTAGTAATATATAACATGTTTAACATAATAATATTAGATATGACCAAGCAAATTGGTTTACTTAGAGCTGTTGGAGCCAATAAGAAAAATATTAGACGTATATTTTTTATTCAGAGTATTGTAGTTTTATCCGTGGGTATAGTAATAGGTTTACTTGGAGGTATAGTTTTTTCTTATTTAGGTCTTATGATTGTATATGATAAAAGTGCAGAATTAACTATAAATACAAATTCTATAATTGAATCTATCATTATGTCGATTATAGCAGTTATATTAGCCTCTATAGTACCTATATATAAGGCTGGAAATTTATCTATAATTGATGCTATAAAAAAGACAGATAAATTAAATTATGTTCCTAAGTTTTTGTTGTTAAAATCAAATAAAAAAGTTGTTGGAATTATAAATGAGATAGCTTTTAAAAATATATTTAGGAATAAGGTTACATCAATAATAATTATTATTACAATAGCGCTATGTGGAATTTTATTTATAGGGAGCTTAACTTCTACAAAGTTCATATATGGAAAAGAGTCAGAAGCAGCTAATATAACAAGTAAATCATATGGTAATTTTGATATTTATTTGGGCTATTCACCAATAAATGCAAATTATACCTTTTCTAAGTACGACAACTCTTTATTAGATGAAATAAAAGCTATTGATGATGTAACAGATATTGAACCTAATATTTATTTAGATGGATATCTAAGAAATGCTGAACTAGAAAAAAGTTATTTGGATGAATTAGACAGAACTGGAATAAATAATAAAAATGAATCTACAGTTTTAATTAGGGGTTACAATAAAGAGTTGTTAAATAATATAGATAAGTATATAGACAAAGGTGAAAATGTATATAGTTATACAAAGAGTGATTATAAAAATATTTTGTTAGTAAATAATTTTTATTCTAGAATTGAAATGTCAAATAACGCTCAAATTATAAAGTCACCCAAAGTAGGAGATTTAGTAGATATAAAAATGCCTGTATATAAAGATGGAGATTATAAATATATAAATACAAAAGTAAGAATAGCTGGAATAATGAAAAATAGCTATATATCAGAGCAAGATGGAGAATCTCAATCAGGTGGAATTCAAGTTATATTTAATGAAAAGGATTTAAAAGAATTGACAGGGATAAATGATTATAATAAAGCTTTCGTCAAGATAAAAAAAGGAACAGATGAAAAAGTAATAAAAAAAATAAACAATATAATAGAAAAAAATGGGTTTTCAGATATAGAGGGAAGATATGTACGTAATCACTTTGGTGATCACTATAATGATTCTTCATATAAATTAGCAATGATTTGTGTATTTGGAGTTTTATTAATATCATCTATAAATATTATTTTTATAGTTAGATCAAATATAATTGTAAGATTGAGTGAGATATGTACATTCAGGGCAGTAGGAATGCCTAAAAAACATGTAAAAAGAATGTTAATAAAAGAAAATATTATATATGGAATATTAAGTATGATTGTGGCTGGAATTATATCTAGTTTCAATTATTATAAAATGGTTTCTGAAACTAATAAACTTAATCAACAGATATATGGTATAAGTAATTCTGTTAAATTTGAAATTCCAACATTTGAAATTTTAATATTTGGCTCAATATCTGTTTTCGTTTGTGTTATTGCAGTTTACTTTTCTAATAGAATGATAAATAAACTTAGTATAGTAAGTGGTATAAAAGAAAGTGAATAAAATTGCTAATTTAAATATATTGGAAAGGAGTGAAATAAATGAATAGCTCAAATAAATATTTTTTAAATTGTATATGCGAAAAAATAATAAATAATAATCAAGTTATTCTTAGTAATAAGGTAAATGGAAGGTGGATTAAAATTCCAATAGAATGTTATGAAGTTATAAAGTATTCAGTAGATAATGAATTACAACTTGATAATTTATATGATGTATTCCAAGAAAATGAAGATAAAAAATATTATGAACGAGTTATAAATGAATTGGAATCTATAGGGCTTATAAGTGATTCTATTATAAGTGAATTTAGACTAGAGAGAATAAACAAAATTTCATTTTCTCCAACTAATAGATGTAATCTAAGTTGTGATTATTGCTGTGTAGACTCTAAAATAGACAATAATGATTATTTAGAGACATCTCAAGTAAAAAAAGTAATAGATAATGTAGCTCGATTAAATCCAAGAATATTAACAATTACAGGTGGAGAACCATTAATAAGAGATGATTTCTTAGAAATATTGGATTATGTAAAAGAAAAATTTAAAGGGAAGATAATTTTATCTACAAATGCAACTTTAATTAAAGAGAGCCAGATTGATAATATAATTAATGATTTATATGCAATAGAAATTAGTCTGGACGGCTATGATGAATTAAGTTGTAGTAAAGTAAGGGGTAAAGGTGTATTCAGTAAAGTATTAAATGTGATTAAACTTATAAAATCAAAAGGGTTCGAGAACATAGGTTTATCTATGGTTGTAGGAAAGAATAATGAAAAAAACATAGATAAATTTAATAAATTGAATGAAGATTTGGGCACAACATCTATAATAAGAAATTTTATGAACATTGGTAGAGGAAATGAGAACTATAGCAAATATCTTAATAACAAACTTGATATTGACTATATTTGTAAAGATGATTATGTAGATAAAAATAGTTTATGTTCAAATATGTGTAAAGCAGGTGTTAATCAGATAAGTATAGATTACAAGGGGGATGTATATCCATGTCCAAACTTAGAATATAAGGATTTAAAGATGTTCAATATATTGGAATTTAATGAAAACATATTAGAGAATATTCTTAATAGAAAAATGGATATGTTTAGTAGATTTGATAAATTAAAACCAGTAAATATTGAAGAGTGTAAAGATTGTAAAATAAATTTGTTTTGTACAACTTGTCCATCAAAAATATATACTTTGAAAAATGACCAAAAAATGTTTGCTTCAAATTGTAAAAAAATGAAAAATATTTTAGAGCCTATAGTATGGTAAGAATTGGTTTTATATCTAAAGTAATGTATTTTGGAGGTGATTATTAATTGAGTAAAGTAAAAGTAGCAGTTTTAGACACAGGATTAGATATAAATGATGATGATATGAATGGAAATTATGTTTATGATTCAAATTTTCAATTGGAAGATTTAGGGGGGAGGGAAATAAATGATATAAATGGGCATGGAACTTTTGTATCAAAAACTATATTAAATATAAGTAAGAATGTCCAAATTTATCCTATTAATATCTTTAATGATTCTGGAAAAACAAGTTCTTTAAATCTTCTTAATACATTGAGCAAGTTGACTATGTCAGATATGCAGATAATAAATATTTCAGCTGCATCTATTAATAGTAAATATGAAAAAGAATTAGAAAAAGTTTGTAATATTTTGAATAGCCAAGGTAGATTTATTATTTGTTCAAAACATAATAGATATGAAGAGAAAGAAAGTATTCCTACTATATTTGAAAGTGTTATTGGTGTAGTAGGTAATGAAAATATATATAAAAATAATCAGTACATATATAAACAGAGAAATAAGATTCAGATGTATGCAAACTCAAAAGATAATTTTATTAAATTTAAAGATAAAGTAACTCATTTTGGTAAAAATAGTAAAGCTTGTGCAGTGGCAACTGGTATTGTTGCAAATATATTAAAAAAGAATCCTGATATTAAATTTAATGAATTAGAAGAAATACTCATTCAAAGAAGCCAAAATAAAGAGGATTTAAAAATAGAAAATTTGTACATTCCAAGTTATAGATCTAATTTGATAAGATTAGATATAGCAAAGCAAATAATGAATGTGATAAATAGAGATTTCTCAAAAACGAAGATAAATTTTGATTTTGTAAATGAATATTCTTTATTTAACAACTTTACATGTATTGGAAATTATAATGCATATGATCTTTTAACTACTTTAAATAAAGAGTTTAATATTGACATTGACTACAAAGGAGTATATTTATATCAATTAGAGGATTTAACCAGGGCAGTAGATCTTATTTACGAAAATTTGATTTAAAAAAATATAGATTTTTGAATATAGGAATGGAGATATGTTATGAAAATACTTAGAGTAAAAGATTTAAAAAAAATATATGGAAAAGGTGAGAGTGAAGTTAGGGCTCTTGATGGTGTAGATTTGGAAATAGAGCCTCACAAATTTACTGCTATTGTAGGGGCAAGTGGTTCTGGTAAAAGTACACTACTTCACTGTGTTGCAGGGTTAGATAAGCCAACTTTAGGCAATGTGTACTTAGATGATGTAGATTTATATACGTTAAATGATAATAAACTATCTGAAATAAGAAGACAAGAATTCGGCTTCATATTTCAAAGTTACAATTTAATACCAGTTATAAATGTATATGATAATATAGTACTTCCAGTATCACTTGATGGTAAGAAAGAAGACAAAGAGTATGTTATGGGATTAATTAACAAATTAGGGATTGAAAAACAAATAAAGAAATATCCTAATGAGCTATCAGGAGGTCAACAACAAAGAGTTGCAATAGCGAGAGCATTATCCAATAGACCATCAGTTATATTTGCAGATGAGCCTACTGGTAACTTAGATAGTAAGACAACAAATGAAGTTATGAATATGCTTGAATGGTGTGTTAAAGAGTACAGACAAACACTAGTTATGATAACTCATAATGATAATATTGCAAAGACAGCTGACAGAGTTATAACTATAAAAGATGGTAAAATAGATGAAAAGAATTAGTAATAACAATTTATTTAGAATACTAAATATAATAATACATAAAAATAAGATTAAGCTAATAGCATCATTTATAATGGTTTTTATAATTGCTGGTGTGGATATTATAATACCTCAAATAACTAGATATATAATAGATGATGGGATAGGAAATAAGAATATTTCGCTACTTATAAATTTAGTATTTATATATATTTTTATAAGGGTATTATCAGCTACATTTGATGTTATACTATCATATTTATATACTTCAATAAAAAATAAAGTTACTATAAATCTAAAAGTAAAATTACTCAACCATATATCAAAACTTTCTGGGAGATATTACTCAAGTAAGAAAACAGGTAATATATTATCTATTATGGAAAGTGATATATTTATGATAGAAAACTTTGGAGCAGAGATTATATTTGATATTGTAGTCAATGTGTTTAAAGCTTTAATATCATTAGTTTTCTTGGTTAATTTGCAGTTTGATTTATTTTTAGTAGTTTTATTTTTACAGTTGATATTAACATTTTCTCAAAATAAAATGACAAAACTTATATCTAGGAAAATTTATGAGATAAGGAGTGATTCGGGAAGTTTATCAAATTTGATTCAAGAGTATGTATCTAACATTATGGATATTGTGATATTAAATTCAAAGATGAACTTCTTTAATAAATATTTAAAAAGAGAAAGAGCTTTAATAAAAAAAGATTTAAATTTAAACTTGATTATTAGTAGTAATATAGCTATATCCCAAGTACTAACAGGATTGATAACAATATTAATATATGGACTTGGTGGATATAAAATAATAAATAATAAGATGACAATGGGAGAATTAATAGCATTTCAACAATATACAGGAATGTTAATTGGACCATGTATAGCTATTGTAAGGGCGAATACTAGAATAGCACAATCGAAAGTATCTATTGATAGAGTATTTTCAGTAATAGATGAAGAGATAGATATTAAAGTCGATAATAATGGATATAAAATAGATAATAACGAAATTAAAAAGATAAACTTTAAAAATGTATCATTTAGATACAATGATGATTCAAATACTGTCTTAAATAATATAAATTTAGAGTTTGAAGAAGGAGACGTAACTGGAATTGTTGGTGGAAGTGGATGTGGTAAATCAACAATAACAAATCTAATATATCGACTTTGGGATATAAATGAAGGTGATATATTAATAGGTGATGTTAATATAAAGGATATTAATTTAAAATCATTAAGAAATAGTATTGATATAGTAACTCAAAATCAATTTATATTTGATGATACAATAAAAAATAATATAGTACTAAATAATAAAATAAAAGATGAAGAATTAAATAAGATATTAAAAGTTACTTGTTTATATGAGTTTATAGAGAATCTAGATAAGGGATTGGATGAAGTAGTAGGAGAAAAGGGGGTCAAAATATCAGGAGGACAAAAACAACGTATATCAATTGCTAGAGCATTAGTAAGTAATAAAAAGGTACTTATTTTGGATGAAGCAACTTCAGCATTAGATAATATTTCACAAAAAGAGATATTGAACAACTTGAAAGAGTATATAGAGGATAAGATAGTTATTATAATAGCTCATAGACTTTCAACAATTAAGAGTGCTGATAATATATATGTATTAGATAAAGGCAAGGTAATAGAATCTGGAAATGATAAGGAACTTTTAAGTGAAGATGGTTTGTATAATAGGTTAGTTGAAACTGCAGACTTCGTATAAATATAATGATATTCAGAGAAAAATTATACATTAAAGTTAATCTATAGAGTGAAGTTCATAATAAGTTATATTAAGGATAAACATAATCTTGTATACATATATGCTTACTAAAGTATTTGATGAAATATAAATTATGTAACTGGTTTAACTAGAAAAGAGTTTGTATATTAATTTTAGACAAATGTAAACAAATAATTAATATATTTTAGTAAATGTCTGAAAGTTACATAAATAGTTGTTATAAATAAACAAAAACAGAGTAATTAAAACAAAGAAGCTATACATCTGCTCGGTATTGGGATGTGTATAGCTTTTTTACATTTAGGAAGGTATCTTGTGAGCTTAGAGAGACATTTTATAATCACTATTTTTATCTAGCCAGTAAGCGAATGACTTATTACCCAGCAGCTATATTTTCATATAGACCATAGACATACTACATGCCACCATATCAACTGCTTCTGCCTAATGATATATAAATCCAGATTTATTTTTCCCCTTAAGAATTCCTCATAAAAAAATTAAACGTGTTTAATACACGTTTAGGTACTATCACGAAAGCTTTTATATGTCAATGGAGTGCTAGTTTTTAAGGAGGGTAGTAGGGGGCAGTTTTTTTATAATTGTCTTGTTAAATACATGATTTACAGGAGTTCATTCAACTTGATATTTTTCTGTAGATAATAAAAATAATATAGAAATATCACTTCATGTTTACGATATTGCACAAAATGCAGATAATGATTCTATATACACATCAAAAAGTAATTTGAAAAAACTATTAAATCTATCACAAAACTCTTACAATGGTATTTATACAAACAATATAACAGAGATACCAGAGATAGGAAAAGCCCATATACAAAATATATCAGAACGAATAGCTAAACTTGAAGAGAATAATGTTTCAAATCGTACTAGCGCTGTAATATGCCAAATATTAGGCTGTATTATTGGGTGTTTGCTTTTATCATTTTACCTATACCAAGTATTGAAATCTGTAAGTTCATTCATAAAAGTTTATCTTTATCAACAAATGACTATATTCCTTTTCAATGTAATATATTTGTAATTTTGTTTATTTTTATTTTGCTAAATATTATATATACCATAATTAAGTTCTTATTTAACTCGAGAATTAGTCGTATTCAAAAAAAAGATATTACTTTGAGATACCTAAATTAAAAAGGTCTAGAGAGAGATTTTGACTTCAAAGTTTGAGCTATAACAGCTATACATAAGTGGGTGTAAGCTATAATATAATGTTTAAAGGTCTTATTAAGACGTATAATAAGACCTTTGAACATTAATATGTAAATATTTATATTGAAATCTATTTAACTTTTATTACTGGTATCTGAATTTCTGTAAGATAGTTTTCAGGATTTTCCTCATTATGAACCCCTTTATGACCAATTTGCCTATTGATACCAGACATTTTATAATCACTATTTTTATCCAGCCAGTAAGCAAATGACTAATACCCACCAGCTATATTTTCATATGGGCCATATACCATACTACATGCCATCATATCAACTGCCTCTGTCTCACGATATATAAATCCAGATTTGTTTTTTCCTAATTTCTTTACAACCGTTCCAACCTCTATATCTACACCACAATCTTTCAGTTCTTCATCATGATAAAGTGCTATATTGTTGCTTGCTTGGTGGGATATTTCTATATGTTCTTCTTTAATAAATTCATATAATTTTTCCCACAGTATACCTTCATGGTGATAGTCTGGAATTATTTCTCTAAGCGAGATAATCTTATAACTGGGAATTTCCTTAAAGATAACATTGTAATGAATCTCATCTTTATTGTCATCTATAGCCTTAATCAATTTATTAATATTATTTATTCTTTGTTGTTCTTTTTTAACTTCATCTTGTATTTCAATTTTTTTTCGATTCAATTCTTTAATCACAAGTTCGTCGTTCCAATTATGAATAATATTTGATATCTCTGAAACAGTAAATTTTGAATCTCTTAGTAAAATAATTCTTTGTAAAGTTGAAATTTGGTCAGCAGAGTATAGGCGATAACCTGTGTATTTATCTATCTTTGCTGGTTTTAGAATACCAAGTTCATCATAATAACGTAACATTCGAATAGAGACTTGTGTTAGTTTTGAAAATTCTCCAATTTTAAACATGAAAATATGACCCCCTTCTCACTTATAATCAGTATATATTTTGTTTTTGTATACTTCAAGTGTTTAGGAAAATGCATTTAATTATCAGTTTAATCTATAATCAGCAGTCTAACTCAAATTCAAATTCGTCTGATTTTATCTTCTCAATTTCAGAATTAATTTTCTGTTTAAATTTAGTAGAAGAAATTATGTAAATAATTAATATGAGGCAAAATATTATTTTTACATATTGAGCCATTACGTAGGCTTCAATAGGGTAGTAAGAATATAGTTGAATGGTAAAGAAGTCACACATCATATGTACAAATCCACCTGCTAAAATACTTCTATGTGTATTAATATATACAAATGTAATAACAAAGTTTAGAAGTATAGTAGATGGTATAAATAAAAGTGCATCAAATAAAGAGTATTGCAGTAGATTATATGGGATTTGACCAGGTGTAAGATACCATCCCAAATACCAAACTCCACAAATAGTACCTAAAATAATTGAAGCACCTGTAAATCCAAATCTGACTAATAATTTATCAAGAGAATACCCTATCCATCCAAATCCTTGGCTAAGTATACTTAATATAAAGCTTATAAATAGCATAATTGGTATTTTATAAGGTGTATAAATAGCTATGTGCGTCCAATCCACATCATTAATTTCTAGATGAAAATATTTTCCTATTAGTAAAGAACAAATTACAATTAAAGCAAAAAAGAGTACTGTTAATAATGGCCATTTTACTCCTATTTCTTTGAAGCTAAAGCTCCTGTAAAGAAAATCTTTTCTTGCGCTATTTGGATATATTGTGAAAATAAAAAGTAGCCCTATGACGGAAGGGGCTGTATATGCGAAGTAAAAAAGAAGTTTTCCAAGCATGGTATTTGTAACTCCTAATAATACAGGTGTAAAGCTGAATAGCCAAGTCCATAATAGAGTGCTTGTAAAGAAAAAAATTAAATTTTTATCTGAATTAAAATGGGGATTATATAATTGCATCTTATGTTCACTATCCTTTCATTTTGTTAATAGTGGTTTAATTTATATTTATTTTATTTTGACTATAAAGTTGATTAATAAGTAGATAATTAGTGATATTAATAAAATATTTTCGATTTTTATAATTTTTATTAAATATTTAGCTTATCTCTAATATTTTTTATGTAACGGCGATTTATAATAACTTTTTCATTATTTGATAAAGTAGCTTGCATGCGATTATGTGATATTACTTTTATACTTTCTAGGTAATCCATATTTAAAATCATAGATTTAGATATTCGTAAAAAAGATGTATTGTGTAATCGGTTTGATAATTCATATATTTTTAGGTCAACTTCAAATACATCATCTTTATAGTAAGCAAATGTCTTATTGCCAACTGTCTCAAAGTATAAAATATCGCAAATATTAAGCTTATAAATTTCTCCTGCTTTTTTACCATTTATATCTAGTAATGGTGTATTTAGTAGTGAAATTATTTTTTCAATATTATTGTCAATGGCAGAGCATTTTATAATTATTTCAATATCATCAAAATTAGTGGATTGTTCGACATGTATTTTCATTAATTATCACCTCATTTTATTACTGTCATTAGAATAGCATTATATTTTATTGAGTCCAACTAGATGAGTGCTAAATTTCAAATTAAGTACAGTTAAATTCAAATTTAAAATAGTAAAATTCAAATTTAAAGTGGTAAAATTCGAAAAAATACTACGACTATTTGGAAATGTTATCCAAATATCGTAGTACTTTTCATAGAATATCTCTAATTATTATACAAATAGACCTATCTTATGACTTACATATGTTGTCAAATTACTTCTCAAATGTCAAAATATTTTTAGATAGTACATCAATGCTGTTAGATAGTGTGTTCAATTTGCCCTCAATTCTAACCAATAAATACATGGATAGAGCTATAGGAAAACCAACATTAGTTATTAACAATTGTAAACTATCATCCATAAAATTACCTCCCATCCTAAACTAGGTCATAAGGAGTAGTATTAGTTTCTACAATCTTAGCTTCAACAGCAGAAGCAAGGTCAAATCCTCCAACTGAAAAAACATTTTTAGATACTATCAAATCCATAGCAGATTTTATATTTTCTTCAGTTAAGTCCTCCTTTGGATTTTCTATAGAAAAAGAAACTTGTTTATCCTTTGTATTCTTGAAACTCATGACTAATTTTTTCTTAATCTCCATACAGTTACCTCCACGATAATAATTTATTTTTTTAATTGCTTTAAGTATTTTAATTATTGTTAGGGTAGAAAATACTCTGGTATTGTTATACTTAAAGCAAAGCAGTATTTAAAATAACTAACATGTTTAATTTACGAACATATTTAAATTACTTAAGATATTAAACTGCTTAAAGTATCAATATATTAAGTGTATAATTTGTTAAATTTATATAATATCAAGTGTATTATATATTGAACATGATATATAAATAGTTGATGAATTTTAATGTAGACTATAATCATTAGTATAGACTATATTTGAAAGTTACTATTTAGATAGTGATGTGCTATCTAGTTTTAAAATATCTACAATAGGATTTTCTTGAAGATTTGCGATTGCTTCTGCAACTGCATAAACATCATCATTTGATGCCTCTGCCTTTACATTTGCGAAAGATTTACTTTTAATAACTGCCTTACCCTTATCATCAAAACCAGCATCCAATTTCAGTTTTATACTAGATAAATTTTTTGTTGAAACAACTGCCATAAAACTACCTCCTAAAAATTTAATTTCAAAGATTTGTCGACTTTCTTTGTTAAATCTATAGTATCATATAAGATAATATAGGAGTTAAACCGTAATTTCTTAAGATTTTTTGTTAAAATCTTATAGAAAACTTTATAAGTATATATATTTTAATGATTGATTGAATGTTTGTATGCTCTATGTGCAATAGTTTTTTATTGATTTTGCTTAGAATATTTTCTAGAGGGGATAAAATGTTTAATATGTTTGTTTAGGATGAACTATCTAGATGTATCCAGTATCTGTGTCCAGTAGCTAGATTGTAAGTATATACCTTTAATTATTTTAGCTAGTTCATCGTGATATAATATACTCCATATGTTGAACAGGAACACGATATTGAACAACAATATGCTATACTAAATTTTGAGAGGAGGTTATATTGTGAGTGAAATTCTGTTGGAACAGTTTGACTCTGATTTGGGAGGGATTTTGATGTCAGAATATGTAATAGAAAAACCTGATTGTCATTTTCCTGAGACTATCGTATGTGAATTTTCAAAATCTATGATACAAACAATTGTTGAAAAGTATAATGGTAAAAAAATAGGTCGTTTAATTAATGTTGCTAGAGATATACCAATTTATGAAGTATTTTTCAAGAATGTAAGAATTGGAATTTGTCAGGTTATGGTAGGTGCAACAGCATGTGTAACCAACTTTGAAGAATTAGTTGAGTTAGGAGCAAAGAAGATATTTATCTGTGGAGAATGTGGTGTGTTAGACAATTCTATTGATGATGCGTATCTAATCATTCCAACATCAGCTATCCATGATGAGGGCACAAGTTATCATTATCAACCAGCCTCTGATGAAATTATACTTAACCCACATGGAGTTAAAGTGATTGAATCTGTATTTAAAAGAAAAGGATTATCATACATAAAAGGTAAAATATGGACTACTGATGCTCCATATCGTGAAACACCTAATAAAATACTTACACGGAAGACACAGGGGTGTATTGCAGTTGATATGGAATGTGCTGCTGTAGCTGTCGCAGCACATTTTAGAAATGTTATATTTTCACAGTTTGTTTATGCTTGTGATAATCTAAACTCAGATGTATGGGAACAACGAGGATTAACTATACATCCTATTTCACAAAAAGTACATACTTTTGAGCTTGCAATGGAGTGTGCTATTAAGTTGTAAATTTAAAGTCTTTTAACTTGTATTTTTTAATTTAAAATTACCAAAGCAGTAAATCGATTAAGGTTTACTGCTTTTTTTATTGTTGAATTTAAAAGTGATATATAGCTATATGCTCCTTCTGGAAAAATATTATTATATTAAAAATGCTTTAAAAGTGTTCGTTTTAGTCTAAGGTTTATGTTAAAAAAATTATTAAATTTAATCTGTAAATAAAAAAGTTAAAAGTCCAATATTAACATTTTACTCTTAAACCATTAAAATCTTTATTAAAGCTACTAAAGTTATTAAAAATATTTTAAAGGAGAGTGTAGTTTATGAAAGTAAAATTAGAAGATATACCAGTTCAGTTCCATGCAATGGTGGAAATAGTGGGGATTGATAAGTTTGTAGAGATTGCTAAATTGTATGGAGGTACAAACACTTATATACCTACATGTAAGGGGATTTTTAGATATGCAAGAAATAGGGAGATAGTGAGACAATTTAATGGGGTTAATTATGGGGAACTCGCCATTAAACACAACATGTGTGTAAGCAATATTAAGCGAATAATAAATGAAAACAGTATATAAGTTGTTATACAAAGTATTTTGTAAAGATTAAGTGTGAAGTAGGTAAAAGACATTTTATAAAGTTTTTTTTAGACAAAATTACTAAATTTATTGCCTATTAATTTAAATAGATTGTATATTCTATAAAATATTCTGTTAAATAATGGAGATATATTGAGAATTCAAAAAAATAGTCGAAAATATTTGTTGGATAAAAAATAAACAAAATGATACAATTGCTTGTATAAAGGGGAAAAAACAATAAATAAGCTATATAAATAAAAAAATATAAATAAATATGACATAATATATTTGCATATTTAAGAATATAAATAGGGATTTTAAGGGATTAATAAGTATATTTAAAATATATTAAAATAAATATATATTTAAATTTAAACTTTATGTTATCTATATAAAGTAATAATTATTGAGAAATGATTACTTATTAGTAGAAAAGGGGTTAGTAGATATGAATAATGGATTTTATAAATTGAATTCAGTAGTATTAGGCTTTGATATAACAAATGATATTAATAAAATAAGATTTAATCATTATATAATGAGAAAAGAAAATATACAGAGATTGCAAGGTACTTTACCAAGAGGTCAATTTTATATGACAGTAAGAAGAACTGCTACAGATTTACAACTTTCTATTTCTACTATAAGTAGGCTTGTAAGAGAGTTTTCAGATTTAGGAGTAATAAGGCTTGTGTCTAAGGGAACAAGGGGGAAGATGCATTCTATATATAGCTATATCAGTTCAGAAATTAGTGAAGATTTATTTGATAGTACTAGTGAGAATTTATTTGATAGTGATGAAGCTATAGATTTTAACTATAACAGTGTTGAGAACTATGAATTCAGTAATTTAGAGTATAATTATGGAAATATTGAAAATAAAGGTTGTATTGATGAAGATTGTATTTATGGTGGTGGAATGTCAAAGTACAATAGTGCTTATGATAATACAGAATGTAGTAGTTGTGATGACTGTAGTATATTAAGTAGTAAGAATAATTCTGCTAATAAAAAAAGCAATGACTTAGCTTCTAGTGGAATAAAAACTCATGGTAAAAATACTAGTTCTAATAATGAAAATATCAACAATGAAAATATCAACTCTGAAAAATCTGTTATTAATTTTACTAATGTAACTAATAAAATTAAAGATTATACCAAAAAAACACTTATTGGAGAAGAACTTAAAATCGAAAACTCTAATTTAAAATCGAGGTCTTCAAATGTTAGATTTAATGAAACATGTAATGACATAGATAAAATAACTAAAAATGACATAGAAGATAATCAAAGTAAAAATGCTATAAAATTAAGTAATAGTAAAGTATTTAGTAGCATGAATAGAGATGGTAAAAAGAGTGGTTTTGATAATATTCATGATACACAAAAAGAAGATAAGTTTGTAACAAATAAAAAAGAATCCTTAAATAAATTTAATAAAAAAAATATACAGCAAAGCATTATAAATATGCTAAATAAAAAAACAGGAAAAAACTTTAAAATCAATTCTCCAACGAGCATAAAACTTATCAACGAAAGACTAAAGGAAGGTTATGTCTTAGAAGATTTCTACAAAGTTATTGAGGTAAAAGTAGCTAAGTGGAAAGATACCATAATGGAAATGTATATAAGACCAGAGACCTTATTTAGCCATAAATTTGAATCCTATGTTAATGAAAACATATCTGTAAAAAATCAAAGTGATGTTTACCAGTGTAAAAAGAGCGACAATAATAGCAGTAATAATTATATGTATTCTGACTATACCACGTATGACGACAGCAATCGTGAAAGAAAAAAACATGAAAATGCAAGGTATTGGAATCCAATCTGTGAATTTTAATTAGTCTGATAATGCGTTTATAGGTGGAATGAATTTATATATTTTATAGCTGATAATGTGTTTCTAGCTAACATGTATTTACACATTTTACAACTGACCATGCATTTATACCTTTTTATAGCTGATAATGCATTTCTAACTAGTAATATATTTATATCTTTTATAATTAAAAGTATATTTCTAACTGACAATATCGTTGAAATCTAATATAAAAATAAAAGACTTAATAATATTAAAATATAAAACTTAAGAGGAAAGCGAGATTAATTTATATGGTTAAATCAAAAGCTGTTGAAATAGAGCAGGCTATTTTAGGCACAATTATTTTAGACAATAAATTAAACTACAAACTAGATGACTTAAATGAAAATATGTTTATGAACTCTACATGCATTGAAATATTTAAAATCATGAAAGAACTTAGAAAAGAAAATATAATAATTGATGTAGCAACTGTAAAATCAAAGATAGATGAGAAATCTTTAGCAATTAAAATGAGTAGTTTAACTAGTGTAATTACATGGGGTCAAACTTTTGGTATTGATGGTTATATAAAAATTTTAAAAGAAAACTTAGCAAGAAGAAGCATAAATCAAAATTGTCAAAGACTCTTGGAAGGCATAAACTTTGGAGAAAATATTGATACTTGCATCTATAAATTTGAAAATAATATAAGAAAAATCTTGGATAAAGATACTTATGAAAATGATGATGTACATAGCATAGCAGAAAAAGTCCTTGATTTTTTAGAAAGTAAAAAGGATGTTGGATTTAAGTTTGGGATAAGTTTGCTTGATTCGACTATAGGAGGTCTTTTTAAAGGAGAGCTAACGACAATAGCAGCTAAATCAGGGGTTGGAAAGACTGCTTTAGCTCTTCAAATAATGTTAAATTCGGCCAAGCAAGGGAAAAAGACTCTATTTATAAGTAGAGAAATGACAAGTGAGCAAGTGTTTATGAGAAATATATGCAAGATAACAGGAGTAAGTACAAGAAATATGAAATCTAAAGAGATAAGTGAAAGTGATTGGAAACTAATTGTAAATGCAATAGGAGATTTACGTGAGAATAACTTAATTTATATAAATGACAAGATAGACACAATCAGTGCAATTAGAAAGAGGATAAGGCAAATAAAGCCAGACTTATTAATTGTTGATTATGTGCAACTTCTTACATCTCAAAAAAGTATGGAAAAAAGAGAAAGAGAAGTAGCCACTTTTTCTAGAGAATTAAAAAGTATGACTTTGGATTTTGATATACCAATAATTCAGTTAAGTCAATTAAATGATGAAATGAAAGATTTTAGACCTTATGGAGATAGACCTATGAGGGATAGTAAAGCCATCTACCACGATAGCAACAATGTGGTTTATATACATCAATTAAAAGGGAGTGATTATGAAGAAGCAGTAAAAGATATAAGAGAAAGTGAGGAATTAGTTAGAGAAGCAGAGTACAGGGGAATTAAGATTGTTGATTTAATAGTTGCGAAGTGTAGGGATGGACAGACTAGGCATAAGCATTTTTGTTACTATGGGGATAGGTTGCATTTTCAAGAACTAAATTATTAGAGTAATGAGATAGCCATAACAAGCTTATTGAAAGTCGAAAAATAATATAAAATATGAGGTGAAAAGATGTTAGAATTAGAGGAAATCATAGAATTGCTTGAAGAACACAATATAGAAGTGAGTATTCCAAAGGAGTTACATAAGTATAATTTATTGGAGTATCTGAAATTGTGTCAACAAAGTGGGGGAACATATTTTTATATTAAGACAGTGGAGGGTGCTTTAAAAGAGGCTAGAAATGAGCTTATGATTAAATTGTTTAATGGAAAAAATTATATGGAATTAGCTAGAATGTTTGATATGAGTGTTATTAATGTCAGGTACATTGTTAGAAAAAAATAGATATATTGTGGATAAGGTAAGTGTGATGTGTATAAAGTTACGACTATAATTAAGTTTAAACTGTGAATAATAGAGTAAGAATGTGTATAAAGTTATGATTATTTGAACAACTCAATGTCGCTTATTTACTTAAAATCCTTCTACAATTAGAGTATAATTTCTAATCTCGATATCTTATGTGATTAAGTCACAGATAAAAAGTAAATATATTGTTATAATTCTTATAGATTAATAATACAGGGAGGTTATTATGTCTAATAAAAAAAAGAAGTATGCAAATATTTTAGAAAATGAGTGTGTAGCCTGTGGTAGCTGTATAAAAGTCTGTCCAAGGAGAGCTATCTCAGTACCATATGGTATTAGTGCAAAAATTGATAGAGACTTATGTGTTGGATGTGGTATTTGTAAGAAGGTATGTCCAGCATCTGTGATTGAGATTATAACAATATTAAAAGAGGAAGAAGGTAAGTGTCATGAATAATAAAAAACACTGGTATGACTATTTATGGATTTTTTCTTCTATATATTTGATATTGGGATTTGTAAATATTATTTTCGCTTGGATTGGGTTAATTTGTTTCTTTGTTCCATTACTTATTTCTATTATTAAAGGAAATAAAGCGTACTGCAATAAGTATTGTGGAAGAGGACAGCTGTTTAATTTGCTTGGAAATAAATTAAAGTTGTCAAGAAATAAAGATATTCCTAAATTTATTAGAAGTAAGTGGTTTAGATATGGTTTTTTGACGTTTTTTATGGTGATGTTCGCTAATATGCTTTTTTCAACTTATCTAGTGTTTGAGGGTAGTAGAAATTTTAAAGAGGTAGTGACTTTGCTTTGGACTATAAAGATGCCTTGGCAATGGGCATATCATGGGACTTTAGTTTCACCTTGGGTGGTACAGTTTGCGTTTGGTTTTTATAGTGTTATGCTTACATCGACTGTTCTTGGATTGATTACGATGATACTATTTAAGCCTCGTTCATGGTGTGTTTATTGTCCTATGGGTACTATGACTCAGATGATATGTAAGGCAAAGAGTAAGTCTATATAGATAGAGTTTATGTGAATATGTAAGGAGTATAGATAGAGTTTGTACAAAATAAACTTGTCTATGCTTCTTTTTTATGTGTAAGAGCATTAATTAAGTAGAAAAATTAAAAAGAGTAGATACAAGGAATTTAGATAGCAATAATAATTAAATAATAAGATAGAATATAAAGCAATGAAAGAGGCAGAAAGGGAAAGAAAAAGAGGGTGAAGGAGATAGGAAAATAACTATATAATAGGTAAAATATGTAGGAATTATATGTTATAATAGTTTTAGCAAGAAGATGTAATCTACAATTTATAGAGTGGAGTTCATACAAAAGGTTATCCTCCCAACGTATAGAAGGGAGGTGAGTATGTGTGGATAATTTTTTACAAGGTGTACTAGCAAGTTTAGTTGCCAGTTTAATAGTTTACTTAACTGATAAATTGTTTAAAAAAGTAAAAAGCCACTCTGGCAGGAGTGACTTTAGTTTTGAACTAAAGATTAAGTTCAAAAAGAAACACTAATTTACGAACTCCACTCTACTGCAAATAGATTGTAGTTCTTCTTGCTTTTATTATATCACAAATTAGAAAAAATATGTAAAGTACTTGTTTTAATCGCAGGTACTTTTTTATGTAAAAATAAATTTGCCTACAGCCTTTTTGGTATACAGAATTAGTAAGTTTGAAATAACATTCATATAAAAACTTTAGTTGATTTTAAAATCAATATATTGAAGGCATTTTAAAATCAATTATTAACTTTTCATGATTTCTAAAGTATTTTATATCATCCATATCATGAGTAATTATTATAGCACTCTTGTTTTCCATCTTTCTTATTACAAAATCCATAACCTTATACTTAGTTTCTGTATCCAGCCCTTTAAATGGCTCATCCATTATAAGCAAGTCAAAATCATATAATAAAGCTCTTAATATTGCAACCCTTCTTTTCATACCACCACTTAATTCCCTTACTCTTTTATTCATACAACCATTTAAGCCCAATACCTCTAAGGCACTTTCAATTTCTGAATTACCCAGATTTTCACATACCAACTTTATATTCAATGACACACTTAGATTTTCACACAAACTATCATCTTGGAATACTGCACTAATCTTTTTATTACTAATACCTACAATTTTTCCGCTATCTGCTTTCTCCAAACCCATTAATATTCTTATCAATGTTGTCTTACCAATACCAGAGGTTCCTGTTATAAATGAGATAGCATTATCTTTAAATACATTATTAAAATTATCTAAAACAACCTTATCATTATATTTTTTACTTAGATTCTCAATTACTATATCCATTTAGTTTATCTCCAATCTTTTTAATAAATAGTCTATTAATGATAAAAATCCCTTTTGAAAGCAAATACTTATTATAATGATAACTATAGTCCATGCAAATAAATCTGGTGTATTTAAGTATACTTTAGCTTTGTATAAGTTTTCACCTATAGAATTAGCAGGCATTCCTATTATCTCTGCTGCTATTCCAGATTTCCAACATAGACCTAAAGAAACACTACATGCTGCTCTTAGATATGGTGCTACCTCAGACAAATATATGTACCTTATTTTTTTTATCTTACTGACTTTAAATACTTTTGCCATATCATTTAACTCTCTAGATATACTATTTATTCCATCTAGGATATTTCTATATACTACTGGCAATACCATCAAGAAGGATATAAAAATAGACAGGTTCTTTGAAGATATCCATATTAGAGATAATATTATGAACGAAGCTACTGGTATAGATTGTATTGTAAGTATTAAGGGTTCAATAAGTATCCTAAAATTTTTTTTATTAGATGCTATTATGGCAGATATTATTCCAATGATAAAGGCTAATATAAATCCTGTTGTTATTTTCAGAAAAGAAAAGAGTATAGATTGCCAAAACTCAAACTTCATAGATAATTCGAATAACCTTTTCAAAGATGAAAAAGGAGATACTAAAAGTATCTCCTGACCAATTATCATACTACTTATTTGCCAAACGATAAGCCAAAAGATTATTGCTAGTATATGAGTTTTACTAATTTTCTTGTGTATAGTAGAAATCTTCACCTGGCATCTTTCCTCCTATTGACTTTGGATTAGCATCATAAAGTACTTGTAAGTATCCACTTAATTTATCTTTCATTGTATTACCTTCTATAAATGTTATATTACACTTTGGAATTGCTTTTTTTGCTATCTGTGCTGGAACTATTTCATTTTCCTCAATAAGTTTTGAAGCTTCTTCTATATTATTGTTTGTAAAATCAACTGATTTCTTATATTCTTCTAAGAAACTTTTAACCTTTTCTGGATATTTATCAACAAACTCTTTTCGTGCAACAACAACTCCTGTTACTAAAGCACTTTCAGTATTTTTATCTTTATTTAAAGTATCCCATTCTTTTGTCAAATCCAAAGCTACTCTTAAGTTATCACTCTTAGTCAATGCTGTTGTTACAAAAGGTTGGGGAAGTAGTGCTATTCCATTTTTATCGTTTAATAATGCCGCCAAACATTCTGTATGTTCTGATTTGTATTCTATGTTGACATCTTTAGTTGGGTCAATTCCATTTTCTTTCAATATGTAATTCAAAGCATACTCAGGAGTAGAGCCTTTACCACTAGAATAAATAGTTTTGCCTTTTAAATCATTTACATTGTTTATAGAATTTCCATTCTCAATTATGTATAAAACTCCTAAAGTATTAATGGCTAGTGTTTCTATTTCACCATTGCTATTATTATATAAAACAGATGATAGATTTGCGGGAATAGCAGCAATATCTAGTTCTTTATTCACAAGCTTAGGTGTAATTTCGTCAACAGAATTTGCTATTGAAAATTCATAATCTTTTTCTTTTTTATCCTTTTCATCGCCAATCATCTTAACCATTCCCATTCCTGTAGGACCTTTTAGTGCTGTCACCTTTGCAACCACTTTAGTTTCTTCTTTTGTTTGTTTTTCTGGTGGGTTTGATGCACAACCTACCAATGAAATTATTATTAATGATGCCAGTAATAATATTGATAATTTCTTTTTCATAAAACCTTCCTCCTAGTATTTAATTTTATATAGAATCTGTTATTTAAGTTTATATTTCATATAGAATTTGTGTTAACTTTTCTTTATTCAATATTTTTATACACTTTTTACCAAACTCTAAACAATTTTCATTTTGTAATGATTGTAATTCCCTATATAAAGATGCTCGACTTACACTAATCCTTTTACTTAACTCCTCTTTAGAACATTCTAATAGGATAGTGTCATTTTTACTAGTTTTTTCTAGTAAATATTCAATAACTTTCTTTTTACTAGACTGTATATTTAAAAACTCTATCTTTCTCAGTAAAAATTGTATTTTTCTATTACAATATCTTGAATACTCTAAAGCTACAGAAATGTCCAACTTCATCATATCTATAAAGCATTTTTTTGGATAAAAAACTACATAAACATCACTTTTGCATTTTAGTACAGTATCTAAGGATTCTTCATCAAATATATTAGAAATTCCAAAAACATCTCCTTCCTTTAGAATAGACATGTTAACTTCAGTTCCATCACTCGATATACAATAGATGGATACTTGTCCTGCTTTAACTACACCTACATAATATTCTTTATCAAAAAAATCACTTATAAATTGACCTTTTTTATAACTCTTTGCTTTTATCTTATCTTCTACAATGTATCTTTCAGAAAATAACTTACTATTTATTAGTACTTCCTTCTCATTCAAAGTCATCACCTTTTCTGATAAATATTCACTTTGATTGCAATAATATCACAGTATTTACCAAAATTCAATAATATTGATAATTATTTTCAATCAAGTTTATTTATTAATTGTCTCATCTGATACAATTTTTAGTAGTTTTTAATGCTATCATATCTCTTAACAAAATATGAAAGGAGACTTTACATAAGCCATGAAAACTATATTAATTTCTGGGTCATCCTCTGTAGGGAAGACCGCTTTAATAAAACATTTAATTCCATATCTTAAGTCTAATGGGCTTAACCCTTCAATATGTAAGATAGATTGTCTAGCTACTGATGATGATTTAATATATAAAAAATTGAATATACCTTATATTGTTGGACTTAGTAAAGACATATGTCCAGACCATTTTCTTATATCAAACATAAACGAACTTATGCTTTGGGCTAAAAATAAAAGTAGCGATATTTTACTAATAGAAACTGCTGGGCTTTGCAATAGGTGTTCACCTGCAACAAATAAAACACTACACATATGTGTATGTGATTGTACATCTAGCTTTAAGACTCCTCAAAAACTAGGTCCTATGTTAAGTGAAAGTGATGCCATAGTTCTAAGTAAAATAGACATGGTATCACAAGCAGAAAGAGAGATAATATCATTCAATATAAAAAAAATAAATCCTAATTCTAATATATTCTTTATAGATGGATTAGTTGGTTTTGGTGTAGAGCTAATTTCAAACTATATAAACAATGCTAATATTCTAAACAATGACGAACATTTATTGAGACATACAATGCCAAGTGGGGTGTGTTCTTATTGTATTGGAGAATGTAGAATTGGTGATGAATTCCAACAAGGCATAGTTTCTAAAATGAATTTTAGAGGTGAATTTTAATGAAAAGTATAACCATATATCCTGGAAAAAACAAACTTGGTAATACAGAGAACTTTGAATCTCTAACTTTTTATAGAGGTCATATTTATTCCATTGTAGGTAATACTGGTTCTGGTAAAAGCAGGTTAATCAAAGATATAGAGCAGTTTGTCAATAAAGATTCTTTGACTAATCGAAAAGTAGTCATTGATAATATGGAAGTTGCTATTGAGGAAAGAAATAAATTTTCTACAAATCTCATTTCTCATCTTAGCCAAAATATGAGGTTTGTTCTTGATTCTACAGTCGAGGAATTTTTAGTTATACATAAAGAATGTAAAAACAATACTTCTGTCTCAATAAAAGAAGTACTAGATGTAGCAAATTCCATAACAGCAGAACCTATTTCCCTATCTCAAGACCTTACATCATTGAGTGGGGGACAGACACGTGCCTTAATGATTGCAGATGTTGCTCTCATTTCAAATAATCCTATTGTTTTGATAGATGAAATAGAGAATGCTGGAATAAATAAAAATGTTGCTTTAGACATCTTATTGAAAAGTGATAAACTGATTTTTATAGTTACTCATGACCCTCATACAGCACTTATAGCAGAGAAGCGTATAATAATGAAAAATGGTTCAATCTTCAAAGTAATCAATAAGACTAACGAAGAAAAAGAAATCTTAGGCAAACTTAAAGATATATATGAATTTCAACTAGAATGTCAATATAAATTAAGAAAAGGAGAGACTCTTCATGAAAAATGTTAGGTTGTATTGGAGCAATATTTGTATACTTCATAAATATGAGAAAAACTATTTAGATAATTTAATTATGTCTTTAAAAGAGAAGGATATTAATTTAGAGGTAACTTATTTTGGCATAGGTTATCCTTACAAACTTAATGAATATTTAAAAAAAACAGACGCTTTAATTCCAGATATTATAGTTTCTACAGATTTAGAAGTGTATGAAGACAAGAATATCTATTCAAGGTTTTCAAGTAACTTATATCCATTATCGAATTATTTCAATATTAAGAGTGAGATTAAATCATCATCTATATATTTTGATGAAAGATTACTTCCATTTTTAGTTATACCATTAGTATTTTCTTATAACCAGAATTACAAGGGTTTGATAGATTCTATAAAAAACGTAATTGACACTGATACAAAAACTGTCATTGGTGGTATAAATAACTCTGGTGCGAAATCTGTTGTTAAAGCCATTTGGAGTAGGTATGGAAAAGAGTATGTAGAGAGATTTTTGTCCAATTCAACTATACTAGATATGCCAATACAATCATTTAATGATGTAAAAAATGGTTCGGATAGATTAGCTATAACTCCTAGTATATATGCAAAGCGTGCTAATAATGAAGATTTATTTATGTCATATCCTGATGATGGGGCTATAGCATTGCCATCTTATATTACTGCAAGTAAATCATTAGACGAAAAGACTATGTTAGAGGTATTAAAATCTCTTGTATCTAAGGAGTTTTGTAATTCTTTTGTGAAGTCTGCATCATTACTATCTTGCATCTATGATACTATAGATGATAGTCTTATTAAAGATAATCAGTATAAGTTTTTATATCCTTCTAAAAAATGGTTAGATACAGTTACGACTGAAGAATTTTTTGAGGTTTATAATATGTATATATAATATATTTATTTTTACTTATTGTTTGTATGTTATTGTTTGTGACTAATAGTATTTTATATTTATGGATATATATAATTAGGCTAAGTAATCTTATTGAATCATCTTAGAGGAGAATTGTTTCAATGTCTAATGGTACTGTCGATTAATTATAATATTCATAGTCGATATAATTATAATGTGAGTTTTGTTTTTTAACAGAGCAATTATCATATAGATTAGGGGTTCTTAGGAACTCCTTTTCTGTTTTTATATAAAAAAAGAAGAAGATTCAAATTTTTATTTTGAGACATCACCTTTTATCATGGTAAAATGAGAGTATAAGATATTGATACAATACATATATATCGTTATGTGAATAATTTATCAGATATACTAAGTTTCAAGTCATTAAAAATTTACATCAATATAATGAAGCTTGTATTTGAAAGTGTTTTTGATTTAAAAATGATAAGAATCCAACTAAAGGAGTAGATTTAGTTAAATCAAAACAAATTTAAAATAAAAATTATGATGAAGAGTAAATAATAAAACTATTAGAAGTATGCAAAGATACTGAATTAGAACTTCACATAAACTTAAATATTAGTCTGGGTATGAGAACATCCAAAATATTACGTCCGTCATGGGGGAATGTAGATTTTGAAAGAAAAACAATTTCAATTGAGAAAATTACTGCAAAAGTAAATAGTAAAGTAATTCTGAGGTGAATATTTTTAAAATCCTGTGAGTAGAAAATTGAGTGTCACTCTGAAGACATTATTTTGTGTGAAAAAATAATATAAAAAATAGACTAACAAAAGGAGGTTTTATGATATGAAAAATGAGATAGTAGTCATTGCTCCCTCTAAGTTATTTTCAGATACTGTATATGAAGTACTTGAAGAATTACATATAAAAATTCCATCATACATTGCTACAGGTAAAGAAACTATAGAACTAGCAGATAACATAATTAACTTAGGCACTAAAGTAATAATTACTCGTGGACAAAATGTTGATTTATTGCGTAAACATGTCTCAATTCCTATAGTGGATGTTGGATACAAATACGAAGACATATTTTATTCATATAAAAAAGCACTTAAGTATTCTTCAAAAATAGGATTTATAGGTTTAGAATCATCATATAAAACTGCTAAACGATTTAAAGAAATCTCCAATTTTGATTTAGAAATACCTAAGTTAAATTCTCTTTCTGAATTTGAAGATACAATAAAAGAATTAATTGATAATGGAACTGAGATTTTCATAGGTGGTAAAACAACAAAAGAAATCACCTCTAAATACAATAAACTCTGTATAGAGACTGAAGTTGAAAAGTCTTCTATTCATGCGTCTATCAATGAAGCAATTCATCTATATAACATAGGAATTGAAAAGAGAATAAATAACTCTATTACAGAAGAAATTCTAGAATGTACACATAGTGGTATAATTGCCATTGATAAAAATCACTCACCACTTTTTATAAATAATCAAGCAAAAAGGTTACTATTTAACCAAGTTGATAAATTTATAAAAGATTATTTAACTTCTGGTGATATTTCAGATTCACTAAAAAATGGGCACTCTATATGTAACAATATAATTAATTTTAAAGGTTCTTCCCTTACATTTGATTGTTTCCCGATTATAATTGATAGTTTGCATTTTGGATGTGTTGCAACCATACAAGATATCGAAAATATTCAATCAACAGAAAAAGAAATAAGAGAGAGTTTAATTTCAAAATCTCATTGTGCAAAGAACAATTTTAACGATATATTGGGTTCAAGTGATGCATTAATGCACTCGGTAAACATGGCTAAGAAATTTGCTAAATCTAATTCTACAATCATAATTACGGGTGAATCTGGTACTGGAAAAGAAATATTTGCTCAAAGTATTCATAACTATAGCAATAGATTTAATGGACCTTTTGTGGCTATAAACTGTGCAGCTATACCTGAAAATATACTTGAAAGTGAATTATTCGGATATGTAAAGGGAGCTTTTACAGGTGCTAGAAATGAAGGGAAAGCAGGTGTCTTTGAATTGGCACATAATGGGACTATATTTTTAGATGAAATTGGAGAAATTTCTAAAGATGTTCAAGTCAAACTACTTAGAGTATTACAGGAGAGGGAAGTCACTAGAATAGGGGATACTAAAGTTGTACCTATTAATGTAAGAGTTATAACAGCTACTAATAAAGATTTAGTGGAGCAGATTGATAATAATAATTTTAGAGAAGATTTATTTTACAGACTTTGTGTGTTGAAGTTAGATTTACCTCCTCTTAGAGAGCGAAAAGAAGATATCGAACAACTTACATATGCTATTATATCTCATTATAACAAACCAGTGTCAATATCTGATTCTGCACTTAAAATTTTAAGTAGATATGACTTTCCTGGTAATATAAGACAATTAAAAAATATAGTAGAAAGACTAGTAGTTATGTGTGATGATAATTTTATAGATGAGTACTTAGTTTCTGAAATTTTAACTTCTGAGCCACATTTTCGAAAGGATATAAGTTTAACTCCTACAATAGATTATTCTCCTATTTTGGAAGAGAATAAAATCGTAGATTATGAAAAAAAATTAATTCTTGAGACGTTAGAGAAAAATAATGGAGTAAAATCTGTTACTGCAAGTCAGTTGGGTATCAGTACTACTACTCTTTGGCGTAAACTTAAAAAGTATCAACTTTCAGATTAAATATTTATTGAATAAAATAAAAGAGGCTGTTACATAACAATTTAGAATCGTTATGTAACAGCACCTGTTATTTTAAAATTTTTATATATAAATATTTTATATACATAGAGTAGAAGTCATTTATTACTAAACTCTGTAAACATCATCTATAATTTGTACACCTTTTTTTTCTAATGTCTCATTTACCCATTCTCTATTTGCAGTTCCTTCAGAAGCCTTTACCACTTTAGCATGGTCTTGTTTAGCATTTGCTTCTGCTTTATCAATAAGGTCTACTGCATCATTTTTAGGGATTACGATTACACCATCTTTGTCTCCTAATATTATATCTCCTGGATTAAAAGCAATTCCTCCTATAGATATAGGTACATTCACTTCACCAGGACCTTCTTTATATGGGCCACCTGGAGTAGTTCCTGTAGCATATATTGGACAACTAGACTTTGATATAACATCAATATCTCTTATTGGACCATCTATTACAATTCCTGATACTTTTTTGAAATCTGCAAGATATTTGTACATGATTTCTCCCATGATGGCTTGTGTTCTATCTCCATTATTAGATAGTATTATTACATCGCCTTCTTGAGCTATATTAAGAGCTTGATGAAGCATTAAATTATCTCCTGGTCTTGATTTTACTGTTAACGCAACTCCACACATTTTGTTTTTTGGTGAAGACATTAACTTTATTTCTGAACTTAATGCACTTGACCTATACATACAATCTCCTACATTAGCTGCTGGTAATACACTAAATCTTTTTACAAGT
This sequence comes from Clostridioides sp. ES-S-0001-03, assembly GCF_020676075.1. Classification (NCBI taxonomy): domain Bacteria; kingdom Bacillati; phylum Bacillota; class Clostridia; order Peptostreptococcales; family Peptostreptococcaceae; genus Clostridioides; species Clostridioides sp. ES-S-0001-03. The sequence continues at coordinate 368,415 of NZ_JACVWJ010000005.1, read as the reverse complement.
TCTTTATCTGGTAAATCTCTTTTTAAATATACTCTATTTCCTATTGTCATTTTAAGTTCCTCCTAATAAGTGTTTATTGTTTACTAATCATTGTATATCGTTGCATTGTCCCAATCTATTGATTTTACTGGCCAAGTAGGTTTTTTGCCTTCAAATACCTCATTAACTCCAATTGCAGAGTGTAAAGAGGCTCTATTAGTAGCTTCTTTAGTTGCTGCTCCTATATGAGGAGATACCACAACATTATCTAAATACAATATAGGGTTTTTAGAATCTACTGGCTCTTGTTGTAATACATCTAAGCCAGCACCTGCTATAATATTATCTCTACATGCTTCATATAAAGCTTGTTCATCTACAACACTTCCTCTTGCTGCATTTATAAAAAATGCTGTTTCTTTCATCATATTAAACTGTTCTTTTCCTATAAAATGTTTAGTGACAGAAGTTGTTGGACAGTGAACAGAAACAAAATCACTTTCTTTATATATTTTACTTATATCTCTAGTTACTTCTACACCTTGTGGGAAGTCTTTAGATGGTTTATATGGGTCATATGCAACCACTTTCATATTGAATCCATCCATACACATCTTAGCAACTCTTGAACCTATGTTTCCACATCCAATAATTCCTACAGTTTTTCCATCAAGCTCACATTTAGGAGTTCTCAGCTTAGCTTTATAATAGTCCTCTATAAAACTTTTTCTTACTTTTGTATAATTTCTAGAGCAGTATAACATATACATTAGTGTTACTTCTGCAACAGAAGTACTATTTGCTACTGGACAATACAATACTTGAACACCAAATTCTTTTGCTGCATCTAAATCTACAGTATCAAATCCTGCTCCATGACGTACTATTACTTTTAAGTTATCAGCAGCTTCAAATACCTCTCTTGTTATTTTAGATAACCTAACTATAATTGCATCAATACCTTTTATATCATTTATTATATCTTTAGTCTCCATGCCTGAACCAGTTATCAGTTCATGTCCTCTACTTTCTAAGTAATCTCTTCCTTCTTGCATTATTTCTTGTGGTAATAATATTTTCCAACCCATTTTTTTCCTCCTAATTAATTTTCATATATGTAATCTGGGGCACAATATACTATAAATCCATTTTTAATTGTCATTTCTGTTTTTAATAATTTATCTGCCTCGAATTTACTACCTTTCCAATCTGTATAAGTTTGTTTAACATCCATAATGTCAAATATTGCTACATCTGCATTTGCACCTTCTGATAGACATCCTATCTGATTTTCCATTTTCATAAGTTTAGCTGGATTTTGTGTTGTCATTTTTACAACATCATATAGACTTATTCCCATACATATGTATCTAGACATAAGATTTGGTAGAGAGAATATAGGTCTTCTAAACATGCTTTCCAATACCAAATCTGTACTACAAATATCAGCTATAAATCCTTGTTCTTTTGCTTTTTGCATGACTTCAAAATCACCATGTTTTCTACCTTCTCCTGTATCAAATATGATTCCTCTTTCTCTTGCTTTCTTTACACATTCGTATAAATTGCCATTTGAGTCGAGGATAGTGTTTTGAACACCTTGATATACATGTTCAAATATATCTCCTGGTCTTAAGATATTTAACACATCCTCTGTAGGAACTGGTAAATTTGTACAATGCACCTCAACAGGGCATCCTATTTTTTCAGCTATTTTAATAGTCTCCTTTAATGGCTCTATTCCTAGACCTTCTACTAAATTTTCACTTAATCTTATTTTTAGACCTAATATATTATCTTTATTTTCATTGTATATTCGTTCTATTTTTTCATGATTGAAATACTTTGGGTCAATACATTCATGATAGCTAGTAGTTACTAATCCAGCTGAACAAACTTGTAAGAAACTTTTTATATTTACTTTACTTCTAGCCACAATTGAAGATTTAAAGAGTTGGTAGTTTGCTACTCCTGCTGAACAATCAATTGCACTAGTAACGCCTGTTGGAAGATATGTGCTATCTGGATATATACCAATTTCAGTTCCATCTGCAAACATATGAGCATGTGCATCAATCAGCCCTGGAAAAACAAATTTACCTCTTGCATCTATTGTGTGTTTTGCCTTATCACCATGTTTATATTCAGTTACTTTTCCATTGTATATAGCAATTGTTTTATTGCCATTTACATTATTTTTAGGGTCTATTACGTGTCCATTTACAATAAGTAAATCTAGCATAATTATTCATCTCCAATATATAAATTTAATGTGTACTTACCATAATCCAATTATTTTCCAGTAAGGTAAGCCTATTACTAAGAATATTGCTAATGCAACCATTACCATGATAGTGCCTACTTTCCAGAAATCTTTTTGAGATACATATCCTGATGCAAAGGCTATAAGACCAGCTCCATTTCCATAATGAGTCAATAAAGCTCCATAACTTGCAAAGAATGCTAGTAATAATGTAACTACCATCGGATTTGCCTTAGTAGATAAAACTATTGCAAATAGTACAGGATAAAAAGATGCTACAAATGCACTGTTTGATACAAAGAAGTATCTAACTGCCAAACTCACTAACAATAGTACTATTGTAACTAATAATCCATTTACATCTGATAGATTTAATACTGTACCTAATTTATCAGCTAACCAAGTGTAAAAACCTGCATCAGCTAATGAGCCAGCAATACCATAAAATGCACCATACCATATAAATATATTCCATGCTCCTTTAGCACCAATAACATCATCCCAATCTAAAATGCCTGCTATAAGAACTAATGCTAAGAATACAAATCCTACTACTTGCATATTTAAGTTTACAAAAGGTATTTTTTCACCAAACATCCATCCAAGAATTGCAAGAATAAAGAATACAACTAGTACCTTTTCATGTTTTGTAATAGCACCTAATGATTCCAAATCTTTTCTTATCTGTGGTTTAATATCTGTTAAATGAGTTAAACCTGGTTTGTATATCTTATATACTATAAGTGGTGCTACTAGTAAGAATAAACCTGCTGGTACGATTGATGCCATAAACCAAGTTCCCCAAGTTAAGTTAACACCTAACATACTTGCTGCCAAAGAAACTGTTATCGCATTGGTTGCCATACCTGTCAAAAATAATGCTGCTGTTCCTTGAGATACTACATATGTTAATACTGTTAAATATGCACCTAATTTTTTAGGTTCATCATCAGGTTTAGAACCTGCACCTTCTGCTATATTTCTAAATATAGGGTAGATAATAGTTGTTCTAGATGAATTTGAACCTGTAGCAGGGCTAAGTATTAAATCACTTATCATCATTAGGTATCCAAGTCCTAAGGTAGAATCTCCTGCTCTTAGCAAAAGGTTGTATGCCATACGTTTTCCTAATCCTGTCTTTACAAAAGCTGTACAGACAATAGTTACAACAACTAAAAACCAAGTCATCTTATCTGAATATCCATGAAGTAGTATTGACTCATCCATAAACATAAGTGCTACACCTACAATGATTAAAGTAATGATTGGTTCTTTAAATGGTTTAATAATAAGACCTGCTAGTAAACCTAGATATAAAGCAACAATATCCCAAGTTTCTTTTTTTAATCCTTGTGGTGCAGGTAAATTCCATATAATTATTGGTATAGCTGCAACAAGTAAGAATTTCATCAACTGTTTTTTATTCATTTTCTTCTCCTTATTTAATTTTAGATTTATACTAAATTATAAAAGCACGAAATATGCCAACTTTTTAGATTAATAATATTTTATTTGTTTTTTTATGTGATTTATTGTAATTTAACTGTTAATCAAATTACTTTGATACAATTTTATTAAAATATTTTTTTCTAGTTTGATAAAATAACATTATATTTCTTTATATTATATTTCAAATAGAAATATAATATTTCAATTTGAAATGCAATATTTCCGATTGAAATATAGTGTTTGAATTGTTAACATAACAATAAAAGATATATATTCTTATATTCTTGATGAAATGGATAGAGAAGTTTCAGGTAAAGTCGCAGGTAAGTTATACTAATCATAAGAGTAAACTTTAAAAAAAATTTAAACTTATTTCATATTACTAATAGAAGTAAAACTAAGCTATTTTATTAGCAAATAAAAGTTCAAATTAAATTTATGAGTATTTATAAAAGTGGAAGGCAATTATATGGAGAATAAGATTAAATTAATGAAGAATCGATAGAATAAAAAAGGGTACTTACATTATGAATAAAAGTGGAAATTTTAAAGAAGAAGTTGAAGAAAGAGATGAAAAGGAGATAAAAAGGAGATGATTCAAATTCTTATTTTGAAACATCTCCTTATAATGTTAAAGAACGAAGTCTATCTTTATCCAATACTTTTACACCACCACGAGATAGAGATACAAGACCTTCTCTAGCAAAATATTTCAACATTCTAGACACAACTTCTCTAGCACTTCCCATATACTTAGCAATTTGCTCATGAGTCATATTTATAGTAGTATTATTGTTTTTAGTTATTTCATCAACTAAAAAAGATGCCAAACGCTTATCAAAACTCATAAAAAGGATTTGTTGCATTGCCCACATAACATCAGAAAAACGTTCAGTGGCTAGCTTATATGAGAACAATTCTGCGTGAATATTTTCTGTAGACAATTTTGAGAAAACAGAAGAACTAATTTGTATAATATCGCAATCTGTCTCAGCATCCACATATACATCAAAAGTTATTGTGTTTAGAATGCATGATGCTGATAAGATACATACATCACCATTATCAAGACGGAAAAGTGTCACCTCACGCCCTTCATCTGAAAGTATGTATGTACGTATTGTTCCAGACTTTATAATCAAAATACCAATACAATCACTATCACCACAATGAATTGAGTTTCCTTTTTTAAAGTGGGATATATTGGCTGAAGAGATTAATAAGCTTTTTTGTGAGTCAGTGAGTTTATCCCAAAAAGATAAACTTTGTGTAAGTATATCAATATCGTTTTGTGAAAGCATATAGTGATTCCTTTCCTAAAATAATTATAATCCAATAATACAAGTGAATAGATAAAATAACAAGTAGTTTGTGAAAAAGGATTATTCAATTGTATATTAATAGTATGATTTGTGTAGAAAATATATGTTAATATATATTATTGCCTATTTGTAAGTAGATTAAGTCATATTAAGCATGTAAATTAATGAATTATAATATACATATCTTGTAAGCTGAAAGAGCTGTTTGATAAAGAATTTATCATACAATTCTTTGAGCATACAAAATGCATGAAATAATTTTATATCTTTTCTGATGGTAGATTTGTATAACTAATATATATATTAGATTTGTATAACTAGAACATATCTTGAAGTATATTTATTTAGAAGAAATAGAATTTATTTTTAAAATATGAAGCTCTTTATGTAGTTTTATTGCCATAAAACCTGCGATTATTGCAGCAGCAAAATCAGCTATTGGTTGTGCATATAAAATACCATTTAATCCCCAAAATATAGGAAAAATCAAGATTATAGGAATAAAACATATACCTTGTCTACACATACCCAGTAACCCACCTTCCTTTGCTTTTCCTAGTGCAAGGAACAATGTAGAATATACTGTATAAAAACCAAATAACATAAATGAAAATCCATTTGCTCTAAGAGCCTTACTACCATTTTCAATTAATAACACATCACCACTTGTAAATTGTGAAATTATAGCTGTTGGAAAAAACACCATTACAAGACCAAGTACTACACAAAATAGAGTAGTCCATGCTATAGATGTTTTTATTGCTTGGTGTAATCTATCATAGTTCTTTGAGCCAAAATTATAACCAGCAATTGGTTGGAAGCCTTTTATAAACCCAAATACGATAAGACTTCCCAAAGACATTATTCGTGTTACTGCACCCATTCCAGCTATCACAGAGTCACCATATTTTGTAGCTTCCATATTAGTTAATGTAATAGCGAGACTAGTCAATAACTGGAATATTAAAGTAGGTACACCAATCTTTAAAATTTCTGACATTATTTCATTTGAAAAACAACATTCTTTAATTCTAAAACTAAACATACTTTTCTTGCTAAAAATGTACCTGATATAAACAAGTGTTGAAATCATCTGAGAAAGAGCAGTTGCAATGGAAGCACCTTTTACACCCATGCCAAAGGTATAAATGAATATTGGGTCTAAAACTATATTAAGCAATGCACCTAATAGCATAGCGCACATGGTTGTTTTAGCAGCTCCTTCACTTGTGACAATATTAGTCATAGTGACATTAAATACATTAAAAATAGATGATACGACATAGATACTAGCATAAGACATTGCATAAGGCATAATACTTTTTGTAGCTCCTAATAATTTTAAAACAGGATTGAGAAGAATCATAATGACAATAATAAATAATATACCAACTATTATACTGCTGTAAATAGCTGTACTAGCAACTTTGCCTGCTTTTTCCTTATCTCCATGACCTAGGAGTCTGGCAATGTAGGAAGCAGCTCCATTTCCAAATAATAATCCTAATCCCACAATAATCTGACCTAGTGGAAATGCAACGGATATAGCACCCATTTGACTTGTTCCAAGACCACCTACAAAGTATGCATCTACCAAATTGTACAATGCAGTTATCATCATACCTATCATAGTAGGTAATCCCATAGATAACAAGGCTTTTGGTATTGGGGCAGACCCTAATAATTCAATTTTTTTGTTGCTTTCTTTCATGCTAAACACTCCCTTTCTATTGACATTAGCTCTAAAATATAATACTATAAATTATAGTAATAAAGAAAATGCTACTATAAATTATAGTATTTGTCAATAGAGAGAAAACGAGAGGAGAATTTTTATGGCAACAATAGATTTAATTGTACTGGGTATAGTAAAGCAACAGCCTCAGAGTGCTTATGATATTCAAAAAGTGGTGGAATATAGAAATATATCACGTTGGGTTAAAATCAGTACACCATCAATTTATAAGAAGGTAATTCAACTAGAAGAAAAAGGTTATATCCAAAGCACAATTGTAAGAGAGGGGAGAATGCCAGAAAAAGCAATTTACTCTTTAACAGAATTGGGTGAAAAACATTTTTTAGACTTAATGTTTGATACAGCTTCAAAGCCAGTAAATATTTTTCTGGATTTCAATGCTGTAATAGTAAATTTATACAGTCTTACACCAGAAAAGCAAAAGTTGTGTCTTAATAGTATTGAAGAAAATATACAAGTATTGAAGTCGTATATAGAGGAAAATATAAATACAAAATCGAATGTACCAGAAACAGGTAAGGCTATTTTAGACCAGCAATTGGTATTAGCTCAAACATTAGAAACATGGGTGAATTCTCTAAAGGCTATTCTAGATGTTGACAGTGAAAGAGGTTAACCTCACTCATCTAAGAGAGATTGCAAAGTAATATAAAGGTCATCATGAATTAGCAATCTGAATTAGCAATCTGAATTAGCAATCTCATTGTGGTAAAATGGATATTATGAAGCTAGGATTTTGACTAAAATGATTGATGACCTACTACAAGCAATTAAGAAACAAATTAGAAAATGGTCATCTGAATTTTATTCATTGGATATTTACGACTTATCCTGCCAAAACTTATTTGAAAATACTACTTATGTACAGCCACTTATAACAAGATGGACAAAGTGTAATAGTATTTTCTTGAAAAGAGTAGGATTTGTATTGATTACAAGATATCCTAATGGATAACAAAAAATTATATGATGGAATTAGGGATAAGATAATGATTAAAAGTATACCAGCAAAACAAATTTTACAGAAAGTTAAATTTGACAACTCAAGATGGTTTGGGATTGATTATAATATGAATCTCTATCGTGGTTGTCCTCATGGTTGTATTTATTGTGACAGTCGTAGCGCAGTATACAACATAGAAAATTTTGACCAAGTGAGATATAAGGAAAATGTGATAGAAACTCTAAAAAAGGAGCTACGTTCAAAGAGAAAAAAAGGAGTTGTTGGTATTGGAGCTATGTCTGACACATACAATCCTTTTGAAAAAGACCTTTGCATTACTCAACAAGCCTTGAATTTAATTTCAGAAAATCATTTTGGAGTATCTATTGATACAAAAAGTAGTTTGGTAGTTAGAGATATACCAATTTTGAAGGAAATAACAAGAAACAATTCTGCTATTGTCAAAGTTACTATAACCACTGCAAATGATGAATTAGCAAAGAAAATCGAGCCTAATGTGAGTCTAAGTTCTGAACGATTTGAAGCAGTAAAACAGCTCAATGATGCTGGAATATTTTGTGGTATATTATTGACACCTTTGATACCATTTTTGACTGACAATGAGAATGAAATAAGAGCAATTGTTGAAAAAGCACATAAGGCTAATGCAAAGTTTATCTATTGTATGTATGGAATGACAATGCGTAATGGTCAGAGAGAATTTTTCTATAAGCATTTAAAGAATATATCACCAAAACTAGTATTTCAGTATCAAAAAACGTATGGCTTAAATTATGTATGTCCTAGCTTGAATGGAAAGAGATGTGAACAAGTGCTAAAAAAAGAATGTGCTCGTTATGGTATTTTGACAGAGATGAAAGATATTATAGAAGCGTATAAGAAATCAGATATGCAATTAAAGTTTTTTTAAGCTATAAGTTGCAATTACTATTCATTCTTCTAAAAATTTATTCTATTATAAATTAAATAGCAAAAAGTAAAAAGTAAAAACTAAAAAACAATAAATACAATGAAATTAGATAGTAATAATTATTCAATGTTTCAATTGTATTATCATTTAGTTAAGTGTATCAAATATGTAAAGGATAGTGAAGTGTATTAAATACATAAAGGAAATATATGTTAAAAGGAAGGGGGAATATATATGATAGAAATAAAAACTATAGATGAAAATAAAAAAGGTCATATTGACCTTTTGTTGCGAGCTGACCCATATGAGGTAATGATTGATAAGTATCTTGATAAAGGCATTATGTATGCTCTATATGATAATGATGAACTTACTTGTATAGCAGTTGTAATTGAAATTTCTAAAGAAACCTGTGAATTAAAAAATATTGCTACATATGAGCATTTTCAAAATAGGGGTTATGCATCAAAGATGATAAATCATATTTTAGATGTTTATAGTGAACAGTATTCATCAATGGTTGTGGGTACAGCTGAAAGTGGAATCCCGTTTTATGAGAAATTTGGATTTGTTTATTCACATAAGATTAAAAACTTTTTTATAGATAATTATCCAGAGCCAATTTTTGAAGGGGAATCTCAATGTGTGGATATGCTGTATTTAGAATATAAATTCTAGATGCTAATGAGAAGATAAAGTGTTATATATAAAATAAAGAATCGTGATAAAGTAGATAAAGTGTTGCAGAAAGCATGTCTGAAAAGATGTGCTTTTCTATTACTATAAAACAGTATATTAGAGAATAGTTTGCAAAAAACCTATTGTTAATCAAATGGTTATACACTTAATAAAATCATATTTTGATAAATATTACTTTCAAAATATAAAGGAAAGGATTTAGATTTCCATTGATGCTATAATACAAAAAGAGAGGCAAAATTATTACAAAATCATGTTTTAGCAACAAATTACATGAGTGCAACTTAAAGTTGACAATGTGCATTTCTTAAAATATAGAATTTAACAGTATAGTTTGATAATATTTGGATATCAAATCACAGGAGGTAATAATATATGAATTTTGGTGAAAAATTATTTAAGTTAAGAAAAGAAAAAGGATTATCACAGGAAGCACTTGCAGAACAAGTTGGAACAACAAGACAGGCGGTTAGTAAGTGGGAAAACAATCAGGGATTTCCAGAAACAGAAAAACTTTTACTACTATCTAATATTTTTGAAGTATCAACTGATTTTTTATTAAAAGAGGAGAAATCAATAAAAGGAGCAAATGAAAAGGGATATTATGTAAGCAAGGAAGTGGCAAGGGGTTATCTTATCAATGAGAAAAGAGAATGCAAATATTTGGGGTTAGGTTTTTTGTTTTGGGCATTAGCAGGTATTCCTTATGTAATGTCTCCAACTCATACAAGTTGGCGTATTTTAGGAATTGCAGTTTGTGTTGTTTTAGGTATTGGTGCTGTTATACTTGGAATGTTTGCAGAACAAGAAGATTATAAAATCTTGAGAAAAGAGCCACTGTTATTTGATTATGAGTTTTTGAAAGAATTATCAAAGGAATATATTTCAATCAAGAAAAAATATAAGTTAGTTGCTATCCCAAGTACATTTTTGTTTGTGGTTGGTATTCTTATTATCGCAGTAACAGTTAGAGGGTACATTGAATGGGCAGAATATCATTTACTTGTATTTTTGGGATTGGCAGTTGGTATTTTTGGTTTCGTACAATCCATTGGGATTATGGATGCATATGAGCTGTTGGTAAAAAACGAACAGTATTGTGACCGATTTATCTTTAAAGTAAAGAGAAAATTAAAGAATAAAATTGATAGGTTCTAAAAGTAAATTTTTAAAGGTAGGAGCTAGTTAGGGCAAGGTATTAATTGTGAAATTTACAGAGACAGGATAAAAGGTCACGATAAAACAGCAAAATGTATGATAAGTATGAGTAATTATTATGATACTTTATTTTAGTATTATTTTATAAAAGTTAGAAGAAAGAAAAAATATTAAAAGGTCAAATTGACCAAATAAAAATAATATATATAGCATAATTTAAGAAAAATGTGAATGATGGAACTTAAACATAATACACATAGTATAATTTAAGAATCGTATGCATAATATAACTTAATCATAATACACATAGTATAAATTGAATGTTAATATAACTATAGAGAACTTAATATAGTTATATTAACATTAGTAGTGAATGAATATCATTCATTGACATAAAGAACTACCCATGATATACTGTGAACAATACAAGAAAGGAGGGGTTTAGATATGACAAATATAAAAGAAAAATCAAGAAAAACATTTAATAATCAAGCAGATACCTATGACCAAGATATAAAGGGACAACATGCAAGAAATCTTTATCCAGTTTTACTTAAAACACTTTCAGATATTTCATATGATACTATTTTAGATTTAGGGTGTGGAACAGGAGCAGTATTGCAAGCTATTTTAAATGAAGATTGTAGGAAGAAGGCTTATGGAATTGATATTTCTGAGAATATGCTAAATATAGCAAAAAATAAACTAAAAGGGAATGCTACCTTAGTTTTAGGAGATTCAGAGTATTTGCCATTTGAAAATGAATTTTTTGATGTTGTATATTGTAATGATTCTTTTCATCATTATCCTAAACCTAATAAGGTATTGTCAGAGGTATGTAGGGTATTAAAGTCAGAAGGAACCTTAATAATTTGTGACTGCTGGCAACCATTTTTATTTAGACATATAATGAATATTTTTATGAAGTACAATAAAGATGGAGATGTAAAAATGTACTCAGAAAAAGAAATATGTAAATTGTTAGCTGTAGATTTTAGAAACATTGTGTGGAAGAGCGTGAATCATACTTCATATATTGTGACTAGCATAAAATAAGAAAGTATAAAAGAAAAACACATAGAGAAAAACATATAAAGAAAATTACATAAAATAAAACATAAAAAATAAAAAAGTATAAAAAAATAAAAAAGTATAAAAAATAAAAAAGTATAAAAAAATAAAAAAGTATAAAAAATAAAAAAGTATAAAAAATAAAAAAGTATAAAAAATAAAAAATATGATACTTTATAATTTTGTAAATTTTTAACTCAAACCTGTTTAAATCTCAGGTATTTTTTAAAATTAATTAGTGAATGAAATTCATTCATAAAGAGGAGGACACATGAGTACAAAAATGGATTTTATCACAGAGGACACAAAGAAATGTCTAATAAGATGTCTTTGCTATTAATAGTAGCTATGTTTTTAAACATGGCATATAATCTAGTAGACAGTATATGGATTGGTAATTTATTAGGAGAGACTGCTATGGCAGTACTTACAACTTCCACGCCAATTATTTTAACTCTGACATCTATAGCTATTGGGGGCAAAAGAGCATAAAAAAGCAGAAAGTTTGATTTCTACTTCGTTTTTGGTATCAATAATATTTTCATTGATTATTACTGGAGTTATTGAGCTATTGTTACCATCCATCTTAAAAATATTGGTCAAGTTATAATAGGAGATGGTTATGCTAAACCTGTTTAATTTATAAAACTATAAAGGTTAGATTAATATTTATATAAAAATTGAGATGATTTTAATATAAAAGATATATTTAAATAGAATATAAAATTATTTTTAACTAATACTTCCAAAAATGTTCAATTGAATATATAATGTAATTATAAAAGCAAGCTATTTTTATAGTAGTGGTTAATTCTCTAATGAGGAGGGTGTAAAATGGCTAGTATGATTATGGAAGTTGTAGGAGTATTGTTTATAGTAATTGGATTAATTTTGACATTTGTTGAGATAAAAGGAAACTTCCCTTCTTTTTATGGTTTTGGTCAGAATGCTATAGGTAAAAATGCTATAGGAATTATAGCAGCAGGAATAGCATTAATTTTCTTTAGAAATGGTATAGACAGCATAGATTCTATAGCTACTTATGGTATATTTTTAGCGATAGAGCTTGTTGTAATCTCTGCATATTTCTTAATAAGAAGAAAATTTTGTAGAGAAGATAAAAATTTAAGAGTTAACTAATAAAGTTGTCTACTATAAAATTAGAAAATTCAAAAAATAAATAAAATATTGCTTTTAAGTATTTAAAGTTCAAGAAACTATATTCTATACAAAAACAGAATGTGGTTTCTTTTTTTAGTGCAATAGCTTTAATAAAATTCTAATTGTAGAACAGGGTATAAAAGAAGGGGTCTTTCGTTATAAAAATGTGGCTTTAGATACTAAGTTCTTGGTGTTTGGTATCACTTAGGTTGTAACTAAGTAATTTATTTTATTAAAAAGCATACAATAATAATATTTTATATCAAAAAAGTAGTATTTAGTCAGCATTATTAATTTATATTAAAAAATATAAATTAAGTACTATGAAATTTTAATATTAGATGTAGCATAAAAATAATATTTAATATACAATAAAATATAAAAACACATATCCTAGAAAGAAGGTATAACATGGGAGAATTGAGAAAAATTTCTGGGGTAGGAAAGGAAACTGAAAAAGACCTAATAATGTTGGGATATACAACAATTGAATCCCTTAAAGATGCCAATCCAGAAGAGTTGTACCAAAAAGAATGTTTAATGAGTGGGAAACATATAGATAGATGTCAACTATATGTATACCGCTGTGCAATATATTTTGCATCAACAGAAAACCCAGACCCAGAAAAACTAAAGTGGTGGTATTGGAAAGACTAAAGAATAATTATAAAAGACTAAAGAATAATTATGAAGGATTAAAGAATAATTATAAAAGACTAAAGAGTGATTATAAAAGAGTTAAATATCAGTTTTGAATAATAATTAAAACTATTATTTAGCTCCTTTATAATACCTCACTCATCATATGTATCTTAACATAATATGTATTTCAATCAATGAATTAAATTAATTAAGAGAATCATTTAAAGATTTTTCTTCAGCTAGCCATTTTCTGCATTGTTCAATCTTTATTGTAGGGTCAAAACCTTGCTCTTTCCCCATATTTGAAAGCATATCACAAGGAAAAGTATCACATTCTCCACAATGATTAAGTTCTTTGCTTTCACAGCAAGTCTTAACCTTACATTCACCACCCCAAAATGGACCTTTCATTTGAGTACATCCTTTACAATTTACTTTCTCTTTTCTTGCACAACTGTTACAGAGTACACCACATCTTGATTCAAACATATAAACTCTCCTTTTCTAACACTTAAATATATTATAAAATTCTTTTAATTCTTCCTTTTCATCTGAAGATAATTGACTTTTTCTGATGCCTTGAATTGCACCTTCTAGTGAATATAGACGGTTAATACATGCAGAAGCATCAATAGATTTTATTTTTAACCATGCCTGCTTGCTACCTATTTCCTTTAACTGTTCATAGGTTGTGATTCCAACTTGGTTTAATTGACCTTCAACTACAGGACCTATATTTGGTAATTTAGAAAGTTCACCCATTATATCACTCCTTATATCTTAAATATTAAATAGAATTACCAATCATAGTTTATAACTACTGTTCAAAAAATTCCTTTGCATATTCTACAGTACCAGACACTTCTTTCAATCCATTGTCTAGTAGCTCTATAGCCATAAAATTTTCATCTGGCACTTCAAATGGAGCTTTTATATTAAACTTACTTGCTACTTGATAGCCAAACTTAGGATAATATTTGTCATGACCTAAAACTACACAACCTTTATATCCTTTTGACTTTGCAATTTTATGTCCTTCTTCAATTAACTTTGAACCTATTTTTTTGCCTTGGACACTTGGAGAAACTGCTACTGGTGCTAGTGCAAGTAGTACATCATTTTTAATCTTTATTTCTGTAAATAGAATATGCCCAACTATATCTCCATCATCTTCAGCAACAAGTGAAAGTTCCGGAACAAAGCTAGTACTATTTCTTAATCGATTAACAAGGTTTTGTTCATCATGGTCAGAAGATTCTTCATTTGTAAATGCAGCTTTAATAACTTCATATACTTTATCTTTGTCACTGGTTTTTTCTTGTCTAATTATCATTTTAATTTATACTCCTGTGGATTAAATTTTTTTATCTGTTATATTAAAGCTAATTCTATTAAGGTTAATTCTAGAAAATGAAAATAGCAGTGTACTATAGCCTTATCAATAGTTTTATCACTTTTCATAATAAAATGCATTACACCAAGAATAGTTATATCCTCTAATTTTTAACCATTCAGGAAAGGAAATTTTTTTGCTACTTTCATCATATTGAAACCATAAGTCATATAATTCTTGATAGTATGTTTTTTCTTTTAAATATTCATCATAATAATCTAGGTTTCCTTTATATTTTGTAAGTAGTCTATCTAATTCCTCTAAATCTTCTTTAATATTTTTTTTAGGGTTTAGAATTACACTTTCTTGTATATGATGAGAAGCAAACCATAACTCATCTATATATTTATTTAATAATAGTTCGACAGATTTAATATCTGTGTCATCTAATTTTAAAGCATCTTTTAGCATATCCTCAGAAGAGTAGTATCTATATTTATCATAATTCTCTTTATTTAAAGAAATAAATAGATTTAATTGATATCCCCACCTAAGAAAAGGCATTTCTTTATTTAAAACAGCTTTTTCAACTATTGGAAAAATTAATTTGACCACTAAAGGTTGTTGAAATTCTTTTATGTTGTTTTTATCAAAACGCTCCTTACAAATATATGTAACAAAATGCTTTTGTTTATTTTCAGGTAATTTTAATATGTAGTCGATTAAAAAGTCTAGTTTTTTGTTTGCTAATTTCTTTAATCCTGTATTTCTTGTATTTGCATATTCATTCCAAAGTTCTGTTATTTTGCTATCTTCATAATCTATAGTGTTCATTTATTGCCTCCAAATTATATCAAAAATCTTTAAATAGAAGTATCAAGATTTAGTACATGTATAGATAGTTATACATTAATATTGATGTGTAAATATTCAGTTATATAAATATTATCGATAATTAAATACCAATATTGATATGTAAATACTAAGCTATTTAAACAGATATCAATTGAACAAAATTAAATTTACTTATATATCTTTTACATCTTTTTTATATAGATTAGATTTTTCATCATAACAAAATTGATTTGCTTCTAAAACTTTTATAGATGCTACATTCGTTCTTGTTTCCTCGATTATTGGGTCAGCTACAATACGAACGACGTTTTTATTTTCTTCAATCACTTTGTCAGAAATCAATTTTACCAACTGCTTTCCAATGCCTTTTCCCAACAGATTCTTTTCACCAATTAGATAGTCAATACCATACGTTCCATTGGGTTGTGGAATTTCTGAATCCTCAAGGGGAATTTGATTATAATTATAATATTGGCAAAAACCAATAGCTTTGTGTTCAGATTCAACAATGAAATGATGTATAAAGTTATATTCATTATTTCTACCTTTTATTTCATTTAACCAATCAGAAGCATCCCCAAACCATTTTACAATATATTCTTGATATAACCATGATTTAACCATCTCAATATCTTTTTCTTCTAATTTTCGTAATGAATACATTACTCATTCACCTCACCAATTCTAATTTCTAATTGTATACTTTGCTAACATAATGCGGAAACTGTATAATGCTTTCCTTGACTTTAATATTTAAAAATTTATGTAATACTATATAAAGTAGAAGTTTATAGATTAAAGAACATCCAATATAATAACTCGTTGATTACAACTTTATCGGTTGTGATTTTTATATAATCTTACTACCATGTATCTGGAATAGAATTCCAAATTATGATTATAGTAGTAAGTAGAATTAATAAAGTAACTAAGGATGTAACTAATATTGGTTTATTTTTTTTAATAATACCTACAAGTATACCTACTATGAGTATTAGTATTAATAAAAAGATTATTCCACTAAATGTAAGCATAGTTATATTTCCTCCTCATAAAATATAGGCAAGCTTTTTTATATTTTACCATACTACATAATGAAAGTCTTTTTTATTGATTAGATGGTCAAGAGGTGATTTGAATTATTTATCGTATATCCTTGATTTATTATAATACAATAGGATGACACCATCTTGTCATATATAATTTTATTGTAAGGCTAAGATATAACATCATTTTTTCTAAAGTTTCTCTTAGCGATTTCAGAAAATATTATAGTAGTGGCAAATGCAACACATATTGTAACTATAGTATCATTAACGTTTAAAGCAGATTGTTTTATAATACCCATAGCACTTCCTAACATAGAGTATGGGAAAAATATACCAATAGAAGGTTGTGCTATTAGTAAGCCCATTCCAAATAGAGAAAGGCAAAGACTGATACCAATAGGAGTAGCAAAACTTCTAATCTTTATAGATAGGTATAGTTGTATAGAAGCTATTGAAATTGAAATAATCCAACCCTTAATAATCCAGCCAGTGAGTTCATTAGGTACACTTTGGGAAAATCCAATCATATTTCCAGCAACTATGTAAAAAATAACGAAAACAATTTGAGTGATAGCCGTAAGTATTGAAATAACTATAAGTTTAGATAAAAAAATGTTTTTTAAATTGATTGGAAGTGTCATTACATTATTCCAATTATGATTCATATGTTCAAGTCTGCAAACATAGGCACAAAAGATTGCTATTAATATAGGAAAGAAAAACTCACCATAAAATAGACTAACTTGAGTCCACAAGCTATACCATTCTTTCTTAAGGATATCTTGATTTAGATAAAAGTTTCCAGTACCAATTAGCACACTTAGAAGTGGTAAAGCCAATAATATATACCATATAAAAGAATTTTTTAACTTTAGGATTTCTCCCAAAACTGATTTTCTTAACATTTAAATCCCTCCTATATTTCCTTTTTTAATAAATGATTTTTTCCAATATAATAAATTAACATTCCAACAAAGAAGATTAAAACAGTCATTGAAAAATTCATATTTACTTTGTAAACTGATGAACCAAGGGCAGTGTCATAAGCATAATTTAGAGGCGTTAATTCTATGTAATAAGACCATATAAATAATCTACGAATACCTTGAAAAAATAGTCCTGATGTTAAACCTATAAAGCTACCTAACATACCAAGTGTAACAGCAAGCATTTGATTTTGGAATACAGTTGCAACCCATTGGTGCAGTGCTATTATAGCTATACTAACTAGTATCGTACCTAAGGTATATTTGACAATTAAGGACATAGAAAATGGTTCGATAAAGTCCTTAAAAGATGCAAAACCTAAAATAGCCAATATTTGTATAAGTATAGATAATGATATCAAAATAGTAGAGCATAAAAATTTAGAAAAATAAATACTATTTAAGGGTGTAGCAGAAGACTTTAAAAGTTTCCATGTATCTCCTTTATGCTCTATATCGCTTATTCGCGAAGTAATTATTGATATTAAGATAGGAAAAAATAATCCATTTAAACTTGTAAAACTCATAATCATGTATGAATATTCAAATCCACTTAGCATGTCTGGATTCTTTGTAAGAGCTCTACTTGAATTCATGATACACCATATTATTTCAACAGCTACAAATAAAAATGTCATCAAAATAATTTTCTTTCTTTTAATTTTATAAAATTCTAAACTAAGATATTTCATTATAAAGTCACCGCCTTGCCAGTAAGTTCAAGGAATATATCCTCTAAGCTCTTTTTATGTTCTTCTATTCTAAATACATCCATATTTGAATGTACAAGTATGTTATTTATTTTAGCTACATCTGTATCTTTTAAATTTTCAATAGTTAAATATCCATCTTGTATAAGTGACATATATCCTTGTGTATTTAAAAGTTTTTGAGCAGATATTGGATTTTGTGTTTTAATAGCAATATGACTTTGACCTTTATCATGAAGTTCTTTTATACTATCTTGAAAAACAAGTTCACCATGATTTATTATTCCTATTGATGTGGCGATTTGGTCAATTTCACTTAGAAGATGACTAGAAATAAGAACTGTCATGCCATATTTTTCTGGAAGAGATTTTATTAGTTCTCTAATTTCTTCAATTCCAGCTGGGTCAAGTCCATTTGTAGGTTCATCAAGTATCAATAGTTTTGGAAACTTCATTATTGCCATGGCAATGCCAAGGCGTTGTTTCATACCTAGTGAATATTGACTGACCTTCTTATTTTTCTGATTTTCTAGTCTTACTATTTTTAAGGCTTCATGTATATTTTTTTTAGGTAAATCTAATAGTCTTTGCATAATAGTCATATTTTCAAGCCCTGTCAAGTGTCCATAATATGATGGAGATTCTATCAATGAGCCAATATCATTTAAAATTGATATTCTGTTTTTATCATTTAACTCTTTACCTAAAATACTAATATTTCCTTGTGTAGGTTTTGCAAGTCCAAGTAGCATTTTAAGAGTAGTAGATTTACCAGCACCATTAGGGCCTAAAAAGCCATATACAGCTCCTTTTGGTACTCTAAGGTCTAAGTCTTTTACTCTAAATATTTTATTGTATTCTTTTGAAAGTCTGTTTGTTTTAACTATCATTTCCATATGCTTTATCCTCTTTTCTATAATTTAGTATGAATTTTTATGACTTACATATAGTAGTGTTTGTAGCTTATATTAATACAATAAAGTACTTACATTTCAGATAGCTGAAGTTTACCTTACGATAACCTTAAATAGTCTATTGGGGTAAAGTTATAAAAATGGGTATATGATATACTTATGGAGGGTGATGATTATGGAAACAATAAAGGATAAAAAAATACTTGTGGTTGATGACCATAAAGAATTATTAAAAATGATAGATGAAATCTTAAGAAAAGATGGATTTAATAGAATTTTTCTAGCCTCTAGTTATGAAGAAGCTGTGAAAGTATTTAAAAATATAAAACCAGACTGTGCAATTTTAGATGTAGTATTGCCAGATGGAGATGGATTTTCTATTATGAGAAAAATTAGAGAGACGTCTAAGATACCAGTTATTTTTCTTTCTGCAAGAGGAGAGGATGAAGATAGATTGATTGGTTTGGGTTTAGGAGCTGATGATTATATAGTAAAGCCATTTTTACCTAAAGAACTTACTTTAAGGTTAATAGGTATACTAAATCGTGTATATATTCCTATGAAGGAAGAGGAGTTGCCAGTATTTAAACTAGGAGATTCTGTTGTTGTAAATTTAAATACTGCATGTGTAAAAAAAGATGGACAAGAAATATCTTTAACTGCTAAAGAACATTCCCTGCTTTTAAAGTTGTATGAAAATAAAGGGCGAATTGTTACTAGTGATGCACTATGTCAAGCTATATGGGGAGATGACATGTATGGGTATGAAAATACTCTTATGGTACATGTTAGGAGAGTTAGAGAAAAGATAGAGGAAGCACCATCTTCTCCTAAGCATCTTCTTACAGTAAGAGGGCTTGGATATAAATTAATTGTTAATTGATTTATGCCATATGAAGATTTCAAGAGGAGTGATTTAACTTTGGATAGTGTAAAATATATATTGAGGCGATTTATAGGTTCAAGTATCTTGATTTCATTATTTCTAATTATCTTAAACATAACAGGATTTTTGATATTTTCATACGTAACCTTTATATATCCATACTTGGGAGAATCGGATATAAGCACTAGCAGAGAGACTAAAGCAAATTTAATGATGCTTGAAGAAAAGTTAACCTCAAAAGATGGTAAATTTGTTTTGGATGAATCTAGCAAAGATGTGTTACATAAAAATCAAGCTTGGGCGATGTTAATTGATGATAATGGGGACAGAATATGGGAGTATGATTTACCCAAAGAAATACCAAAGCATTATACTTTAACGGATGTAGCTAAATTTTCAAAATTCTTTTTAAAAGACTATCCTGTGTATGTATGGGAGCATCCTGAGGGGCTTCTAGTTACAGGATATCCAAAAGACAAGTATACTAGGTTTAACCTTACTTATACCATTAGAGAAATAGAGCAATTTCCAAGGTTAATATTAGTTATGCTTTTGCTTAATGCAATAATTACTTTTTTAATAGCTTTGTTCATAGGATTAAAAATGGTAAAATCTATAAAGCCAATTATTACAGGGATGAAGCTTATTTCAAAGGGCGAGCCAGTATTTCTTCAAGAAAAGGGAATACTTAGTGATATTTCAAAATCTATTAACTCTGTATCTAGAGAATTACAGGAAAAAAATGCAAAGCTTAGAAAAAGAGAAGAAGCTAGGTCTAATTGGATTGCAGGAATATCTCATGATATAAGAACACCACTTTCAATGATAATAGGATATGCTGGAGAGCTTGAGGAAAGTAAAAATCTTTCTCAAAGAGAACATGAGCAAGTATCTATTATATGTAATCAAGGTATTAAGATTAGGGAATTAGTAAGCGACCTTAACTTAGTCTCTAAATTGGAATACAATATGCAACCATTGGATTGTGGTAAAATTAGAGTTTCTGTTTTCTTGAGAGAGGTTGTTTCTGATTTTATAAATAATAATTTGGATAATAACTTTTATATTGAGATTAATATATTGGATGAAGATATTATTATAGATGCAGATAAAAAGTTATTAAAAAGAGCTATTAGCAATTTGATACAAAATAGTATAACTCACAATCAACATGGGTGTAATATAAATGTAGTTTCAAGGTCTGATTTAGATTTTTGTTATATAACTATTGAAGATGATGGAAAAGGTATGAGCAAAGATAAAATTAGTTATTTATTGAATAATCAATATAATTTGAGTGATGCATATGCTAAAGGTCAGAATCATGGTCTGGGTCTTTTAATAGTAGCAGGTATTATAAACGCACATAAAGGTAAATTAAATATCACAAGTGATGATTGTCATGGTCTAAAAATAACTTTAAAATTACCACTAGTAAAGTAAAACTTTATGATAAAATAATAAATAAGCGTGAACAATGAAAATATTTTGAAAATAATTTTATTATTTATTGACAAAAATGTTCTATCGTAGTAGAATAAATATAAATTCTTTTCTTGTCAAGTTTTATTAAATAAAATAGTAACTTTTGCTTTATGCGCTTAGAGCTAAGTTACTCATGGTATCAAAATTTTCATAGGAATAATATATTTTGGAATTATTGTAAGACTGTTAAACTCTTTAAATAGTTCCCTTTTTTTTAATATTTTTCAATAATACTTAAAATATTATTGACAAAAATATTCTACTAAAATAGAATTATAATATAGTAGTTTTTAATTTTGAGAAGAAGAGAATCAGATTTTAAGAGCAGATTTAATTAGAAGAACTTTTATGTAATTATTAGAGGAATATTTTAGTAGAACCTTGTATTTAGAGCGAAAGAGCATCTTAAATAGACATTTTTTGACCATATAAACTCTACTAAAGTAGAGTTTTGGTGTCTGATTTTTAGTGATATAAAGTATAGATGTCTAGATATGTTGAATTAAATTAGAGCTATAAAGAGCTGTTGAGGAAAAGGTTTGGATTATAAAAATCATAAATGAGAGATTCTTTTTTTAAAAGCTAGAGAAGCAATAAGTCAAAATTAAAAGAAGTAAGATTACTAAAATATAAATGCTTAAAACTAGAAAGAAAAATTTAAAAGAAGGGAGAGCTACTGAGACAAGTATCCAGAAGTATATAGCTGAGTACAAGATATTTCATAAAACTTAAGCAATATAAAGTAATTCTGACACTATTTACACATGTTTATTATGTACAAATAGCTAACTTTAGAATTTAAGATTGAGAAAATCTTATAAAATTACAGTAATTTAGATGAATATAACATCAATTAAATTGATGAAAATTTTACTGTGAATATTGCTTGTCTGTATTCTGAGTAGCAAAGGTTTATTATGCCAATAAAAAAGTTGCCACAATCAGAATTGAAGATAATGAAATTTATATGGAAAGTAGATTCCAAAATAACATCAAAAGATATTATTTTAGCTATGGAGCAAAAATATCAATGGAAGCAAACGACAACTTTAACTATTTTATCTAGATTAGTAGTTAAAGGATTTTTAAATTCTAAAAAGGTAAATAAACATACACAGTATGAGATTTTAATTAATAAAAAGGACTACTTGAATGTTGAAACGAGAGAATTTTTTAGTAATATTCATGATTCCTCTATAAAAAGCTTATTATTATCACTTCATGCAGATGATAATATAAGTGAAAAAGATATACTTTTTATTGAAGAGTGGTTAAGAAGTATTAAATAAAAATAAGAAAATAAGATTAAAGAAAAATAGTAGCTATTTGTAAAATAAAACATGATACCTAAAAATATGAAAACTTATTTTTAGAAATTTTGTGAGCTTGTATAATATAAGTAAAACATTAGATTGGTGATTTATGTAATTTAATAGATTATATGTAAATTAAATATTATAAAAATACAATCTTAAAGCAAAATTAAAGCAAAATTTTGTATAATATAAACATAAATCATATACAGTATATTTATGATATGTAGTATATCTGTATTTGAAAATTATAAATTATAAGTGGATTGTAATATGAACCAAAATAAAATTAAATATGAGTGTAAATTAATGATGGACAATTCTATTAATTCAATATAAAAAGCTACCTTTAGTTATCAATTAAATAACTATATTTTAGGGTAGCTTTTTGCATATGGATTGTAGTTGTGTAGAATACATAATTTCATAATTTTTATAAATATGACATATAGCTTTCAAGTTTAAATTGGTACAATAAAATAATAATAAAAATTAGGGGGGATATTTATGAAATATCAATGTTCATTATTGGCAGTAAATGATGTAGAAGTGTCAAAAAAGTTTTATGGAGAATTGTTTGACCAAAAAGTTGTGTTAGATTTAGGGAAAAATGTAACTTTTAGTGGAGGATTTGCAATACAAGAGGATTTCGCATGGTTAACAGGACTAAATCCAGATACAGTTGTGAAAAAATCACACAATATGGAACTTTATTTTGAAGCTGATGATTTTGATAAATTTATTGAAAAACTTAAATCATATAAAGATGTAGAGTATGTTCACCAACCACTAAAATATGAATGGAAACAGAGAGTAGTGCGTATTTATGACCCTGATAAGCATATTATTGAGGTAGGAGAAGCTATGGAAGTTATAGCCAGAAGATACTTAGATGAAGGGTATTCTGTAGAAGAAGTTTCTAAGATTATTCAACATCCAATTGAATTTGTAGAGGAATGTAAAAGGAGTGAATAATTTTGTTACTAGTATTTTCAGATTAAAAATAAATCAAAAGTGGTGATTAAAATTGTATGAAAGAATGTTGAATAAAAGTGTTATGCCATCAGAAAAAGAGATTTCTGAGTATGTTGGCAAAAAACATTTTAATCTTATTTTGCATCTTGAGAATTTATTAGATAAAAAATATGATTTGCGTAAAGAATTAAGATTTCCTTTTGGAAATAATTATGGCTGGGGATATAAGTATTCACATAAAACAATGCATCTATTTTATGTGTTTTTTGAGAAAGATTGCTTTACAACAACTATTCAAATTGGAAGTAATGATGTAGACAAGCTATTAGATATACTGGATAACTTATTACCAAAGACAAATGAATTTTGGAATAAGCGATACCCTTGTGGAAGTGGAGGATGGATAAATTATAGAGTGGAGAATGAGAAAGAGCTTGATGATATTTTAAAGATTATTGAAGTTAAGAAAAAGCCTCCAAAAAATCTAATCATATAAAATAATAGTATTTGACAAGATTAATGATGTAAATTAAAATGAAAAGATATTTCTAGACAAGAGTATTGAGATAGAATGTATACTAGAAAAATAAATTATACTTTAAGATGAGTGAATATTTATAGTGTTTTGAAATATAGTTGATTTTTAAAGTATAAGTATACTATAGAACTCTTGTATAAATAGATATTAGTTAAATATTATTGTAAAGGAGTGATTAGTATTAAAGCAAAAGAACTTTATAAAAAGTTAGACTTAGAATTTGATATTAAAAATATTGATGATGATTGGAGTTTTATGAATTTTGAAAATGATTTTATTACTCCAGAGTTTAAGAAAAAATACATAGGTTTAGTATTAGATAATGCTCAAGACATTAATAAAGTATATACAGTTACTTTTCCAGATAAAGAAATAATTCAGCAAATCATAGATAAAGATGAAAGAGATATCTTACTTTTTTCACACCATGCAATGGGATATATAGCATGTGATGAAGGTTTTCCATTTCATGATATTCCACTATCTTATATGGAAGAGATGAAAAAACGTAGAATTTCTTTTTATGTATTACATTCTCCATTAGACAATTATAGTGATTATTCAACTTCTGTTAGTTTTGCAAATGCTTTAGGTCTTGAAATTGTCAAACCATTCTGCAAATATGATGATAAAATCAAGGTAGGAGTTATATGTAAAACATCCTTAAAGTCAGTAGAAGAGATTAAGGAGCTTGTTAAAAAAGCAGTTGGACATGATGTGAAACTATATGATTATGGAAGCTCTTTTTTAAAAGATGGTTTAGTAGCTATTGCAGCAGGGGGAGGAAGTTACCCATTTGTAGCAAGTGAAGTTGATGAGCTTGGTATAAATTTATATATTACTGGATTTACCAAGCCTTTAAAACATTTTGAACCAGTATTAGAATTTCATAGAATTGCAAAAGAGAATTTAATTAATGTTATAGGTGCTACTCATTATTCTACAGAAAAATTTGCATGTATGTCTTTAGTCAATTACTTCAAAAATCTAGGGCTAGAATCAGAATTCTTGGAAGGAAAGTATTATTTAGAAGATTTATAATAGATATTAAACAAAAATAGGCAGTCAGTAAAAATTTGTGTTTACTGACTGCCTATTTTATTGTTTTTAGAATAATATCTTAATTAGCTTTATAATGTAGTATCGTAATACTCTCTGGAGAATTTAAAAAAATTGTCTTGGAGTTAGATTTTTTAGATATTCCAAAATCTATTCATATCTGCTTCTTTATTTGTTCATATTTTATAGCTAACATATATCAAGGTTATTTTTCCTATTTCACTATAGAATACTTATTTTTCGATGTTTTTTTATAGTATTATTATGATAAACTATATTTTATAAGTATTTATTTTAAATTATTATAAATATTAATTTTAAAATAATAGAATTATTATATTTATGAGAATAAATGGTATAATAAAAGGTAAAGTGTCAAATATCCGCTAAACTAAATAGATTAATTAGTATATACATTAAAATATAAACAATTTAAATAAATAATAATTTATAAGGAAAGGAAAGATAGAATGGTATTTACGAAAAGTAATAAGTATGACAAAGAGTTCCTCATGAAAAATATGATGGGGCCTAATTGTATAAAAATACTAGAGGAACTGACAAATAAGATAAAATTAGAAAAGGGAATGCGTATTTTAGATTTAGGATGTGGAAGAGGTATATCTTCTATATTTTTAGCAAATGAATTTGATGCAACTGTATTTGCAACAGATTTGTGGATAGAACCAACTGAGAATTATGAAAGATTTAAGGACTTTAACTTAGATAATAAAATATTTCCAATACAAGCAGAGGCACATGAATTACCTTACGCAGAAGGTTTTTTTGATGCAGTAATAAGTGTTCATTCTTATCACTACTTTGGAAATAAAGAAGGTTTTTTGGAAAATCACATATCGCCTCTTGTAAAAGAGGGTGGAATAATTGCAATGGCAATGCCAGGATTAAAACAAGATTTTGTAGATTGTATACCTGATGAACTTATTCCATTTTGGCAAGATAACATGAATTTTCATTCTCTTAAATGGTGGAATGAGCTTTGGTCAGAATCGGAGTCTGTGATTTTAGAGAAATGTGAAGCTTTAAGTTGTCATGAAGAAGCATGGCAAGATTGGCTAAACTGCGATAATTCTTATGCAAAAAATGATAAAAAAATGATGGAAGTAGAAGATGGTAAGTATTTTAATACAATTTCTCTAATAGCTAGAGTTAAGTAAAAGTTGGAGTTAGATAAAGACTAGAGCTTGATAAAGATTTGAATTAGATAAAGATTAGAGTTAGATAAAAATTCAAATACAAAGATAATTATTCAAATATAAAGATGATTATTTAAATACAAAATGATTTTTTAGAGAATTTATACCCAATTGGACTATTTAGGTTGATTGGGTATTTTTATTTTTTAATAATATACTAAAAATAAAAATTTTATGTCACAAAGTACTTTTTAAATTGTCTAATTTAATATGGGGGTGAAATTATGAGTGAAAGTACACAAAATAATGTAAAAAAAGATGAAATAGAAAATTTGATAGATAGAGCTATTTTAGGAGACAAAAAATCTCTTGAAATTTTGTTATTGGATGTACAGGATTTAGTATTTAATTTATCTTTAAGAATGTTAGGTACTGTACAGGATGCAGAGGATGCCAGTCAAGAAATTATGATACGTGTAATTACTCATCTATCTACATTTAGAAAAGAAAGTTCTTTTTCTACATGGGTATTTAGAATAGCATACAATCATTTACAAAATTATAAAAAAAGTATGTTTTCTAAACAGCATTTAAGTTTTGAATATTATGGAGCTGATATCAAAAATGGCAAATCAAAAGATATACCTGATTTATCTCAAAATGTTGAAACTTCTATTATTGAAGAAGAACTAAAATATTCATGTACAAATGTAATGTTACAATGCTTGGATGTAGAGAGTAGATGCATTTTTATTTTAGGTACAATGTTTAAACTAAATAGTAAAGTTGCTGCTGATATTTTGGATATATCTTCTGAAGCATATAGACAAAGATTATCACGAACTAGGAGGAAAATGGCCTCATTTTTAGATGAGTATTGTGGATTAAGTGGAAAAGGGGTATGTCAGTGCAAGAAGCGTATTAATTATGCAATAGTTAATCACCGTATAAATCCTAAAAACTTGGAGTATTCTAGTCTAGAAAAAGATGATGATAATACTATATTTAAATTTAAATCTGCTATGGAAGAAGCTGAAAATTTTTCAACAGTATTTTCAAGACTTCCATCATATTATTCTAGTGAAAAATTAAAAAAATTTCTAATAGATTTTTTACAGTCAGACTGCTACTCAATAATTAAAAATTTATAAATACTTAGAAAGTTTTTAAAATATGATGCAAAACTTTAATAAGTATTAAGTATGGATATTAGAAGTTATTTAGATATGTAATTTTAAAAATTAATTAATGAGTATTTTAAAATAGCTATATGGTATTTGAGTATCAATCAAGTATTTAAATAATTTTTAAAAATATTAATAAAATTAATATAAAAGGGAGAGAAAATTATGAAAAAAAATTGTATATTAGAGTTTTTAAATGCACTGAAAAACAATAATTCAAGAGAGTGGATGATGGAAAATAAAGAATGGAAAAAAGAAGCTACATTGCAATTTGAACAGTTGTTACAAGATATAATTAATGCTTTAGCTTATCAAGATAAATCTATTGCACATCTAAATGCAAAAGATTTAATATTTAGGTTGAATAGAGATACTCGTTTTAGTAATGATAAATCACCTTATAACCCATCATTTAGAGCACATATTTCATCTGCTGGACGAGTACCAATTCCAGTAGGGTATTACATAGATATTTCTCCACAAAATATATTTTTAGGAGCAGGACTTTTTACACCACAGCTTTCAGATGCAACAACAAGAGTGAGGGATTATATACTTAAACATTCAGATGAATTAGAATCTATTTTGTATAATCATAAATTTTCAGAGAATTTTACTTTAGATGGCGAAAAACTAAAAAATATTCCAAGAGGATATCCAAAAGATTTTACTAAAGGAGAGTATTTAAAACACAAAAGCTGGTATATTGAATATCACTTACAGGATAGTGACTTAGACAATTTATATGAATTTTGTAAAATGGTTACTGATAAATTCTTACTTATGAAACCTTTTAATGATTATATTAATAAAGCTTTAGAAGGCTACAAAATGCCTGAGAGAAAAGCTTAAACATAAGAAATATGAGTAGAGTATAATCGGGGCATAATATTAGTAAAAGTTTAAAATATAGTACAGTTAAAGTGTAATAAAGTGTTAAAATATTTGACAAATCGAAGGCTTGCTCTTATACTCAATACAAGTAAGGTACCTTTTTAAAGGACTTATTCGAAAAAAATCATATAATTAGTAAAATGTATGATTACAAAATTAATAATTAATTTAGGAGGTAAAAATCATGAATGAAACTCAAGATGAAAATTTATTAGAGCAATTTTTTAAAGTACAATCGTTACTACATAAATTTCACCTTCAAAATCATAAATCACATGGTTTTTTTAGAGGAACGCATAGAGGTCAAGGAAGAGTATTATCTATGCTAAAAATAAAACCAGAAATTACTCAAAAAGAACTATCTTATTTGCTTGATATGAGACCTCAATCTTTAGGAGAGTTGCTTTCAAAACTAGAAAATCAAGGATTTATTACTCGTACACCTTCAGAAAAAGACCGTAGAGTAATGGTAGTAAGACTGACATCAAAGGGTATGGATGAAATTAATAAAATTGAGCAGGAAGAAGACCCAACTAATAAAATATTCGATATTTTAGAAAAAGAAGAAAAAAGTATTCTAAGTGATATTCTTACTAAGATTACTAATGAGTTGGAGAGAACTATAAAAAATGATGATAATATTAATTTTGATGGGGCGCATATGGGAGCACACTCAAGACCATATCCTGGTCAACGCTTAAGTTTTAATGGAAGAGAAGGTTTTGGAATGGGGCATATGGGTTCACATCCAAATCCACATGAGGAACCACATCCAAGTTCTCAAGAAGAAAAAGAGTTTTACAATCCACGTATGGAAGCATTTCAAGCTTTTTTTAATAGAGAAGAATTCTTTGAACAAATGACGAAACAGCATCCAGGATTTTTTGAACAGATAGTAAAAGAACATCCAGAGTTTTTCAAGAATAAGGAATTTGATGAGCAGAATGTATCTAAGGATGAAAAGTATAGCGAAAAGGATGTTAATGAAGATTAGAAACTATCTATCCTCCCACTATAATTATATCATAAATAAAAAGTTTTTTTAAGACTATGAATATATCCTCACTTCTATATAATTGATATAGCGGATTAAACGTTAATTTCAATTGAGGAGGATTATAATATGAATCTAAATGATTTTGAATTGAATCTTGAAAATGAATGGCTCCAAAAAGTTTTTAAAGAAGCTAACAGACAGCTTGAGGAAAAACGTAGAGAAAAGGATAAACTAAAAAAAGATGCTATAGAAACTCAAAGGGAATTATGGAGTGATTTGGGGGCTATTTCTATTGAAAATGGATTAGAACAACTTTCTGAATTTATGTCATTTATGGATGTTATGAAGCATCAAAAAAGGAGCCATGAATTTACTGAAAAGCTCAAAGATAAATACGAAAAAATGATTGAATCTCCTTATTTCGGACGAATTGACTTTACTGAAGATAATGAAGTTGATACTCAAAAGTGTTATATTGGGCTATCAAATCTCATTGATGATGATTATGATTTTCTTGTATATGATTGGCGAGCTCCTATTTCAAGTATGTTTTACGACTATGAGATTGGACAAGCAAGTTATGATTGTCCAGAAGGATTAATCTCTGGAGAAATAACTAAGAAAAGACAGTATAAAATAAAAGATAGAAAAATTGAGTATATGTTTGACAGCAATCTAAATATTGATGATGATGTCTTACAAGAACTTTTAGGCAAAAACTCTGATGAGAAAATGAAAACTATAGTTACAACTATTCAAAGAGAGCAGAATCAAGTGATTCGTAATGAAGATTATAAAAACTTAATTGTACAAGGCGCCGCTGGAAGTGGAAAAACATCTATAGCACTTCATAGAATTGCATATTTACTATATAGACATAAAGATAAAATAACATCTAAAAATATAATAATATTTTCTCCAAATAACATATTTAACGACTATATATCAAATGTATTACCACAACTTGGTGAAGATAATATTTGTCAGACCACATTTAAAGACTATATGCATCAAGAATTAGGAAATGATTTTAAAAAAGAAAGTCCATCAGAAATGATGGAGTATATATTTGATAATAATCAAAAAATAACATATAGAGATAGGATAGAAAATATAGAATTTAAAACATCTTCAGAGTTTGTGAATATATTAAAAAAATATATAACTCATCTAGAGACAGAGGATAGATGCTTTGAAGATATTATTGTGAGAGGCAAGTTGATAATTTCATCTAAGGATTTGCAAGAGTTGTTTTCTAATGATTATTCAAATCTACCAATCAAGAGAAGATTAGAAAAGATAAAATCAAGAATAATGTTTCTAATTGAACCATATGAAAAAATTTGGGCTGATGAAGTATTTAAAGAACTTGAAGAATCTGGAAATTATATAGAAAAAGAAGAAATGATAGAAAGAAGTACTCTTATTGTAAAAGAAAATTTGAAAGAAATTTATTCTAAAGTTTTAAAAATGACAGAGCTAGACTTTATAGACACTTATAAAAACCTATTTGAGAATTTGGAGCTGTTTTTAGATAAAACGAATATTGAGTATGATAAAAATCTTATAGATAATATAAGAACTTATACAATGGATAATTTGAGTGTAAAGAGCCTTTATTATGAGGACCAAGTTGCTCTTTTATATTTAAAAGGAGTTCTTGGAGGTATCCCAAATACATCACAAATTAAATATGTAATCATAGATGAAGCACAGGATTACAGTCCATTACAATATGAAATATTTTATAAACTCTTTAATTCTGCAAATATGACTATATTAGGAGATATCAACCAATCAATCAATCCATTTATGAATATTGGAGATTACAATAATATTCATGATATATTAAAGAATGATACTTGTATAATAAATCTAAGTAAAACCTATCGTTCAACAATGGAAATTACTAGATTTTCAAGAAAACTTCTTACTGAATCTATAAATGATGAATATGTTGAAAGACATGGTGATGAGCCTAAGATAATCGGTTTTAAAGATAAAAATCAACTGAATAAAAAACTTATTGAAGATATAAAAGGTTATAAAAAGAAAAATTATAACTCTGTTGGTATCATAACAAAAACAGTTCGTGAAGCTATAGAAGTATACGAGTTCTTAAAAGAGAATGATGATGATGTACAGTGTATAACAAAAGATGATGATGAGTATATAAATGGCGTGTTAATAATGCCTTCATACCTATCTAAAGGGCTTGAATTTGATGTGGTTATTATATATAATGCAAGCAATAAAAATTATAATAATGAAGATGAAAGGTTGCTCCTTTATACTTGTTGTACAAGAGCTCTTCATGTACTAAACATATATTATTTAGATGAGATAAGTTCTTTATTAAAACAATATTAAAGTAAGATTAAAGTAATACTAAAACGATATTAAAACAATATTAAAATAATATTGAAGTAATATTAAAATAATGAAATTTTAACTCTTTTCTAATTTTTTAGGATTATTATATATTTATTATGTACTTGTAATGAATATTTATATGAGTATTTTATGATAAAGTTAAAGCCCTTAAAATTCAAAATAGATGTTTTTTAAGGGCTTTTTTAGTAGTATTATTTAGTTAGAATTTGTATAGCAGTTAAATAGTTAAAATCTGATATAAATTCTAAAAAAAATATTAATATAAAAGAGATGGTTATGTTTACTAATAAATAAATTAAAGTCACAAATAATAGACTCATAAATAATTCAATTGTTAGTTATGTTTTATATTACTTATCTTTATTTTGTATCTATTACTTCATGAGCCATCTCTACTAAATTATTCATAGATAAATCTGAGTCCTGAACTATAAATGAGTAATAAACTCCATTTTGTTTCCAGCTCAAATATTTATATTCATTAACTTCCACATCACCTGACCATTCACTAAATACATATTTACCTGATTTTTCATCAAGTTTATCCTGTTCTGTCATTTTATAACCTTCTGGTACATACTTTTGCTTGAATTCCTCATAAGAAATATTTACATCTTTGTATGTATCTACAACTTTTATATTCTCAGAATCTTTTCCAAGTACATTATTTGATGTTTTAAGAGATATTTCATCATTACCATTTTCATAGGTAAAATCAAGTGCTTTTAATTCGCCTAAAATGTTATCTTCCTTATCAAGTCCTTTTTCATTTATAGTATAAGCTCCTTTAAATTTATATCCATTACTAAATTCAGAAACTATATTAGGGGCAAATTTAAAGTCTTTTTTTACTTGTTCTGTAGTTGGGATAGATGTATAGGTAGCCCTAGTACTTGATTTTCCAATTATACTAGATATCTCTCCTGTAGCAAGAACTGTTGTACCCAAAAGTAGAGTAACAGCAAAAGTTGCAATTAATCCTTTTTTGAATGATAAATTAAATGGTAATTTATGTTTTTTATTATTAATCATTTTATAATTTTCCCCTCTTTCTGGTAGACTATTTAATGTTTTATTTAATCTATTATG
This sequence comes from Clostridioides sp. ES-S-0001-03, assembly GCF_020676075.1. Taxonomy (NCBI): domain Bacteria; kingdom Bacillati; phylum Bacillota; class Clostridia; order Peptostreptococcales; family Peptostreptococcaceae; genus Clostridioides; species Clostridioides sp. ES-S-0001-03. The sequence continues at coordinate 335,223 of NZ_JACVWJ010000005.1, read as the reverse complement.
AAAGCTTTCTGGAGCTTTCGGAAATGAATTATTTAATTTGTTTTTGTTCATACATTACCTCTATATTTTCTAATTTAGTTTTTAATAATTTTCGACCTCTTGATAATCTGCTTTTTACAGTTCCTTGAGGTATATCTAATATTTCTTTAATCTCATCTATTGAATATCCCTCGATATAATAAAGAACTATTGGAATCTTAATTTTTTTAGATAAACCTTGAATAGCAATATATAAATCACTGTAATCATCATCTTCTTCTACTTTTTTGTTCTTGAGAATTTCTTCAAAGGGTAGAAGGTTAAACTGTTTACGTCTTAATGAATTACATTCATTTATGACTATTCTAATCAACCAAGTCTTAAAATATTGTTGTTCTTTCTTGGTCATTTCCTAAAATAGACTTAGATATGCGATACAAAGTCTGTTCTGACTCAAGAATATTATTAATAAATGTAGTTTTATCCAATTGTACTCCTACCTTTCTATGCAAATCGTAGCGCTACTTTTTTGCCTTACACTTATTAGATAAAATTTTACTATAAATGGTTCACTTTTTTTAAATAATTATTTTATTAGTAGGAGTATCCCTAATTTTTTCATTTTGAAAATAGAAAATAAAAGAAATTGAAGAAAATACAAAGGTACCTTAAAAATAGTGTTGACAAAATTATAAGGTACCTTTATAATTAAAAATAGATAAGGTACCTTAATAAAACTTAAAAAATAAATTAATAGAAAAAATCGAGTTAATTAGGAGGAGTTAATATGAATTATTACAAAGATAAAAGAGAAGGATTTAGAGGATATGGAGATTTTGAAATGAGAGGACATCATAAACACCAAGAACATCATGGAGAAGATAGTAAATATTCACAACATCATGCTCAAGTGGGATATGGAGGTCCTCATAGACATCCATGGAATCATGTATGTGAAGGGTGCAAAATATTTGAAATGATGTGTCATGAAGGATTTGCACCAAGAGGATACGAAGGAGGTCATGGCAATAGAGAATATAGAGGTCATGAAGAATTTGCGCCAAGAGGATACGAAGGAGGTCATGGCAATAGAGAATGTAGAAGTCATGAAGGATTTGCACCAAGTGGTCATGAAAGAACTTACAGAGAATTTAAAGAAAATGAAGAATTTGATGCTAAAAATTATCAAGAAAACAATGAATATCAGAAATGTGGAAGATTTGAAAACCAAAATGTAGATGAAAAAATAGTGTCTGAAAATAAATCAGATACTGAGAAAAATAATATAAAAGAATATGAAAAAATTTATGAATCTAAAACAGTAACTGATGAACAAGTAGAAGAGGTTAAGAAAAATAATACTAAAGAAGAAATTAAAGGTGAAAAAAAAGATACTGATAAAAAATAGGGTTAGAAATTCAATAAATAAACAATTAAATTAAAGGTTAAAAAATAAATATCAGAATACAAATAAAAACATATTATTGACTAAATCAAAAAGGTGATAGCTTTAAAAAGACTGTCACCTTTATTTTTTTATAGTTGTTTATTGGTGCAAGTATTTCAATAAATATGGGAGATAAAGATTAGTTTTATTAGGAATGATTAAAAACATATAAATTTGAGTAGATATAAGTTACAATTTACATTTTTATGATAACATTTTCTTTACAATTTTTTAGATATATGTTAATATTTAGAAAAATGCATATGTATTCATAAAATAGCCTTAAAATAGATAAAAAGGCTATAAAAAAGAAAACGTATGCAATGACAAGTCAATAAAGTTAGATTATACTTTATAAATTTGGGAGGATATAATCATGGGAAAATATCAAGAATCAAAAAGAGTTGTAAGAAATTACTTTGAAGCATTAGAAAATGCCAATGGAGATGAAATTAAAAAAATTTTAAAACAGCACATGAAGTCAGATTATGACTGGAGAGGCGTATATCCATTTCGTGAACAAAAAGGAGTTGAAAATGTAGCAGATATATTTTGGAAGCCTTTAAAGCATTCATTGAGTAATATGCAAAGACGACAAGATATCTTCATTGCAGGTACTAATGAAATTGATAACAGTGAGTGGGTAATGAGTATGGGTCATTTTATGGGACTTTTTGATAATGATTGGCTTGGGATTAAGCATACTCGCAAGATGATTAGCTTAAGATATGCGGAATTTAACTGTGTGAAGGATGGTAGAATTTCCAAAACTGGATTATTTGTAGATATAATTGGATTTATGATTCAGGCAGGTGTCAATCCATTGCCACCACAAACAGGTTCATATTTTGTATATCCAGGACCAATTGACCATAATGGATTACTTTTTGAAGATGCAGATGAAGTAGAGGGGGTTAAGACTTTAGCATTAGTCAATAAAATGGTAGATGATTTGTCTGAACTAAATGACAGTGGTTCTATGGGATGCCCACCAGAGATACTTGAAAAATCATGGGCTAAAGATATGATTTGGTATGGACCAGGGGGGATTGGAGCTTCTTATACTATACCTAGATATCAAGAACAACATCAATTGCCATTTAGAAATAATTTAAAAGGAAAGACTTTTAATGGACATGTATGTAGATTCGCAGAAGGTAATTTTGCTTGTTTCTTTGGATGGCCTAACTTAAGCAACATCCCATGTGGAGGATTTTTAGGATTGCCAGGTGGAGAGGTTAAGGCAGATATGCAAGTCGTTGATGTTTACTATCGTAAAGGAGATAAACTTAAAGAAAATTGGGTGTTGATTGATATTCCATACTGGTTAAAACAACAAGGTCTTGATATTCTTGAAAGAACTAAAAGTATTTTTAATGTTTAATTTTTAATAATTAATTTTGAATACGTATTCAAGGAAGGAGATAATGTAAATTGAAGTATATTGATAAAAATGATGTAAGAGAAAAAGATAAAGAAAAAGCAAAAGAAGTTGATATAAATGAGATTAAATTAAGTAATGTTGAAGTAGATAAAGCTAATAATGTTGAAGTAAATAAATCTAATATAGATAAAATCAATGAGAATAATACTATTAAAAAAGCTGAAGAAATTACATTGAAGGGAGAAACAAATATGGAGTCTACAAAAATTTACTATGGAGATTCACTAGAAGTAACACCTGTTGGAGTAATGGATTATAATGATTTTTCAAATCAAACAAAAAGGGAGCAGAAGTTACCTGGATTTGATTCCAAATATAGAGATTTTGTAGACTATATTATGAAAATTACACATAATATTTGGGAAGAAAAAGGTATTGGAGTTATTTATGATACATATCACAATAATGTAACAATGCACTGTGGTTCTTCTAATTTAGTTGGTATAAAAGATGTTATCTCAAATACTCTTCAAACTTTACATGCGTTTCCAGATAGAAGGCTGATTGGTCAAAATGTAATATGGTCTAATTTTGGTGCTGATGGTTTTTTGTCTTCTCATCGTGTTTTGTCTACAGCAACTAATTTAGGTGACAGTAATTTTGCTCCAGCAACTGGAAAAAAGATAAATTTTAGAACTGTAATTGATTGTGCTACTACGAATAATAGAATCCATGAAGAATGGCTAGTTAGAGATAATCTATGGATTGTTACTCAGTTAGGGTTAAATCCTCAAGAAGTGGCAAAAAATATGGCAAAGGCAAGTGCATCTAAAGTATTGAGTTTACAATCAACTTATGGTATTTGTGAGTCTATGGATGGTCAATTTATGCCAGCAAAGTATCAAGCTAAAGATGATTCTGTTGGTGAAATGATGCTTGAGATGACAAGTCGTATTTACAATTATAAATATATAAATGAAGTTAAAAAGTACTATCACGATAATGCAGTAGTACATTTCATATGTGATAAAGATTTAAATGGGTATGATGAGATTCAAGGAATGATTGTAAGTTTACTTGCTTCAATTCCAAATGGCAGTTATGAAGTAGAAAGAGTAACTTGTAATCAAAAGGAAAAAAATGAAGGATATGATGTATCTGTGAGATGGAGACTGCGTGGAATAAATGAAGGCATTGGATTTTTTGGACAACCTTCTGGTAAGCATGTAGAGGTAATGGGAATTAATCATTATCATGTACTACAAGGTAAGGTAAAGGAAGAATGGATGACTTTTGATGGTATGGATGTTTTGAAGCAGATGTACATGGGTGTAGAAGAGTAAGATAGTTTAGAGTATAAATATTTTTAGAAATTATATAATAAGTATTCTTGTTATAAAATTTAAGCAAGAAATATGTATGAAAAGTAAAAATTTAAAGTTTTAGCAATAGTATGCTTAATAGTAAGGGAGGGGTAATTATGAATAATATGAAAACAACAGATGTGATAGAAAATGATATTATACTAGGAAAAGATTATTCAAATCTAAAAAGGGGAATTGCATTTTTTTCGATTGCTTTAATATACTTTTTCTATTGCTATAACTTTATGGTAGGTACCTTTATTAAACCAACAATGATTTATACTTTGGCAGAAGGTGGATTTGGGTTTTCATTAAAACAGACAGAAGAAATATTTGCTGTCATGTCCTTTGGTACAATTCCAGGTACATTCATTTTTGGAGTAATTTCTACAAAGCTTGGTAAAAAGAAAACTTTAATTAGTGTAGCTTTATTAATTGGGTTGACGACTTTTATTCCAATGTTATCTCCTACAAATATTATATTGTGGAAAATTGCACGTTTATGCACAGGGGTAGTATTGGGTGGTGTATTTGGAACAGCTATGCCTCTAGTTGCAGATATGTTTCCAAGCAAATATCGTGGTAAGTTAGCTGCTGTATTAACTGCATTATTTTCACTAGCTATGATTTTTGGTGGGAAAGTGTATGGATTTTTAGGTGATGCAAATTGGCAAATATTAATGTATACTGCGATTATACCACCTATAGTTGGAGCTATTTTGGCATTTTTCTTTGTACCAGATGATTCAGAGTATACAAGAGAATTAGTTAAAAAAGGAAAAGAAACAGGTGAAAAAATTAGCTATGTAAGTATGTATAAGGGGAAATATTTGTGGATTGGACTAGGAACAATTATTTTATCAGGTGCTAACTTCACAGCATACTCAGCATTTTCAAACAATGCAACTACATATTTGGTAACAGGGATAGGAATGACAGCAGCAGTAGCAGGTTCTATATATAGTTTACAAGGAATTGGGCAGTTAGTAGGATATTTATTTTGGGGTTCAATAGCAGATAAATTTGGAAGAAAAGTACCTTTTATAGGGATGGCATTAGCAGCAGTATTTGTATTTATATATACAAAACTAGGAGGAAATAATACAACAGCATTTTATATGATATCAGTATTATTAGGAATTGCTGTTGGATATTCTGGAGCATGGGGAGCATACTATACAGAATTATTCCCAAGTAAATATCGTTCATTGTCCTCTGGAATGTCATTTAATGGAGGAAGAATTATATCTACATTTGCAATTCCTGCAATAGCTGGTACAGCTTCTGGTGCTTTAGGTATGACAACTATTTTTTATATATCAACAGCAGTATTTGTAGCAGGTGCTATTGTATGGCTGTTCTTACCAGAAACATTAAACAAGAAAGAGTAGAATTCTAAGAACTATTTTGTTGGTTAGAAAGGGGTGGCTTATGATTTCAGTAATCGATGTGTGTATTATAGTAGGATATTTGCTGTTAATGTTGGTTATTGGTTATTATTCAGGAAAAGATAATAAAAATCAAGAAGATTATTTCTTAGCAGGTAGGTCAATGCCATGGATTCCAATCGCTTTGTCAGTTGCTGCTACTATGATTAGTGCTAATGGATTTATAGGGGGGCCTGGATGGGCATATATGGATGGAATGTATCCAGTAATGGTTAACATTACAGTCCCTTTAGCAATATTTTTTGCACTGAGCATTACCACCCCAGTTATTTATAGATTAAAAATAACATCTGTATATGAATATATGGGACTTCGTTTAGGCAATTATTCAAGGGGCTTAACTATTATTCAATTTTTTATCAATTCATTGATTCAAGCGAGTTCTATGGTGTATATACCAGTACTTATTATTCAAATAATCACTGGTTGGTCACTTTATATTTTGGTTCCAATAGTTGTATGTGTAGCAATTATATATACACTACTAGGGGGAATTAAAGCAGTTATATGGACTGATAGTATTCAAATGTTAGTAGTAATAGGTGCTGTATTTATAGTAAGTATGACAGCACTAAAAGGAATGAATCTTGGCTTTTTTGATACATTGCAAATTGCACAACAGAGTGGTAAATTAAATACATTTGATTTTAATATGGATGTTTCAATTACAAATACTTTTTGGGCTACTCTGATTGGCGGAACTGTAATGTGGATAAGATATTTTTGCTTTGACCAATCTCAAGTTCAAAGAGTTTTGACATCTAAATCTTTAAAAGGAGCCAAAAATTCTTTTGTAGTTAGTGCATTTGTTATGAATTTAGCTTACTATTTTATGTTATTAGTAGGAGTGATTTTATTTGTTTATTATAAGGGAAGAACATTTGAAACTTCAAATGAAATAATGATTACTTTTATTTTGAACGAACTTCCAGTAGGGGCAATTGGAATTATTATTGCTGGTGTATTTGCAGCGGCTATGTCTAGTATTGACTCTATATTAAATAGTATGACAACTGTTTTTACAAAGGATATTTATGAGTTTTATTTTAAAAAAGATAATGAGGAATCGTCATTAAAAGTCACGATGATTATAACAATGATTATAGGTATTGTTATGACATGTTTTATTATTATGGGATTTGGAGGAAGCATCAAATCAATTCTTGACCTTGTTGGTAACTATATTTCATATTTTGCTGGTCCAGCTACGGGTGCATTTATATTGGCTATGTTTACATACAAAACTCATGATAAAGGGGTATCTATTGGTTTTATCATAGGATTAGTTTTAGGATTTTTTATTTCTAATAAATATAATGTGAGTTGGTTGTGGAATCCAGCAATAGGTGCTACAATAACATTAATATTTGGATATATTTTTAGTATCATTTTAAAGAATAATCATAATATAGAAGATATTAAAAAATATACTGTATTTGGTATGAGAAAAGAACTTATTTCACAAGGAATAGATAAAGTAGATGGAGTGTCTGTATTGCCATTTTCTTTAGGTAAACAAGAGTTAATTGTGTTAGTTTTTTTCGTTGTCCAATATATAATCTTATTTTTAATACAATTTTAATGAGAAATGCAAGATGTTTAATAAGAAGTAAAGGGCGTTAAAAAGAAATGCAAGATGTTTAAAAAGAAATACAAGATGTTTAAGGAGAAATACTAAATGAATCAAAAGAAAGTTCATTATAATAAATCGGCTACTTCAAAAGATGTTGCAAAATTAGCAGGAGTATCGCAGTCATCAGTTTCAAGGGCATTTGGTAGTGCAAATGGAAAAGGTGTAAAACCTGAAGTGAGAGAAAAAATTTTCCGTGTAGCAGATGAAATTGGATATGTTCCCAATTTAGTTGCAAGAGGAATGATTAGTGGCAAAACAAATGTTATAGGATTGATAGTTGGTGATAATCTAGGTCCGTTTTACAACAGAATTATTAACTTATTCGTGGAAAAGATTCAAGAAATAGGTAAACAGTGTCTTGTTTTTAAGGTTCCTAGACAAGAAAGAATAGATAATATAATTTCAAGAGTAATTCAGTTTCAAGTGGAAGCTGTGATTATTACAGCTTCAGCTATGAATAAGGTAATGGCTGAGACATGTGAAGAAAATAATATTCCTGTGATTCTTTTTAATCGTTTTATACCAGGTATAAAAATAAGTACAGTTTATGTAGACCCAATTGAAGGTGGAGGAATGGCTGCTGAATACCTAATTGATAGGGGACATAAAAATATAGGATACATTCAATTTACAAGAGAAACAAGTGAGGAAATGGAAAAGAAAATTGGATTTTATTCTAAATTAAGACAAAACGGAATTCACAATCTTAAAGAAGAATCTGCAAATTATGATTATGATTCTGGATATGAAGCTGGAAAGAGAATGTTAGCATTATCAAATCCTCCAACAGCAATTTTTTGTACAAGTGATTTGATAGCTATGGGTGTAATGGATGCTGCAAGATTTGAGTATAAATTGAAGATACCAGAGGATTTATCAGTAATGGGATATGATGATATTCAGATGGCTTCATGGAAAAGTTATAGTTTAACAACGATTAGACAACCATTAGACTTATTAATTGGAAAAACGATTAATATACTTAAAATCTTATTAGAAGAAGATGATTGTGAGCCAGTAGTTGAAATGCTTAAGCCTGAATTAATTAAAAGAGATTCTACCATTTAGAATAAAATTATATTAAAGATATACTAATAATACTGTATAAACAAGAAAAGTATTCTTCAAATTCAAAATGAAGAATACTTTCTTGAATACTTGTGATTAATTTAGTAAACCTATATTTATAGTATATTTTTTTGTTTATATTATTTGTTTAATAAAAGTCTCAATTTATTAAGTACAGATAATTTTATGCCACCACCTACTTGATATACTTTTTCTGAGTTTTTTTTATCTAATATATTTTCTTGCTCTTTATTTAAACTACTTGTGGCTATTACAACTGGCATATTTTCCTTTGAGGCAAATGGACCTACTGATAAAGCATCAATCAGATTATTTTCCTTAGCTAATATCACCCCATTTATGCTATTATCTTTATAGAAACGTTCAATAACATGGGCATTAGTTTCTTGTCTGTCATTTCCAGCAATTCTATTTTTTGATACATCATTTGAAGTTACATTATTAATTTGTTCTATAGCTTTTTGAGAGATTTTAGTTTCCCCACCTATAAAGTAAGAAGTTTTTATTTTTTTAGATTTAATATAATCATATGTATCTTTATCTAAACCATCTTTTTGTGTAAGTATTATAGGAGAGTTATTTTTTCCTGCTACTGATGAAATAGAGAGTGCATCAGCTTCTCCATCTCCAGCACTTACATATATTGTATCAATATTGTTATTACCAGACATTTCTTTAGCTATATTTAAAGACGTTTCATATCTTGATTTCCCACCTATTCTTTTTACATTCATAGATTTATTAACACCTTTTAGTTGGTTAACAACTGAATTGGATATTGAAGCTTCACCACCTACAACTATTACATTAGATGCTTTTAATCTTTTAATTTCATCCATTGTTGATTTATCTACATTATTTCCATTAGAAAGTAGCATTGGTGCATTTTTTGTATTTGCAAGTGGAGTAGACGATAATCCATCTACTAAGTGCTTATCAGTACCGTTTACAAGTATTACAGTATTTGAAGTTTTCCAGCCTTCTTTAGATACTTTTACTGCTGTTTCGAATCTGTCATCTCCAGTCATTTTTTTAGATTTTACATTAGTGTCTAGATTATCCCATAAATTTACTCTATCCTCAGGAGCTACATACATACCATCATTCTTTGTTATATTATACGTTTTATAGAATTCTTCGAAATTTGATAAGACACGATTTACTCTTAAAGTATTTGGACTATGCTCATCTCCTGTAGAGTTCTTTGCATATTCTCTTGTGTATAATCTAATATATGACTTTGCATAACTCTTGAAGAACTTATCATAATTTGGATTTTCCATCTTTGATAAAATTCCCAAGGCTGCTCCTACACCACCTATATCTGCAATATTTTCACCTAAACTTATCTTACCATTTGCTTTTACACCTGGAGCTATTTCCCATCCATCATAGAAATTAACTACATCATTACAACGTTCTTGAAATTCTCTGTAATCATCCTTAGTCCACCAATCATGTTCTTTCCCACTTGAATCATATTTGGCTCCACTGTTGTCAAATGCATGAGAAATTTCATGACCTATTATTGCACCTATTGCACCTAGATTTTCTTCTCTTGATGCATTTGGGTCATATAAAGGTGCTTGTAAAATACCTGCTGGGAAAGTCATTGCATTATCATACATTCCATACACTGCATTTACAGTAAATGTTGCTAAATTAAATCTATCTTTTGGTACTACCTTACCTGTATCTTCAGCATCCTTTTTTAGACGTGCAAGTTTAAAAGCAGTTATATTATCAAAATAATTTCCACCATTTTCTTTACCTTTAATGTCTACATTTTCTGTATCAGATTCCCATTTATCAGGATAGCCAACTACAAATGTCATTTTATCAAGTTTTTTTATAGCTTCTTTTTTGGTAGATTCACTCATCCAGTCAAGTTTTTTAATTCTTTCTTTATATAATTCTACAAAAGATTTAATCATATCTTCAATATCTTTCTTTGATTTTTCAGGAAAATATTTCTCTACAAATAATTTTCCAAGATATGAATTGAACCTTTCTGATGTTAATACTGATGCATCTTTTTCAGTTATTTTACTTTGTGAAGCATCTGCACCAGGATTAAAATTTTCAGCCCAAACATTTAGATATTTTTGGTCTAAAAATTGCGCATTTTCTTCAGAAAGTTTTATTTTAAAAAGTGTTTTTAAAACTTCTAAATTGTTATTAGTGTATGCCTTATTAAATAGTTCTAAATCTTTTGGATTCATTAGCTTGATTTCTTTAGGAAGATTAGTATATCCAGCAGCAGTAAGCATTTTAGACAACTCTAAGTTTGGCATTTTTTCTTCCATCTCTTTTAAAGTCATCCTCTTATCAATATTTTCTTCACCTCCAGATACTTTTTTTACAAAGTTTATATACTCATCAACATGCTTACTAGCTTGTGCTTCACTTTCTCCACTTAAAATTAACAGTTTTTTAAAAAATGTTTTACTATTTTCTATTACCTCATCATTTGAATAGGAGCTAAATAAATGTGTATCAGCTATTGTTCCTATATATAAAGCATATTTTGCTTCACCTACATTGTCTTGCATTAAAGAAAGAGTAACCAAACCACCAGTTCCTATTTCTTCAAGTGATTTTTTTTGAATATCGCTAAGTTCTTTTACATTCTTTGCTTTATCTATAGCATCAAGATATTTTTTTATTGGTTTATTTCCAAGTTCATTTCTGCTTTTCATGTCTAGTATATTAAGATAGAAATCTTTAATCTTTTGCTCTTCACTACCTTTTTTATGATTCCCTTCTACTATCTTTTTAATAATAGCATTAATTTTTTTTGTGTTCTCATTTTCAATATCAACATAACCACCAGATACTGCTTCGTCACTTGGAAGCTTTGATTCTTCCAAAGACTTTTTATTTACAAAATTATAAAAATCATCTTTTGGATTGCTACCTTTAAATGACCAGATACGTCTAACCATAGTATCAACTTCTCCTACAGTCATAACATCACTACCATGAAGTTTTTTGTCTTTAGTGTTAACCATAACTCCACCCTTTATTAAGTTATCTATATGAGACTTAGCAGAAACAGGGATATCTGTAAAACTTACATTTTTATCTGCCACTATTTCATTTTGACCTTTTGGAGCTGATAAAGTTCCAAAAGCTCTACTTATCATGATAAGACCATCTAGTCTATTAACTTTTTGATTTTCTTTCTTTTCGTATCCAGACAGGATTTTCTTTTTATCTATATTAGAATTATATGATTTAGCTGATTGTAAAAGAAAATCAGCTAGTTGACTATATGTAGTACTACTAGTTTTAATTTCTTTTCTACTTTTAGATTGTGTTGTTTTTTCTGACTTTTCTATATTAGTATTACCTTGAGCAGTTTCTTGTGCCTGAGCAACTCCTGTAACTAGTGTAGTCATAACCATTCCTGTAGATATAATTCTTGCATTTAATTTTTTATTCATGATATTTCCCCCTTTTTATATGTATTATTTATGTGTTTAACATTTAAAATTTACTTTTTATTAGTGTCTTATATATTAGTCTATTGGTATTTATATACAAAACAATATCATAGTAATGTTAATCTTATGTTTACAGGAAGATAGCATTTATTATTAAGCATATAAATAAAAAGAGACAATCTATAAATGATTCTTAAAATCAGATAAGAGATTGTCATGTTTACATTAAGAGATTATCATATTTACATAAGGATAAAGTTGTGTAGTTTTAATATACAAAAATCTAATTGCTATAGATGTAACTGATAAAGACAAATCACAAATATAGGATTTTGAAGAAAGGATAGAGTAGTCAGAGGCTATAAAATTAATGAAGAGGCTGTAGGTAAATTTGTTTTTACACAAATCTATCTACAGCCTCAAGACATATCATCTTAAAGTATTTTGGTACATTTTAAATATTGAAATTCTTTTTAAGATTAATTATTAATTTTAATGTAAGAATTATTTAAAATACTATCAAATTAATTTACAGCTTCTTTTCCTATTAAATCTTTTAATTCTTCATGAGTCATAGTTTCTTTTTCAAATAGGAATTTAGAAACAGAATGTAAATCTTCAAGATTATCCTTTAACATCTCTAAAGTTTCCTTATAACAACTTTCAACTATACGATTAGCTTCTTTTTGAATTTTATCACATAAGAAAGTCTTATCATTTCCATCAATAGTCATAAATCCTAAGTTACTCATACCATACTCACAAACCATTTGGTTAGCTATCTCAGTAACTTTCTTTAAGTCATCCTTTGCTCCCGTAGATTTATGATTGAATATTAATTCTTCTGATGCTTTTCCAGCAAGTAATATTTTTATTTTTCCAATCAGTTCATCTCTAGTATAAATATATCTATCTTCATCAGGTAATTGAAGAACATAACCTAATGCTTGTCCTCTAGGTACTATAGATATTTTTTGTATAGGACAAATTCCAACGATATCACTTACAAGAGCATGTCCAGCCTCATGATAAGCTACTATCTTTTTCTCTTTTTCAACTAATGAAGAGTTTTTAGATTCTAATCCTGCAATAACTCTTTCAAGTGCTTTGTCGAAGTGTTCTGCTGTAATATATTCACTGTCATCTCTAACTGCAAATATAGCTGCTTCATTTGCTATATTTGAAAGATGGGCTCCGTTGAAACCGTGAGTTTTTTTAGCTAAAAGTTCTAGATTTACAGATTTGTCTATAGGCTTGTCATCTGTATGTACCTTTAGAATTTCAAATCTAGTGTGATAATTTGGTGCACCTATATGAATGTGTCTGTCAAATCTTCCTGGTCTAAGTAAAGCTTCATCTAATAAGTCAAGTCTATTGGTAGCACCTATTATTAATACATTGGAGTCTTTATTAAATCCATCCATTTCAACTAAAAGTTGGTTTAACGTTTGGTCTTTCTCATTGTTACTTTCAAGATGTCTTTTTGCTCCTACAGCATCTATTTCGTCTATAAATATTATACTTGGAGCTTCTTTTCTAGCTTTTTCAAATAGAGTTCTTACCCTTTTTGCTCCTACACCTACGTATTTTTCAACGAACTCAGAACCTGTAACATTGAAAAATGATGAGTTTGTTTCACCAGCTACAGCAGATGCAAGTAATGTTTTTCCTGTTCCTGGAGGACCATAAAATAATACCCCTTTAGGTATTTTTGCACCCATTTTTTGATACTTTTGTGGAGACTTCATAAAATCAACTATTTCAAATAGTTCTTCTTTTACTTCGTCTAATCCAGCTACATCTCTAAATGTAGTTTTTGGTTTTGTAGAAAGTGAATCATCTGTTTGATTTTCTCTTTCCATTTTTGTCTGTGCAAAGACAGGAACTGGATTGTTAATTTTTTTAAAAAAGTTGTTTAGCATTTTCATATTCACACCTCAGGTAATTAATTATTGTTAATCAATTTTATATTTTCCATATTTACTATTTTTTATTATTTATTTTTTATGGAAAAAATATACATGCAATCTAAATAAAAATAAATTCATAAATTTAACTGAAAAAAGTCATTTATAAATATGTGCAAATTAACTTTATATACTAAAAAAATACGACAAATCAAGATAAAATTGAAATGATGAAAAAACCATAATATAGATATTAAAGGATGTAAAGTAAAGTATTCAGTATAAAATTGGCTAAAGAAGTGTTTTTAGGTATTTACTATATAGAGTAGTAGGATAATAAAAGATTTTAAAGTTGAAGTTTGAATTTTTTTAATTAAATTTTGAAAAATAAGAGCAAAATAAATAGTACAAGCATATAATAAGTATTAGGAAGAAATAATTAAATGCAAATACTATGTACCTTATAATAAATATATGTAGGTTTAAATAAAAAAGCAGTTAATTTAGTAAAAATTTATTAAACTTAAAAAAATAGTTGCAAAAAATTTGATAAAATGATATAGTAGATAAGGTAAGAATAAAACAAAGAAGAAGTCCGCTTCTCACCTTACGCCGATGGTTAGTAAGGTAAATATAAGTTAAAGCTTAATAGTAATTTAAGCTTGTTTAAATTTGGTAACTTATATTGCGGATGATTATGTCATCCGCTTTTTATTTTATATTTTATAAAAATTTTGGAGGTGTCCTACAATTAGCAAAGAATTAGCAATCAATGAACAAATAAAAGACAAGGAAATAAGAGTCCTTTCACCTACAGGTGAACAACTTGGAGTAATGCCTACTAAAGAAGCTCAAGCAATGGCTACTAGTAAAAACTTAGATTTAGTTCAAATCTCGCCAAATGCAAATCCACCAGTGTGTAAGATAATGGATTATGGAAAGTTTAGATATGAGCAAGCGAGAAAAGATAAAGAAGCTAAGAAAAAACAAAAGACTATAGTTGTAAAAGAAGTAAGACTTAGACCAGGTATTGAACAAAATGATTTAAATACGAAAGCTAATAATGCTATAAAATTCCTTAAAAAAGGGGATAAAGTCAAAGTTGAACTTAGATTTAGAGGTAGAGAACTAGGACATAAAGATATAGGTAGAGAAGTTATGTTAAAGTTTTTAGAGATAATAAAAGAGTTTGGAGAACCAACAAAAGCCCCTGCATTTGAGGGTAATAATATGGTTGTAATTATAGATCCAAAAAAATAGATGATTAACTGAGAGGAGGAATTTGTCATGCCTAAAATGAAAACTCATAGAGGTGCAGCAAAGAGATTAAAGAAAACAGGAACAGGAAAGTTAAAGAGAGCTAAAGCTTATAAAAAACATATATTAACTAAAAAATCTGCAAAAACTAAGATGAACTTAAGAAAATCAACTCTAGTAAGTGATGGAGATGCTAAGAGAATAGCACAATTATTACCATACTAGGATAGGATACGGATTATAAACAATAACTATAGAAGAGGGATATAAAAGGAGGTCATAACGATGGCAAGAGTTAAAAAAGCTATGAACGCTCGTAAGAAGCATAAAAAAATATTAAAACTTGCAAAAGGATTCAGAGGATCTAGAAGCAAATTATATAGACCAGCAAATACATTCGTAATGAAGGCATTAAAAAATGCTTATATAGGAAGAAAGTTAAAGAAAAGAGACTTCAGAAAACTTTGGATACAAAGAATAAATGCAGCAGCTAGAATGAATGGAATATCTTATTCAAGATTAATGAATGGATTAAAATTATCTGGTATTGAAGTTAACAGAAAAATGTTATCTGAAATGGCTATACAAGATCCAGATGGATTTGCTAAATTAGCAGAAGTTGCTAAAGCAAAATTAGCTTAGTATTAAATCATGATAAAAAAAGCACTTGAATTATTTACATAATTCAAGTGCTTTTTTTATTTTTTGAATATTATTTGTTTATATAAAATTTTTAATAAACTTGATTAAATATTATCAATATAATAATATTATCTTATTAATAATAATGAGGAGGTAGTATAATATGAATGATAAACTTATGGATTGCTTCATAAATCCAGTTAAATGCAAGTTGTTACTTGAGATTTATTCAAATAAGCAAACTACAGCAAAGCAATTAGCAGAGAAGTTTAAGGATATATCACAAGCTACACTTTATCGTTATCTTGATAAAATGTTAAAGGATAATATTCTAAAGGTAGTTGAAGAAAATAAAATACGAGGAACTGTTGAAAAGGTATATGCTGTTAAGTCAGATATTGATGATGATGCAAAAAAAATGATAAATGAAAACTCAGCAGAAGCATATGTACAGCTGTTTACTCAATATATGATGGCATTTATGAAGGAGTTTTATGATTATGCTAAAAGAGAAGAAAAAGATATTTTAAAAGATGGCTCTGTTTTTTCTGTCTGTCCAATATATGCGAATCTAGAAGAAATAACTGAAGCAGCTAGAAAGATTGGTGATATACTAGAACCTTTAAGAAATAACTCATCAGGAGAAGGACGCAAAATGCACTCTATAGGATTAATAATTGCACCTCCTAAAGAAGAATAAAGTAAAATTGTTGAAGTGCAGTGTAAACAATATATAAGCTAGTATGATTAAATAAAATATTGAGGGTAGTTTTAAAATAAAGATAGCAGTTTGATTTCTATATCAAATTGCTATCTTTATTTTAGCATGTTAAACTTTACATAAGTGATAAGTGATAAGTGATAAGTGATAAGTGATAAGTGATAAGTGATAAGTGATAAGTGATAAGTGATAAGTGATAAGTGATAAGTGATATTTTTATGTTAATTTATAAAATTTATATGATGAATTGATATAACGTGATATAGGTTATATTTAAGACTACAACAAAATATAAGTATATTCATAGTAATATAAGTATTTTATTTTGATTTAATTTTGGCTGTTAGGCAAGTTATAACTATATTCTTAGTAAAAGACAATGTTGTACTTTAGATAATAAATAAAGCTATTTATAGTCCCAAAAATAAGTTTTGTTAGTATATATTGAAATGTATATCAAGCTGACATGTAAAGTGATATTATATATTTAAGGAAAAAATTACAATATCTATAGGCATATATTTAAAGCAAAGGGGTTGAAACATATGAGATTGATTACACGTTCTGATTTTGATGGATTAGTTTGTGGTGCATTATTAAAAGAAGCAGGTATTATTGATGATTGGAAATTTGCTCATCCTAAGGATTTACAAGATGGGTTGGTTGAGGTGACAGAAAATGATTGTCTTGCCAATGTACCATTTGTAGAAGGGTGTGGTCTTTGGTTTGACCATCATTCTAGTGAATTTGAGAGAAATGAGCTTAAAGGAAGGTATAAAGGCGAAAGTCGTATTGCTCCTTCTTGTGCAAGAATTATTTATGAGTATTATGGTGGAAATGAAAAATTTTCTCATTTTAATGAAATGTTAGAAGCAGTAGACAAAGTTGATTCTGGAAATCTTACTATAGAAGAGGTACAAAATCCAACTGGATGGATTTTAATTGGTTATCTTATGGACCCAAGAACAGGGTTGGGGCGTTGGAGAAACTTTACTATATCTAACTATCAATTGATGGAAAAGTTAATTGATGCATGTAGAACTTTAGATACAGAAGAAATTTTAAATCTGTCAGATGTAAAGGAACGTATAGAAGTTTATTTTGAACAAACAGATAAATTTAAAGAAATGGTTGCTAAATACACACGTACAGAAGGAGATGTTATTATTTCTGATTTACGTGGAGTAGAGCCAATTTATACAGGTAATCGTTTCATGATTTACAGTATGTATCCAGAACAAAATATTTCTGCTTGGATTGTAAATGGAAAAGGTGGGAAAGGGTGTTCTGTAGCTGTAGGATATAGTATTTTAAATAGAACTTCAAATGTTGATGTTGGTAGTCTAATGCTTAAGTATGGCGGTGGAGGTCACAAAGCTGTTGGGACTTGCCAATTTAATGATGAACAAATAGACGAGTTACTTCCAATGTTGCTTGATGAACTTATAAATCCTAAGAAGTAATGGTCTAATTTATAAAGGATAGTATAAATAAAATAGAATTTCATTGTACCTTTTAACATAAGAAAGTGAAGTGGTACAATGAAGTTCCTATAAGCATGCATATTGAGGATGCTTACATATGCAACAATCATATCTGAGGATATAAAATTACTTTGTATTTCTATATTTTGAATATCAGATAAAATATAGGTAATACAGTCAAAAATACACAAGTCCCTTTATCAATTTTACAACCATTCTGGTTACTTAACTGTTCAAATAATATTTTATACTCGATTTTCTCCATATATTTTAATATCGCTACAATCTCATCATAGCTATCTGTGTTAAATAAAAGTTTGTTATTTGAAGTATCTATTTAAAGTTTTCTAATAGTATATTTAAATATATTATTAAGTATGTTTAAATACCATGACATAAGAAATGAAATGTATATCTTTAAATTATAGATATATTTACAGGTAATAATCTACTAGTCCAATGAATGTTGCTCATAATCCTATAACCTGCTATAGTTTAAAATAAAGCATGATATTAAATTTTATTATAATCTAAAAATTTATGAGGGGGGCTTTTATGAAAATAAAATTTATTATAATGGTATTGATAGTGTTTTTAGTGGGATTGCTTGTGGCATGTCAAAGTACTAAAAATAAAGAAACTAAAATAGAAGATACAAAAGTTAATGTATCAGATACAGAAGTAAAAATATTAGGAACAGGTGATTTGCATTCAGTTGTGACAGATTCTCTAGTTTCATATGTAAATGAAGAAAGAGCAAAGAATGAAAATATACTTATGGTAGATGCAGGAGATTTTTTTGGTGAACAGAGTAAAGAAATGTGGGAATGGACCTCTGGCAAAAAACTAGTTAATATTAGAGAGAGTGGTACAGCAGAATATGAAGACATAGTTAAGAATAGTCAAGATGAAGTACCTATAGTTAAAGACATGATACCATTGAGATATGATGCTGTAGTACTTGGCGATAATGAATTTATTTCAAATGATAAGCAAGGTCTTGATAAATTAGTTTCTGATTTTAAAAATAATAATATACCAGTAGTATCAGCAAATATATATGAACAATCTGGAAAAAACTACATACAACCATATGTGATGAAAAATGTTAAGACAGATAAAGGTGATGTAAAAGTAGGAATACTAGGTCTTACTATAAAAGAAGTGGGGAAAAGTTCAGGATTTGAAGATATTGAAAAAGAAACTAAATCAAGAGAACTTGGAGAGCAAGCTGAGTATAAAGGTAAATTATATGCAAATGATTTAGTAGAAGATGCAAAGAAATGGATAAAAGTGATGAAGAAAGAAAATCCAGATATAGTAGTTGCAGTTGTACATTCTGGGGAAGAATCTAAGAGTTCTGATAATACAGGAAATAGAATAAAGGAACTAGCAACTACAGTAGATGGAATAGATGCAATAGTAGCAGGTCATACTCATAAGAAAATAAAGCAACATACATATAAAAATAAATCTGGGAAAGAAGTAATTGTTACACAACCAGGTTCGCATGCAGATAGTGTGTCAGAGATTAGCTTTAAATTAGATAAGAAGAATGGTAAATGGGGTATAAAGGAAAAAACTAGCAAATTAAAAATAGTTGATAAAGAAATAAATATAGTTGCTACTGCAGATTTACATTCACATTTTTCTGACAAATTATTAGTAAGCCTTGTTAATGAACGAAGTAAGCCAATTGAACCTGTTGTAGTAGATGCAGGAGACTTTTTAGACCCTCAAACAGATGAAATGATTGAATGGTATAAAGAGTGGAAGGCTATAAGGGATAATAATACTGATACAGTGATTAGTAGATGCCCAATGGCAATAGCTATGAATCAGGGCATGTATGATGCAGTAGTACTTGGCAATCATGAGTTTGTATCCGAGAAAGATGAATTTTGGGCAGATGAGCGTCTTTTAGATGCCGTTGTAGAGGATTTTGAACAGACAACAATTTCTGTATTATCAGCAAACATATATAAACAATCTGGACAAAACTATGTTAAACCATATGTCATACAAGATGTGGAGACAAATGAAGGAAATGTAAAAGTAGGAATATTGGGTCTTACGATAAAAGAGGTAGGTAAAGGTCTTAAAAATGTAAATTTACAAGAGCAATTTCAATATAAAGGTAAATTATATGCAAATGATTTAGTAGAAGATGCAAAGAAGTGGGTAAAAGTGATGAAAGAAGAAAATCCAGATATAATAGTTGCAGTTGTACATTCAGGAGAAGAGCCTAAAAATCCCAAGCATCCAGGAAATAGAGTAAAAGAACTAGCAACTACAGTAGATGGGATTGATGCTATTGTTGCTAGTCATACTCATGAAAAGATAGATGAACATGACTATAAGAATAAGTCTGGAGGTAAAGTTATAGTGACACAACCAGGTGAACATGGTAAATATTATTCTAAAATTACTTTTAAAGTGAAAAAAGAAAAGGGTTCATGGGTTATTAATGATAAATCTAGTAAAACAATTGAGGTTGAATAATTTTAGCATACTAGAGTAAGCCTTGTTTTGTAACTGAAAAATATCAAGAACTATATGTAGATTTATTTAAAAAGGAATTTACATATAGTTTTTTTAGTATAATAAACAGTACAAACTTATATAGTAAAGATAAGGTATAAGAGTAAATTTTATTATCATCAAAAAAATTAAGGGGGAGGCTTTTATGAAAATAAAATTTATTATAGTTACATCAATAATATTTCTAATAATATTATTAGTGGGCTGTGAAAGTACTAAAGATATAGAAATCAATGTACTTGGTACAAGCGACTTACACTCAATAGTCCCAGAAAACCTAGTTTCTTATGTGCAAGAAGAGAGAAAATACGATGAAAACTTGCTAATGGTTGATGCAGGCGATTTTTTTGACATACAAAGTATTGATATGAATGGATGGTTTACTGGTCAAAAACTAGTACGATTTAATGATGGTATGCCGGAATTTAAAAAAATAGCTGAGCCATGTGAAGGAGAAGTTCCTATAGCTAAAGAAATGGCAAAATTAAAATATGATGCAGTTACATTTGGAAATCATGAGTTCGTTTCCAATGATAAGCAAGGTCTTGATAGGTTAGTTTCTGATTTTAAAAATAATAACATACCATTAGTGTCTGCAAATATATATGAACAATCTGGAAAAAACTATGTAAAACCGTACATAATGAAAGATGTCAAAACAGAAAAAGGGAATGTAAAGGTAGGAATACTAGGGCTTACTATAAAAGAAGTAGGAGAACGTTCAAGATTTAAAAGCTTTGAGCAAGATAAAAAAGCTAGAGCACTTGAAGAACAAGCACAGTATAAAGGTAAATTATATGCAAATGATTTGGTGGAAGATGCCCAAAAATGGGTAAAAATCATGAAAAAAGAAAGTCCAGATATAATCGTTGCCATTGTACATTCAGGTGAAGAGCCTAAAAATCCTAAAAACCCAGGAAATAGAATAAAGGAGCTGGCAACAACAGTAGAAGGAATAGATGCTATTGTAGCTGGTCATACACATGAAAAGATAGAGCAACATACATTTAAGAATAAATCTGGTGAAGAAGTGATAGTGACACAGCCTGGAGCTCATGGTGATAGTGTATCAAAGATTAATTTTAAGTTGGATAAGAAGAATGATAAGTGGTTTATAAAAGATAAGCATAGTGAATTAAAGGTATTTGGAAAAGAAGTAAATATAATTACGACATCTGGTTTACATTCAAATTTTTCAGATGAAATGGCAGTTAGTTTATTTAATGAAAGATATAGAGCTGTACAGCCAATCTTTATTGATACTGGAGATTTTTTTGATGCTAATACAAAAGAAATGACTAGATGGTCTAAAGAGTGGCAGTATAATACAAAAAAAGGTATTCATAAAAGAATAAACGAATGGCCTATTGTTTATCTCGGCTATGATGCTGTAGTACTTGGTAGTCATGAACTTCTATCTGAAAAAAATGATTTTGAAGAAAAAAAGTCTACATTGGATTCTATTATAGAAAACTTTGAGGAAATGAAAATTCCTGTTTTATCAGCTAATATATATGATGAGTCTGGAGAAAATTATGTAAAACCTTATATAATGCATAAAGTTGAGACTAAGGAAGGTGATATAAAGGTTGGAATATTGGGGCTTACTATAGATAAAGATGAAAAAAATACCAATGATTCGAGTTCAGAAAAAAATTCTAAAAAAACAAATAGATTATATACTAATGACTTAGTGAAGGATGCAAATGAGTGGGTAAAGGTTATGCAAAAAGAAAATCCAGATGTAATTGTCACAGTTGTACATTCAGATAGTGATAATATAAATTTAAAAAATCCAAGTAGCGAGATAAAAAAACTTGCTACTACAGTAGATGGAATAGATGCTATTGTAGTTGGGCATACCAAAAATAAGATAAAAGAACGTACCTACAAGAATAAGTCTGGAAATAAAGTTATAGTGACACAATCTAGTGAAGATGGAGAGTATTATTCAAAAATAAGTCTTGAATTAAGAAAAGAAAATGGGACATGGAATATTATCAATAAATATAGTAAGGCGATAAAAATGAAGTAGAACAATAAATATTAAGTGAGACAATAAAGATGAATTAATACAATAAATAAGTAAATTGATAAAGCAGTAAATCAATAAAAACAAAGTAAATTTATACCATAATTATACAATTAGATACAATGTAATATAGATTTATTAGTAAGAATACGTTTATATAAAAAATATATTTGAATATAGTTAAAACACTAAAAAATAGTATACTAAGATGAAAGAGAAGAACCTTTATATTTGATGTTCTTCTTTTTTTCCATTTAAACCCCTTTTTTCTATTTACAAACCAGTAAAATTATCTATAAAGAATCGAATATATTTTTCCTTTACATTTTTTGTTTATTATAGTCTTTATACAGAGGCATTTGAGTTGGAATAAAAATTATAGGTTATAAATTTTTATAGAATATATAAACAAAGCAAGACACTTTAATATAATATGAGTGCTTTGCTTTGTTATTTTATACATGTAATTGTCTGTTATTTTTTATAAGTTTTACTTTTAATATTTTTCTACATACTTTTATTATTATATATACTTATTAGATAAATTTAATTCCATATATTGGATATACAAGCTATTATTTAAACATACTTATTATATGATATAATATTATAAGTATAATTAAATTAAAATATCTTAATAAAGGAGGAGATTAAATATTTGGCATCTATACAACAGTCTATTAAAGATTATATGGAGAAGTATTTCAATAAAAAATTAAACTTACAAGAAAGACTTTTTTATCTTTTTTGTTTTGCTGGAGTTGTTTGTTCCTTTTTAGCTTTTGTTGCAGCTCTTTTTAGTAATCTTCCTAGTATATCTGTATGGGGAAGTTTTTCTTGTTTTTGTATCATGTCAATATTGGCAATCTATTCTCTTAAAACACAAGATATTGATAGAGGGTGTCTAGTAATTAATATAGGGCTTAATATATTCTTATTTCCAGTACTCTTTTTTATAAGTGGTGGAGTGGATAGTGGTATGATGTTTTATTTCTTGTTGGGAATATGTGTTATATCATTGACTCTTGATGGTCTTAAGAGAATAGTTATGATATTTGTATCTACACTTGTGTATAGTATATGTATATTTTTGGCATTTAATTACCCAAACTTAATTGTGTCTATAGGTGAATCTCGTGCATCAGATACGATAAGTAGTTTTATTATAGTTTCATTGTTTTTATGTATAGTAATGATTGTGGTCTTACAAGAGTATTCTCATGAGCGTGATAAAGTATATAAATTGAACCAAAGACTTGAAAGGCAGGCAATTATAGATGATTTGACAAAGTTGTATAATAGAAGATATTTAATACAATATATGTCCGATATATTAAAAAAGCCATTGGAAGAAAGAATTATGTCCATTGTGTTATTTGATATAGATGATTTTAAAAAAATAAATGATAAATATGGTCATCTATGTGGAAATAATGTATTAATTCGATTTAGTGAGATTTTAATTGAAGAGGTTGGAAATGATGGAATTGTTTCAAGATATGGAGGAGAAGAGTTTATAGTGGTAATGCCTAGCTTTACTAAATCTAAAGCGGTTGAGGTAGCAGAGCGTATTCGCATACATGTTTCTAGTGACAAAAAATTATTTGATTTAGTGAACAAAATTACAGTCAGTGGTGGCGTAGAGGAGTATGTTGAAAATATGACTATGGAGAAGATAGTAAAAGGAGCTGATACAAAACTTTACATAGCTAAAAATAATGGGAAAAATAGAATTGTAAGTTAGAGAAAGTTTGGTTTAATAGTGTCATCATAGTAGATGCATTTGCCATGATGACACTATTATTTTAATCAATAATACTAATTACTATTTGTATGTTTCCACTTCCTAATATTTCAGCAAGTTTACTGGTATCTTCAATATACCCCAGTTTAGTGTAGTTATATGAGGTTTGAAAATCTTTATAAAATAGAACCAAACAATCAGAGCCGTAGAGCATAAAATCACCAGTTTTAATATTTTTTACAGATTCTGCATTTGATGGCAAATCTTTTATAAAGTAATTGTATTTTTCGTTTTTATTTAAATCCTTCATATCTATTGTAAGTGGCATTTTTTTTATTAATGCCTGTACAGAAGAATTATTATAAAGTTTCAATACAAAGTCTTTATCTCCAATTTTAAGATTGGCAGTTATAATGTTATTTTTAATTGGTTTATTTTCAGTTGGTGTTATTACTTCTTTTTCTTTATAAGAAATAGGAGTTGCAGTCAAAGTATTATTTTTAGATTCTTGTTTTACTGTTTGTTTTGAGGCTGGAATATTTGTACAACCTAATAGTGCAAAGCTACAGAGTGCAGTTAACATGAGGGTTATAATCTTTTTTATATGATTACATTGCTTCATATGATTATACTACCTTTCCCATTTGATATGCTTTACTTAATAGATTAGGTAAAGCAGAGATAGAACCATATTCATCTGCACCTGTACCGCGCAAAACATCTTTAAGTGTTGCATTTTCAAAACAATCAATCCAGCCCTGCAATCCTTTCACTGCACCATCCATTGCATGTTCCTCTTTATCAGCAGCAGTTGCTAGAAGATAAATATCTCTAAAAGAATACTCTAAGGGAAATAGTGGATTAGAACGGTCAAGTAATGTTTTCATCTGTCCACTCATTTCATAAAAATAGATTGGAGTTGAAAAAACAATTACATCAGCAGTCATCATCTTTTGTACAATCATATCGGCATCATCTTGCATTATACAATGTCCTGTTTTTGTATTCTGACAAGCAAGACATCCTTTACAAAAGTGAATAGTTTTATCATACAAACAGATTTTTTCAACAATATTTCCTGATTCTTTTGCTCCTTTTAAAAACATATCTGCTAACATTTCAGAATTTCCGTCTTTGCGAAAGCTTGTAGATATAATTAAGACTTTTTTGTTCATTTATTTATTCCTCCTCAATTTTTTTTATAAACTTTGCTGGTACACCTCCCACCAATGTATTAGGTGTCACATCTTTTGTTACAACAGCTCCAGCTGCTATGATTGCCCCATCTCCTACTATTACACCAGGAGTTATTGTGACATTAGCACCAACCCAGACACTTTTCCCTATTTCAATAGGTTTTGGGTGCATAGTGCTTCGTTTGCTTGGAGCAAAATCATGATTCAAAGTTGCCAATACTACATTATGACCAATTAACGAATTGTCTCCTATAGTAATACCACCTTGGTCTTGAAATCGACATCCTGAATTTATAAAAACATTTCTACCTATTGTTATATTTTTTCCACAGTCAGTATAAAATGGAGGGAACATGTTAAATGTTTCATCTACCTGTTTTCCAATTAACTCTGAAAATAATGTTCTAATTTCTTCCGGCTCATGATAATGATTGTTTAATTTAGATGTAATTTTCATGGCTTCATTGCTGAGTTCACTCATAAACTGATGTAACTTTGAACCTCCAACAACAGTAAGTCCTTGATTAAGGTGTTCTAAAAATGTATTTAAGTTCAAGTTCATTTTGCACATCCTTTCTGATTAACTGTAAGATTTTTTCAATACTTCTACACAATCCTCATGTGTCATTTCACAAGGATTTGCTGCAAATAAACCTCCCATTGTTTCTCGTGCACTTTTTGCTATTAGATTAAAATCTCCTGGTGTAATTCCATAATCGGACATTTTTAAATCTGCAACCCCACAAGCTTCTTGTAATTTGCTAAGAGCCGTAATAAAATCTTCTGCTTTGTTAGCATCTTTCATTCCCAATGCCTGTGCCATGCGTACAAAGCGTTCATCACAAGCATGTTTTTCTATAAAAAATCCAAAGAAAGCTTTAGAAATCATAATCAAACCTGCACCATGAGGAAGTCTTGGGTAATAACCAGACATAGCTTGTTCTAAAGAATGCTGTGCTGTAGTGACACTGATTGTCATGACAATTCCTGCAATTGTATTTGCAAAAGCCATGTGTTCTCTTGCTTTCATATCATTACCATTTTTTACTGCATGTGCAAGATAGTTGCCTACATTTTCGATAGCAGTT
Organism: Clostridioides sp. ES-S-0001-03; assembly: GCF_020676075.1. Lineage (NCBI taxonomy): Bacteria > Bacillati > Bacillota > Clostridia > Peptostreptococcales > Peptostreptococcaceae > Clostridioides > Clostridioides sp. ES-S-0001-03. The sequence continues at coordinate 308,821 of NZ_JACVWJ010000005.1, read as the reverse complement.
AAAGCATACATATCGCTCATAACACTGGAAAAAGAAGATATATAGCTTTCCACGGCATGGAATAAAGTATCAAATCCTTGATAAGCAGTAAATTCAGGTGGTACAGATTTCATCAATTCTGGGTCAATTATGGACAAAACAGGGAATAAAGAGTCATAACCACCAACACCAATTTTCTCATGGGTTTCTTCATTTGTAACAACTCCCCATTGGTCAGCTTCACTACCTGTTCCAGCAGTGGTTGTAATACAAACAACTGGTAGTGGTTCACTTTGTAATGGTTGAGCCTTTCCAGTACCTCCATTTACATAATCCCATAAGTCACCATCATTTGTCACCATCATTGCAATTGCCTTTGAAGCGTCCATGACACTTCCACCACCTAAGGCAATGATAAAATCGCATTCTGTTTTACAAGCACAGAAAGCCCCGTTCATGATAGAATTTTTATTAGGATTTGCGTCTATTTCATTGAATAACACAAATTCTACTCCTGCCATTTTTAACTGTTTTTCTGTTCGGGCAAGTGCACCATTTTCTTTAGTTGATTTTCCACTTGAAATAACAAGCAAGGCTTTCTTTCCAGGTAGTTTTTGTTGATGTAATTCATCTAAGCGTCCATTTCCAAAGATAAAACGAGTTGGTATATACATATTAAAATTCATATTTTTTTCTCCTTTTTATGTTATTGTTTTTATTAAAATTTATATCATAGTTTCTATACGTTTATTATATTAACGAAACAATATAATAGCAAATACTTATAAAGAATGCCTTCCCATAGTTGACAGGCATAGTAGGGAAAAGTACACTATAAATAGGAGGTATAGATAATGGAACTTAGAGTATTGAGATATTTCTTGGCAGTTGCAAAAGAGGAAAGTATTACAAGTGCAGCTCAATCACTTAATGTGACACAACCTACGCTTTCAAAACAACTTATGGAACTTGAAGATGAACTTGGGAAAAAGTTGTTTTTGCGTGGTAACAGAAAAATCACACTTACAGAGGATGGCTTATTTTTACGTAAACGTGCACAGGAAATAATTGACTTAACAGATAAAACTACTTCAGATTTTAACAATGATTGTGATGATATACGAGGAAATGTTTATATTGGTGGGGGAGAAACAGATGCTATGCGTTTTATTGCCAAAACTGCAAAAGAATTGAAGAAAGAATACCCTCATATCCGTTATCATCTATTTAGTGGAAATGCTGATGATGTAACGGAAAGACTAGATAAAGGGCTTTTAGATTTTGGAATTTTAATCGAACCTGCCAACATGGAAAAGTATGATTATATCAAACTTCCTGTTAATGATGTATGGGGATTGCTTATGAAAAAAGATTGTGAGCTTGCTCAAAAGAAAACGGTATGTCCAGATGATTTGAAGGAAATTCCTATCTTAACTTCACGTCAAACATTGGTTCAAAATGTAATTTCTGGTTGGTCTGGGCAAGATTTTCAAGCATTTAATATAGTGGCAACTTATAATCTTGTCTACAATGCTTCTCTTATGGTAGATGAAGGGGTTGGGTATGCTCTTTGCTTGGATAAGCTAATCAATACAACAGGTAATAGCAATCTTTGTTTTAGACCTTTAGAACCGAGATTAGAAGCACACTTAAATATTGTCTGGAAAAAGTATCAGGTTTTTTCTAAGGCAACTAAAATGTTCTTAAGTAAATTGCAAAGCGAAATTAATAATTTTGTATCAGAATAGAGAGACAGCTATTTAATTTATAATATTGTTTATATGAAGGTAGTGATTTTTATGAAGCGAGATTTATATGTAATGAGAGATAAAATAAAACTTTTTTATGCTGAAGATTATGATAGAAAACTAATATATGATATGGCATTTGAGGAAGATGAGATATGGAAGTCAATGTTTGACAATAAAGAGGATTTTGACTGGTCTGACATTCATGATGAAGAATCTTACTTTTTTAGTAGTACTCCTGGTCTTAATAAATACTTGCTTATAGAATATGATAATCAAATTGTGGGTACCATTTCTCATGCATACAATGATGGTAAGATACCTAATATGGAGCTAGATATGTGGTTGCGTTCATTGAAATATACTGGGAAGGGGATTGGTTCAAAAGCTATGAAGTTGTTGATTGACAGCTTGACTAGAGACTATGAGGTAGGCACATTTATTATTCGACCATGGATTAAAAATTCTCGTGCTATAAAGGCCTATGAAAAATGTGGTTTTGTGGTAAGTGATTGTTTTAATCCTAAAGAGTATTATGGGAAATACTTCGATAAATGGGGTCAAGGTGATTATCCAGAAGGTGAGAATGTGAATATGATACTTTCAATAGAGTAGTTAACAATGCTATGAAAAAATATACTTTTGCTATTAGTAGTTCGATGTCTGGAAAATAAGAGATTAGAATAAAAATAAATATTATTCCCTAGGTTGTAAGTTTAGCAAAGGATATTTATACTCAGTAAAGAAATAAAATGTGAGGTCCAACAAGTTCCTATTAGTTAGGAAGCTTGTCAGACATTCTAGCAAAGTTTGAAAAACCTAAAGAATCTAAAGCCGATTGTAATTGATGGTTATAGCAATTTCTTAGTCATTAATTGGGATGTTTATTCAAAAGTAGTACTTAAAGTATGAATCTATGTTTAAAAGACTTATAAAGAAGTACAACAAGAGCTAGAATACAAATATTATATAAATAAAACATCATTGAAACTTATTTTTTTCTAACTGGAAAGCATACTTCTGTTACCCAATTATCAGAATTACTGTCTTGACCAGGTCCTATATGATAAATATTAAACATAGGGCCGTCTACATCATAGTTATTGTCAGATATCCAATTACCAATAGCTTCACAAGCATCTGTAAGTTGATTGAAGTTTCCTTTTACAATAGCAGTTGCAGCAGTTACACTTGGAACAGTTCTAAACTTAACATTTTCAGTATCTTTATAATTTCCAGATACAGCAAGTTGTATTTCAACATCAACATAATTTTCTTTATACCCAACATCATAAAAGACTGCTTTAGAATAGTTAGGAACATCAACTTGTACATTATGCCCTTTTGTTTCTGAGAATAATTGATGCCATAGCATTCCTTCATCTTGATAAGTAGGTATAGTTTTTCTTAAAGTCATCATATATTTTGGAGCAAAGTCTTTTATAGTTACATCATAATTTTTCATAATATCAGTCCTTCCAATTCTCTCCATAGTAGTTTCTATTTTTAATAGTTTTTTTTGCGTGTCTTCTAGATGTTCTCTTACTTGAGAATAGTGAATATTTAAATACCTTATCAAGCTTTCTCTATCATTGTATTCCGTCAAAATTTCTTTGATAGAAGATAAGCTGAACCCCATATCTTTTAAGGCATGGATTCTATTTGTAGTGGAAAGTTGATTTGCACTGTAGTATCTATAACCATTAATTTTATTTATATGAGTTGGTGTTAAAAGTCCAATTTCATCATAGTGACGTAGCATGCGAATACTAATTTTACTAAGTTTTGAAAAATCACCTATCTTAAACATATTTACATCTCCTTTATAAAGGTGTTATTTTTGAGCTCAATATCAATATAAACCATATCATAGTGGTAGAGTCAACTAAAAATTATATATTGACAAATAATAAAAAAATATTATACTGAACATGTTTAGAACGAAAAATGTAAATGTTTTGGAGGTAGGTTATGATAAGGTACTATCTTTTATATTGAATCAATGTATAATCAATGGAAATATGCAGGCACAACTTGCTATCATTTCTATGCTTCGTAATATATTTGGGGACGAAAAAGACGAAATGAGTTTAAGAACTATTGCCTTACAAATTATTTTACCTATACAAATGGAGGCTTTATCACCAGACTCATTTCAATTATATAGTGGTACAAATATAAAAGTTAAACATCAGAGAGATAAATTTATTGATATTTTAATAGATAATATTATCAAATGAGATGATGTGAAATGAAACTTATAACTATTGGTGCAAGTGTTATTAAATATTAATCTAATCAGTCAAACATATGAAACCGCCAGAAGTAATAAAGGTAAAGGTTTATAAAATTTCTGACGGTTTTATTATATGTTACTAAGTATGGAAAATATTTACTAGATATAACATAAGTTAATAAGTATTAATAAGTACGTACTAGACATAACATGAGTTAATAAGTATTAATAAATATTTATTAGATATATCATAAGTTATTAAATACTAAGAAGCATTTTCTAATTCAAGAGGGTTCTCTATACCAAAATAATCGTATAAAGCTGAGCTTATTTCCTCCAAGTTTCCGCTTTCAAAAGGAGATTGTAGATTAACTTTTTCTACTACATCTTTAAATCCTGCATCTGTATTTTGATTTAAAAAATCCATATATACATCAACAGCTTTTCTATAGTCACCTTGTGATAACTCCCATATTTGAAGAGATACATCAGATGCAAGACCATAACTTAAATAGTAAAAAGGAACTTGGAAATTATGAGATACAAGTATCCAAAATGGAGCATTTTTATCTTTAAGTATCTTATTAGATACTCCATATTCTTCTTCTAAATCAAAAAATAGTTTATTTATATCATTTAAGCTCATATATGGGTTTTTATATATAATTTCTTGAAACTCATCGTAAAGACAAGCATCAATAATTGTGTTTAAAACAATCGATAAGTGTTCTTTTTTTATTGCTTCAGATTGTTTTCCAAAGAATTCATCAAAATACTTGTAAAATAAAATTTCTAAAGATGTTGAATGAACTTCGCATATATCAATACTTGGCTGTATTGTATTATTTGAGTTAATACTGTTGTAGTAATTAAAAAAATGACCAAACTCATGAGCAAAGCTAGTAACACCTAAAAAAGAATTGTCCCATGTATTAAATAAAAAGGGTGCTTTGTACTTGGTTATATAAGTAGTATAACCTCCAGGTGATTTGTTTTTCCCAGAGGAATAATCGTATAAGTCATACTTTTTCATATAGTTAAAACACTCTTTTAATTTTGGAGATATATCTTCAAGTACTTTATCAAATTTTCTAAATGAACGATTCTTATATGCCTTAATATAAATAGAAGAGTCAGAAGGTTGTGATGTAACTTTCCTATATAATGGAACTATGTACTCTTTTACTTCACTTCTAAATTTTCTTGCATCCTCTTGGGAGTAATCTTTATTTAAATTTAAATAAGCATAATCTGTATAATTCTTAAAGCCTAGCTTAGTTGCTATTTCAGTTCTCGTCTGTACAAGTTCTAAAAAAATATTACCAAATATAGGGTTGTATTTTTTTAAGTAATCTGAATAGATTTTTACATATTCTTCATAAGTGAGATTGGGTTTTGACATAGCTTCTTCAAAGTCTATTTCCATTCCATCTACTGATACAGTAGACTTAGATAATAAGTCTTCATATTTAACAACTAAGTCTTGCTCTTTTTTAAGTAGGCTTTCTACTTCTTCTGAATTAAGCTTTCCAATGTTTTTTAAATAATTAAATCCATCTTTTCCAATTTCTTTTTTTAGTTCTTTAGAAAATTTAGAATTTACAAATGTATCCTGAAAATCTTTGTATGCCATATCGACATCCACAGACTTACTCATAAGGTATTTGTATTCTTTAGAGTAAAATTCATCTGATGAATCAATATTATTTCTAAGTTTTGCTATAGTAAGTGTACTATAAAAGTCTTGGTAAATCTTATCGACATTACTAAATACGTTCAATTGCTCTTTGGCATTTTTACATGTTAAAAGTTTATCGTTATATGTGTTAATATTTTCGCATACTGACTTTATGTCAGGACGCTTATATTCCATTTTTTCAAAAGGAATAGTTCCTCTAACTGAATCTTTTTTTGAATCATTAGTATAATTTTTTATGTATAATGCAAATATAATAAAAATTACAATTAAAATTAGAGAAATAAATAATCTTTTCTTGGATTTAATCATAGAAATCCTCCAATCATGGATATAGTTATTAGTTATTTTACTATATTAAATATAAAAAATGCATATTAAGAAAATTTAATATAAAAATATGGACAAGATTATAGATAATATAAAAATTTAACTTCAAGAAAATATATGAAAATTGTATTGGTAAAATGATAAATAAATTTTAAGTATAAAATACGAAAAACTATTCTACTATTAGACTTATTATATGCAAAAAATATAGAAATTTTTGATGTAATTGAAATTAAAAGACATATATAAAAATTTGCAATATTCTAAACAAAATTTATAAAAATTCATATCATTGTCTTTATACAATATTTATACTATAATAGAGTAATAATTTAGAGGAAAACTCTAAAAATAAACAAATTAAAGGTCTTAACAGTAATGATTTTATGTTAAGGAGGTATAAAGAAAGTTGAAAACAATAGTTAGAAGACTTATTCTCTACGCAGATGGAATGCGACCTACTCAAATAATAGTATCTGGGTTTGCAGCAACTATTTTAATTGGAGCAATATTGTTAACACTCCCGATATCGTCACAGAGTAGAGAGAGTATAGGTTTATTAAATGCTCTATTTACAGCTACTTCAGCGGTTTGTGTTACTGGTCTAGTTATGGTAGATACAGCAACTTATTGGAGTTTATTTGGACAGATAGTAATAATAACATTGATACAAATTGGTGGTCTTGGATTTATGACCGTAGCTACAATGTTTTCACTTATGGCACGAAAAAAAATACAACTAAGAGAAAGATTATTGATACAAGAATCATTAAACCAAGCAGACTTATCAGGGCTAGTAAAACTTACAAGGTTTGTATTAATAATAACTATAACCATAGAGGGAATAGGAGCACTAGTCTTATCAACTGTCTTTATTCCACAATTTGGTTTATCTAGAGGGATATGGTATAGCGTATTTCACGCAATATCAGGGTTTTGTAATGCCGGATTTGACTTAATGGGTAGTGTAAGTGGGCCATTTACATCGCTAAATTCTTATGTAAACAATTTTATAGTATCAATGACTATTTGTGCACTTATAGTGTTAGGTGGATTAGGATTTCCAGTTGTTCTTGATATTGTAAGAAAAAGAAGATTTTCAAAATTAAATGTGCATTCTAAAGTTGTTTTATTTTCAACTGCAATACTTATTTTAGTAGGTGCAATATTTATTTTTCTTATAGAGTTTAACCAAAAGGCCACTATGGCAGATTTACCTGTAAAAGGGAAAATATTATCAGCGATATTTCAATCAGTAACAGCAAGAACTGCTGGTTTTAATACACTTGATTTAGCTACTTTACAAGAAAGTAGTGTATTTATAATGATAATTTTGATGTTTATTGGAGCATCACCTGCATCTACTGGTGGAGGTATCAAAACAACAACATTAGCAGTTTTAATAATTACAGTTAGAAGTTTTTTATCAGGAAAATCTGATATAGAAACTTTTGAGAGAAGACTGGCTCCAACAACTATAAAAAAATCTCTAGGGATATTTGTAATTAGTATATCCGCAGTTATTTTTGGAACTTTGATTATTTCAATAACTCAACCTAAGTTTACACTAGTTCAATCAGCATTTGAGGTTACATCAGCACTAGCTACAGTTGGTTCAAGTTTAGCTGGAAGTGCAAATCTAAATGCTTTAGGTAAGGTTATAATAATAATCTTTATGTTTATGGGGAGAGTTGGTTCTCTTACTTTATTTATGGCTATACTTTCTGGAGGTAGAAGAAAGAGTCAGCCAGTTAGATACGCAGAAGGCAAGATTATGGTTGGTTAGAGTACCATTTATTAGATAAATCTATTAATAATGATATATAATCTAGGAAAATGAACTTAGATATAATCAATTAAATAAATCAATTAATGATAGAAATAATCTAGCAAATAAATTTAGCTATGATTAATAAAATAAAAATATTAAAATTAATTTACCTATATAAAAGTTAATTTAATAGATATTATACAAATTGTGTATTAGGGAGGAAGTTTCGAGATGAAGCAATATATAGTCATTGGATGTGGGAGATTCGGAAGTTCAGTTGCATCTACTATGCATCTTTTAGGACATCAAGTAATGGCAATAGACAAAAATGAAGATTCAGTTCAAAGTATATCTGATAAAGTAACTCATTCACTTATAGTGGATGTTACTGAGGAACAAGCATTAAGATCATTGGGTTTAGGTAACTTTGATGTAGCAGTAGTTGCAATCGGTTCTGATATAAGAGCATCTATAATGGCGACTCTTATAGCCAAAGAAATGGGTGTAGAGTTAATAATATGTAAGGCAAAAGATGAATTGCAAGCCAAAGTTCTTTATAAGATTGGTGCAGATAGAGTTGTATTTCCAGAAAGAGATATGGGAGTAAGAGTTGCACATAATTTAGTTTCTGACAATATATTAGACCATATTGAACTTGACCCAGAATATTCAATTGTTGAAATCGTAACTCCAAATGGTTGGGTTGGTAAAACACTTGTAGAACTTGAGCTTAGAGCTAGATATGAGATAACTGTGCTTGCCATCAAGACTGGTAAAAATATAAATGTGACACCTTCTCCTGATGAGGAACTTACAGCTGGAAGTATATTGGTTATAATTGGTCAAAACACTAGTATAACAGCTATTACATCTGGAAATAAGGGTATAATTAGAAGAAGATAGTTTATTATTTAAGATATATTTGATTGCAATGAAAGTAGATAGTATCATATAATTATGAATAGTTATATGATACTATTTTTATTTTAATAGAGAATAGAGTTTTAATCGAGAATAGAATTTTAATAGAAATAAAGATTTTAGAAGTAGGATAAAGAATGATAAGGAGGTTGTGCTAATATCAAGTTAGCATTTATATAAAATGATTACAACTATAAGCAGTAAGGATAATGAAAGATTAAAATATACTAAAGCATTATTAAAGTCAAAAAATAGAACAAAAGAATCAAAGTTCATAATAGAAGGGTACAGAATAGTAGTGCTTGCACTTGAATGTAATGCAAATCTTGATTATGTATTTATCAATGAGGATTTTGAAAATAAAAAGGAACACATGGAATTATTAGAAAACTTAGATAAAAAAAACACAAATATATATAAGACTACTAATAAAAACTTTAAGGAACTTGTAGACACAGAAAATACTCAAGGTATAATAGGTGTAGTTTCATTTAAGGAAAAAAATTTAAAAGAAAGTATAAATGAAAAAGATAAGTTTGTATTAATTTTAGACAGAATACAAGACCCAGGAAATATGGGAACAATAATAAGGACTGCTGACTCTGCTGGAGTAGATGCAATAATAGCACTAAAGGGATGCGTCGATATATACAATCCAAAAGTAATTAGGTCAACTATGGGCTCTATTTTTGATATGAATATAATCAATGCCATACAAGATGAAACTGTGGATATACTTAAATCACAAGGATTTAATATAGTTTCAAGTTATTTAAATACAGATAATTTTTATGACAAAATAGACTACGGTTCAAAAGTAGCTTTGGTGATAGGAAACGAAGCAAATGGGATAAATGAAGAGCTTGTATCAAAATCTGATATTTTGGTTAAAATACCTATATATGGCAAAGCTGAGTCGTTAAATGCAGCAATAAGTTCTGCTATATTGATGTATGAAATAAAAAAATACTTAATTTAATGTATTGTAATAAATATAATGTCGTGTTATAATCTTGAATTAAATAGTAGAGTATCAAAAATAGTCAATATATTTTAAACATGATTGATAAAAATATTATATGATTGTACTTTAAAATAGTCACAATAAAATAATCATATAGATAATCACAAAATATAGATATAAATGATATAATACTAAAATAAACAATATAATATTGTAAATGCAATGAAAGAGGAAAGTATTTTGATTAAACTTAGTAAAGAGATAAACACCTAGGCTGGGAGTGTTTTCTAAGAGGTCAGGAGAAGTTCCCTCTAGAGTAACAAAGCTGAAATTTGATAGTAGGCTTTGACGTGAAAAACGCGTTAAGTTTGTTAGAGGTGGTTTGATGATTTTTAGATTGTTAAACTACTAGGGTGGTACCGCGAAACTATAGCCTTTCGTCCCTAGACAGGGATTGAGGGGCTTTTTTTATACAAAAAAACGAAAGGGTGATATGTGTGCAAGAAAAATTACTTGCTTTACGTGAAGCAGCTTTAGCTGAAATAAAAGAGGCACAAAGCATAGAAAATGTAGAAAGTTTAAGAGTTAAGTATTTAGGAAAAAAAGGTGAGATAACTGCCATACTTAAAGAGATGGGTAAATTATCTGCTGAAGAAAGACCAGTAGTTGGAAAAGTTGCCAATGATGTAAGAGAGAATATTGAACTTAGCATAAATTCTAAAAAAGAAGAAATAAATGCTATTGAAAAAGAAAGAAAGTTAAGAGAAGAAGTAATAGATGTTACTCAACCTGGAAAAGTATTGAAAGTTGGAAAGAAACATCCAATAACTCAAATTATAGATGAAGTAACAGATATATTTATCGGAATGGGATTCTCTATAGCAGAAGGTCCAGAAGTTGAAACAGTTGAAAATAACTTTGATGCATTAAATGCTCCTAAAGACCACCCATCAAGAGATATGAGTGATACATTCTATATCAATGATGGTGTATTACTTAGAACTCAAACGTCTCCAGTTCAAGTAAGATCTATGAGAAGCCAAGAGTTACCAATTAAAGTAATAGCACCAGGTAGATGCTTTAGATTTGATTCACCAGATGCGACACATTCACCAATGTTCCATCAAATAGAAGGACTTGTTGTTGGAAAAGATGTTACTATGGCAGAATTTAAAGGAACTATGGATATCTTCGTTGAAAAATTGTTTGGTTCTGATATCAAAACTAAGTTTAGACCTCATAACTTCCCATTTACAGAACCAAGTGCAGAGGTTGATGTTACTTGTTTCAAATGTGGTGGTAAAGGTTGCCCAATGTGTAAGTATGAAGGTTGGATAGAAATATTAGGTTCAGGTATGGTTCATCCAAATGTACTTAGAAATTGTGGAATAGACCCAGAAGTTTACAGTGGATTTGCATTTGGAGTTGGGGTTGAAAGACTTGCAATGCTTAAATATGAAATAGATGATATTAGATTATTATTCGAAAATGATATGAGATTCTTAAATCAATTTTAATTAGGAGGGTGTGTAGATGTTAGTATCTTTAAAATGGCTTAGAGACTATGTCGATATAGACATGGATATAAAAGAGTTCGCTGATAAAATGACAATGACAGGAACTAAAGTTGAAACAATAGATTATTATGGTGAAGAAGTAGAAAATATATTAGTTGGAAAGATTTTAGAAATAAAACAACATCCAAATGCTGATAAGTTAGTTGTAACTAAAGTAGATGTTGGAGATAAAGTTGTTCAAATAGTTACAGGAGCTACAAATATATCAGAAGGAGATTATATTCCAGTAGCTGTAAATGGTTCTAAATTACCTGGAGGAGTTGAAATTAAACAAACTGACTTCAGAGGTGAATTATCAGATGGTATGATGTGTTCAGCAGCTGAATTAGGTATAGATGAACATTATATTGAAGAATACAAAAGAGGTGGTATATATATTTTAGACCACGAAGACTCTTATGAATTAGGAAAAGATGTAAAAGATGTTTTAGGATTAAATGATGCTTTAATAGATTTTGAATTAACTTCAAACAGACCTGACTGCAAATGTATGATGGGGATAGCTAGAGAAGCAGCTGCAACTATAGGAACAAAAGTAAAATATCCTGAAATAGAAGTAAAAGAAAGTGACGAGGAAATAGACTTCAAAGTTGAGATAGATAATCCAGATTTATGTAGAAGATATGTTGCTAGAATGGTAACTGATGTAAAAATAGAACCTTCTCCATACTGGATGCAAAGAAGACTTACAGAAGCAGGTGTAAGACCTATAAGTAACATAGTTGATATAACAAACTTTGTAATGTTAGAGCTTGGTCAACCACTTCATGCTTTTGATATAAATCAAGTAGAAACAGGAAGAATAGTAGTAAGAACTGCTAAAGATGGAGAAAAGCTTGTAACACTAGATGATGTTGAAAGAACATTAGACAAAGATATGTTAGTTATAACAAATGGAGAAAAATCACTTGGTCTAGCTGGTGTAATGGGTGGTGCAAACTCAGAAATAACTGACAAGACAAAGACTGTACTTTTCGAAAGTGCCAATTTCAAGCCAGAAAACATAAGAATGACAGCTAAAAAAGTGGGAATTAGGTCAGAAGCATCTTCAAGAAATGAAAAAGCCTTAGACCCTAATCTTGCAGAAATAGCAGCAAATAGAGCTGTACAACTTGTTGAAATGTTAGGTGCTGGAAAAGTATTAAAAGGAACTGTTGATGTATATCCAAATAAACCAGAACCTAAAAAATTAGTAGTAAATCCTCAAAGAATCAACCATCTTTTAGGTGTAGATGTACCAATGGAACAATTTGTAGGAATTTTAGAATCATTAGAATTTAAATGCAATTTAATTGCTGATGATAAGCTAGAAGTAGATGTACCAAGTTTCAGAACAGATATGGAGCAAGAAGCTGATGTATGGGAAGAAATAGCTAGAATTTATGGATTTGAAAATATACCTTCTGTACAATTAGAAGGAAATACAACTGCAGGGGTTAAAACTCCAAAACAAAAATTCATGGAAGCGCTAAAAAATAATTCAACTGCTGTAGGATTAAATGAAATATTAACATATTCATTTGTAAGCCCTAAGGGAGTTGACAAGATAAGAGTACCAGAAGGTAATATAAAGAGAAACTTTGTTAAGTTGATGAACCCATTAGGAGAAGAAACTTCTGTAATGAGAACTACTTTAATACCAAATATGTTAGATGTTTTATCAACTAATATATCTCATAAGATAGAAGAAGTATCAGCATTTGAGTGTGGACATATATTCACACCACAAGATTCAGAACTTCCTATGGAAGCAAATAGAATGTGTGTAGGTATGTATGGTAAAGATGTAGATTTCTTTGCATTAAAGGGAGCTATAGAAACTGTACTTGTAAATGTAGGATTTAAAGATTATGAAATTGAACCTCAAGATAATAATACTACCTTCCACCCTGGTAGATGTGCTAAAATAGTGTATAATAATAAATATGTAGGTACATTAGGTGAATTGCATCCAGATGTTATAGAAAACTACAATCTAGGGCAAAGAGTTTATGTTGCTGAAATAGATATTGATTTTGTATTTGATAATTCTGATAGAACAAAGAATTATGTACCATTACCAAAATATCCATCTACATCTAGAGATATAGCTCTTATTGTTAAGGATGATGTATTTGTAAAACAAATAGAAGATATAATAAAGGAAAATGGTCAAGGATTAGTAGAAAGCTACAAATTATTTGATGTTTACAAAGGTTCTCAAATAGAAGCTGGATATAAATCAATTGCATATTCAATAACTTATAGAAGTAAAGATAAAACTCTAACAGATGAAGAAGTAGCTAAGGTGCATGATAAGATATTAAGTGAATTAAGCAAAAAATTGAATGCTAACTTAAGATCAAATTAACAACTAATGTCGGGGAGGTTAGGATGAACAAAGTAATGGTAAAAATCCATGGCGCTGAGTATCCAATGGTTGGAGACAAGTCAGAGAAATTTATGATTAGTATTGCTGATTTTGTTGACAAAGAAATGGATAAGATAACACGTCAAAACCCGAAGCTAAGCTTATCAGTTGCTGCAATATTAACTGCATTAAATATATCAGACCTTTTATTTGAATGTTCAGATGAAAATGAGAGGTTGATTAAAGCTAATGAAGAATTGAGCAAGAAGGTTGGTTCATCCAACGAAGAACTTCAATTAGAAATCAAATCTTTAAAACTTACAATAGCAGAAAAAGAAGCAGAAAATCGTGAAACTGAAGCTAAAATGAAAGAGTTAATTGAGATTATAGAAAATAAAAAGCAAGAAATATTTGAACTTAGTAATACAACAGAAGGCTCTAAAGCCGAGTTAGATGCTTATAAAAACAAGATAGAAGAGTTAACTGCTCAGCTTGAAGAATCAAATGAAAGAGCTACTATAGCTGAAAATTTAGCTTCTGAGTTTCAAAACAAGGCTTATGATTTACAGCTAAAATGTACAGGGTTAAATAATGATGTAAAAAACGTGGAATAAATTAAAAGATTTGCTGTCTCTTGTTTTTTGAGACAGCTTCTTTTAATTTATAAATAATAAATATAAATAACATGTAATGTATACATATAACTAGTGTATAAATAATATGTAAATATAAAATATTAAAATATTAAAATAAAAAATAATATCTAAAAGAATTTTGATTTGGTATCTATCAATAGAAAGTGAGATGTTTATATATGACAAAACAGAGCCAGATGTCTGAATCATTCTTCTTATGCGCTTTATTGGCAATAACAGGAGGATTTTTAGATATTTATACTTATGTAGTAAGAGGAAAAGTATTTGCTAATGCACAGACTGGAAATATAGTTTTATTTGGTCTTAACATAGCAGAAGGTAATGTCAGGAAATCTTTTTATTATTTTATTCCTATTTTGGCTTTTATTTTAGGGGTGTTGATAGCAGAAAAAATAAGAAATCATTTTAAAAATAATAATAGAAAGATTCATTGGCGACAAGTTATCATTGGAATTGAAATGATTACTATACTTATTGTTTCTTTTATTCCTCAAGGAAAATTTAATATGTTTGTAAATGTTGCTATATCTTTCATTTGTTCAATGCAAGTTGAGAGTTTTAGAAAGGTAAATGGCAACACATTTGCAACAACAATGTGTACTGGTAATTTAAGAAGTGCTACAGAAACACTATTTCATTATGTGCAAACTAAAAATATTTTTATGATAAAGAAGAGTTTGCAGTATTATGCTATTATTATATTCTTTATTTTGGGAGCTATTTTGGGAACTGTTTTTACAAAGATTTTTGTGGAAAAATCTATATTAATATGTTTCCTTATTTTATCAGTAGTCTTTATAGTTATGTTTATCAATAAAGATGATTCTTTTAATTTAAATTAACAAAACAATAGAGTCATTATTTGATATACTTTAAATATAGTAAGTAGTATATAAATTTAGTGTAAATGTGTAAATTATAGACATGATAACATTAAGTTTAAAAAGTATATATAGAGGAGAAAAATATGAAAAAAATAGAATTACTTGCACCAGTTGGCTCTTTTGATTCCTTGAAAGCAGCAGTACAAAATGGGGCAAATGCTGTGTACTTAGGTGGAAAAGACTTTAGTGCGAGAGCATCTGCAAATAACTTTGATAGAAATGAGTTGATTGAAGCTGTTAAATATTGTCATATAAGAGGAGTACAAGTATTTGTCACTGTAAATACATTGATAAAACAGTATGAGATAGAAGATTTTGTCGAGTATGTAAAATTTTTATATGATATAGATATTGATGCATTAATAGTTCAAGATATAGGTATGGCAAGGCTTATAAAAAAATTACTACCTGATTTTGAATTACATGCAAGTACTCAGATGGTAGCTCATTCGCTAGAAGATGTAAAATACCTTAAAAGCGTAGGATTTGATAGGGTAGTTTTGGCAAGAGAATTAAATGTTGATGAGATAAAATGGATTTGTGAAAATACAACTGTAGATGTAGAAGTATTTGTGCATGGGGCTTTATGTGTATGTTATTCAGGTCAATGTCTTATGAGTAGTATGATAGGAAACAGGTCTGGAAACAGAGGAAGATGTGCACAACCATGTAGACAAAAATATGAGTTAATAGATATAAATACAGGTGAAGTTGTAAATAGTAATGGAGATTACTTATTAAGCCCTAGAGATTTAAGTACTATAGAAGATTTAGACAAAATAATCGAAGCAGGGGTATTATCTCTAAAAATTGAAGGAAGAATGAAAAAGCCAGAATATGTAGCTACTGTAGTTTCAGGATATAGAGAAGCGATTAATGAGTTTATAAGTGAGAATAAAATAAATATTTCTGAGGAAATAATAAATAATTTGTATACTATCTTCAATAGAAAGTTTACTAAAGGATATATATTAGGTGAAGTTGGTAAGGATATAATGAATTCTGATAGACCTAACAATCAAGGTCTATATGTTGGAAAAGTCTTAGACCATAATAGAAAAACAAAGAGACTTAGAGTGATACTAGAGAATACCCTTAAAAAAGGAGATGGAATCAACTTAGGTGGAGGAACTATTGGAAGAATTATAAAAGATGGAGAGATAACTACAATAGCACACAAAGGAGATTTAATCGAATTAGATTTTATTGGGGAAGCAAAGAGAAATCAACTTATATTCAAGACTTCAGACAGTGAATTAATGGACAAAGTACAGTCTACATTTCAGCAAGATAAAGAACTTATAAAAACTAACATAAATGCAAAAGTAAGTATTAAATTGGGTGAAAAGCCAGTACTCTCTATAAGTGATTTTTGTGGTAATAAAGCAGTTGTAGAGGGTGAAAAGGTAGCTGAAAAAGCTATAAAAGTTGCTTTAAGTGAAGAAAAAATCGAAACACAGATTCAAAAACTTGGAAACACGCCTTATAAATTAAAAGATATAGACATTGATTTAGACGAAGGTGTAAGTATACCTATAAGTATATTAAATCAAATGAGAAGAGATTGTATTGAGCTTTTGGATGAGGAAAGAATAAGGATAAAAGAGAGAAGATTTAAGGAAAGTAAATTAAAATATAAACCAGCTAAAATAAATCGACATAAAGAATTTAATACAACTCCTAAACTTAGAGTTAAAGTTAAGAATTTAGAGCAATTAGAATCAGTACTAAAATATAATGTAGATTTAATTTATTATGAAGATATAAATACGCTATTTGAAGCTTTGGAAATAGCTTCAAGTATTTCTAAAGAATCAGTTAATTTAAGTTCAAATATAGATAGTGTAAATTCTTCATTAAATATAGATGATGTAAATGTTTCAAGTGAAAGAACATCTAGCTTTGAAGATAGATTAATCTATTCAGCACCAAGAATTATTAGAAATAGAGAATACAAACAGTTTGAAGTATTAGATAATATAAAAGGGCTAAATAAAATTCAAATTGGTAATTGGGGTTCTATGGATTATTTTAAAGATAAAAATCTAAATATAGATTGCTATTTGAATACTTTTAATAGTGAAAGTATAAATCACTTTAGGGATACAGGAGCAAATACGGTTTGTTTATCACAGGAGTTAAATTTAAGTGAAATTGAACAAACATTAAAATATACAGATGCAGAAATTGAAGCAGTGATATATGGATATACGCCTATGATGGTCACAGAATACTGTCCTATGGGGGTTGTTGTTAGAGATTGTAAAAAAGATAAGAGAGTAGCTAAATGTAAGGAGAGCAGTTATGCTCTAAGAGATTTTACAGATGCAAGTTATAGGATAACACAAGATATATTCTGTAGAAGCACTATTTACAATTCAAAGGTAACCTGTATGTTGGACAATCTTTATGAATTAGATGAGATTGGAGTAGATGTATTTAGAATAGATTTTACAGTGGAAAATAGTGAAATGGTAGAGAAAGTTATTGAAGCTCATATTGAGGTTTTAAACAATAATTATAAACTTGGAGAAAAAGCTACTAACTTATATAAGCAATTGGATGAAATTGGAACAGTTGCAGGACACTACTATAAAGGTGTAGAATAGATATAACATGAAAAATATACATAAATATATAAAAACTCTTGAATTTATGTGTATTAATATATAAAAATATCATATCTATGAAAAAACAGGGGGATTACTGAAAATGAGAGAAGAAGCTTTAGACATTTTATTTAAGTATTTAGAAACTGATAGAATGAGAAAACATTGCTACGCAGTTGAAGCAGTTATGAAAGATTTAGCCAAAAGACTAGAGCCAGAAAAAGAAGAAAAATGGGCGGTTGCAGGTCTTTTACATGATTTGGATTCAGATATAGTTGGAAGAAAACCAGGAGAAATCTGTGAAGGTCATGCAACAACAACTGTAGAACTTCTTAAAAAAGAAAATTTTGGTGATGAAGAAATGTATAGAGCAATACTTGGTCATCATGATGGTATGGGGGTTACAAGAACTAGTTTAATGGAAAAAGCTATATATGCAGCAGACCCTATAACTGGATTTATAACTGCAATAGCTTTAGTTTATCCAGATAAAAAACTTACGAGTGTAAAGACAAAATCTGTAATTAAAAGAATGAAAGAAACAAGATTTGCTTCAAATGTAAATAGAGATGCAATGAGAAGTATAGAAGATATAGGGATTCCATTTGATGAATTTGCAGAGCTTTCTCTTAATGCAATGAAAAATATTAGTGATGTACTTGAAAACAATGAAAATGAGTAAATAAGGAAAATAACAATAAATTTAAAAATGTGAATTGACAATAATTAGTTTAAATAAATGACTATAATTAATATAAACTTAAGGTCAACTTGTTAATAATTGACTGCAATGAGTAATTATAGTGATTCTTTGCATCAGTAATTATAGTAATAAACTTAAATATATAAAATAAGTAAATGAAAAATAGAAAAGAGAAAGTAAGGCGAAGTATATGAAACTTACGACTATTTGTTATATAGAAAAAGACAGTAAGACTTTAATGTTGTATAGAAATAAGAAGAAAGATGATGTACATGAAGGTAAGTATGTAGGTGTTGGTGGCAAATTTGAGCAGGGAGAAACACCAGAAGAATGTATAGTTAGAGAAGTTAAAGAAGAAACAGGTCTTACTCTTAAGTCATTAACATACAAAGGATTGATAACTTTTCCAAAATTTAAAGATGAAGAAGATTGGTATATGTTTTTGTATTTTTCAGATGAATTTGAAGGAACTTTATCTAACAAAGATTTAGATAATTGTAAAGAAGGCAAGTTACTTTGGGTTGATAATGATAAAATATTTGACTTAAATATGTGGGAAGGCGACAGATTATTTTTAGATTGGGCTAAAAAAGGCAAAATTTTTAGTGCAAAGATAACATATGATAATGGTAAATTGAAAGATTACAGTGTAAATTTTTTAGATTAATTAAAAAATTAAAGCCTCTGTATTGTTAAAAAAATAAAAATTGACTAGGACAACTATTTGATTTATACTAGAGTAAAAATTTTAAAATGGAGGAATAATCTGGAATGATAGACATAAATTTAGACAAATGTGTAGGATGTGGTATGTGTGAGTCAGACTGCCTTGTAAATGCAATAAGGGTTAAAGAAGATAAAGCAAAGGTGAAAAATATTCTCTGTATTAATTGTGGTCACTGTATGGCTATATGTCCAACAGATGCAATAGAAATGCAGGGATTTGATAAAAATGAAGTATTAGAATTCAATCATGAAAATTTTGAACTAGAGCCTGAAAAATTACTAAACTTTATCAAATTTAGAAGAAGTATAAGAAGCTATAAAGACATAGAGGTAGAAGAAGAAAAAATAAAAAACATATTAGAAGCAGGAAGATACACACCAACAGGTGGAAATAGACAACCGATAAGATACATATTAGTAAAAGAAAAACTAAAAGAAGTAAAAGAATTAGCAATAGAAGGGCTTTATAACTTGGCATTAAATACTGATGATGAAGACCCTGTACGTTCTATATATAAAAATACATTTAAGAGAATGTACAAAAGATATAAAGAAGAAGGATATGATTCTCTATTCTATGATGCACCATTACTTATGGTAGTAGTTGGTGATACTTCTTTAGGAGGAAGTGTATATGTAGATGGTGGATTAGCTGCGTCTAATATGGAGCTTATGGCTTATTCTCAAGGATTAGGAATGTGCTACAATGGATTCTTTGTTATGGCATCAAATGTAGAGCCAAAGTTAAAGGAATTATTGGGAATGAATGATAATGAAGCAGTTATAACTTCATTTATATTGGGATACCCAAGTGTAAAATATAAGAGAACTGTAAATAGAAATAGTGCTAAATTTGAAATAAGATAGAACTTAGAATGTATTATATACTCAAGATTAGCACAAGATAATGTATACATTTAATATAGTAAATTTGTTGTAATAATCAAATAAATCAGTTATAATCTAGGTATATTGTATATGGTGAGGATATTTAAATTTTTAAGTAAATTTTTATATCCTTTTTTATGCTAATCTACTTTTTCATATCTAAAAGTTTAAGTAGTAATTTGCATTGTAAATCTTAATTATATGGAGGATTAGTGTAGTGAATTCAAAAAAATTACTTTTATTAATTATTGTAATTGCATCCATATTCACTTCTTGCATATTTCCTTTTAATGTCAATGCTCTAGGTAGTGATAATCGTACTATTCGGGTTGCTTATCCTATTCAAAAAGGGTTAACTGAACTAGATAAACAAGGTAAGTACTCTGGATATACATACGAATATCTGTTAGAAATTGCACAATATACTGGATGGAATTATGAATTTGTTCAAGTATCTGGTGATGAAAATGAAGTTCTTACAAAACTAATGAAAATGTTAGAAAAAGGTGAGATTGATATAATGGGAAGCATGTTATACAATGAGCAGATGGAAAAATTGTATAATTATGCAGGTAATAGTTATGGAGTAGTAAATACAGTATTACAAGTATTATATGAAAATACAGCTATTGATAGTATAAGTTTAGAAGCTATGAAAGAAATTCGTATTGCTGTAATAGAGAATTCTAATACTAGGCTTAAAGAATTAAATGAATATTGCAAGATGAATTTAATATCACCTAAATTGGTATATTGTAAGTCACAAGAAGAACAATTACAAGCACTAAAGGTTGGTGAAGCAGATGCACTGCTTAATGTGAGTGTGAGTCCAATGGAAGGTGTGCGTACTATAGCTAAATTCTCACCAAAGCCATTCTATTTTATTACACCTAAAGGAAGTACAGACTTAACTCAAAGACTCAATTCAGCAATTAATAATATCGAACAGACAGACCCATATTTTTCGACTGCTTTGTATGAAAAATATTTTACACCAGAAAATAGTAAGATGATTTTGTCTGATGATGAAACTACATATATTAAAGATATAGATACATTAAAAGTTGGAGTACTTTTAAATAAGCCACCATTTCAAAACATAGATAAAAAAACAGGAGAATTAAAGGGTATATCAATAGATTTATTAAATCACATATCTGATAAAACTAGATTGAAGTTTGAACTGGTGCCTGTAAAGTCACAAAAAGATTTGGATAAAATGACTAAAAATCATGAAATTGATATTGTAGCAGGAATGATTTATGATTATGAAGATTCTCGTAAACACAATGTGACTATGTCTCGACCATTTGTTTCCACCCAATATATTATGATGATTAATAACAAATTAAATGAAAATAGTTTAGATGGAAAACGTCTAGCTCTACCTAAAGGGACTGGTTATGATAATTATTTTAATGGGGATGTCATATGGTATGATACTTTGGAAGAGTGTATAGAAGCTGTTAACAAAGGGTTTGCAGATTATACTTATGGAGAAGGATATTCTATACAGTACTATATTAATCAACCTAAGTACAAAAACGTACGTTTAGTTCCACAGACTTATGAATCACAGAGTATTTGCTTTGGAATAGTTAAACCAAGTAAGCAGGAATTATTGGGTATATTTAATAAAGCTATTATAAGCATTCCATCAGAAAAGATGCAATCAATTATCTATCAAAACACTACATATAGACAAGACTTTTCACTACTTTATATTATGCAACAAAATCCAATTGAAACTATTTTAATAGTTGCTAGTTTATTACTTTGCATTATTGGAGGTATGGCATGGAGCCTGCATACACGTAAAAGTATGAATCAGAAAATATCTTTGGAACTTAAAAAGCATGCTGAAGTTTATGAAATGGCAAGTGAATACTTTTTTGAATATGATTATAAACGAGATAAATTGATAGTTTCTATGAAAGGGAAAGGAATTAGTACTTATTATGGTATAAGTAAGAGTGCTATGAGTGAGATTGAAATAGAACATAATAAAAAGTTTTTTGATGTAATCAAGTCACAGGAGAATGGGACGACTGAAATGTATTCTATATGCGCTGATGGTAGTTGTCACTGGATTAGAATTACTTCAAAAATAATTTATAATGAAAAAAGTGTACCAGTGTATGTAATTGGAAAAATATCTAATATTGATTCTGAAAAAGAGGAAAAAGATAAGTTACTGGATAAGGTTCAAAAAGATGGCTTAACAAATATTCTTAATTCAGCATATATTAGAAAGTTAACTACAGAAAGTTTATCTAATTTATCTCCTAACAAAAATGGAGCTTTGTTAATTTTAGATATTGATTATTTTAAGTCTATTAATGATACTTATGGGCATTTAATTGGAGATAAAATATTAATTGATGTTGCAAAAGTACTTGCTAGAAGTTTTGAAAAAAATGATATTGTTGGTCGATTGGGTGGAGACGAGTTTAGTATCTATATTAAAGATATAATAAATAAGGAAGAACTTGTCAATAAATGTAATGAAGTATATAAACAAATTCACCTCATAAAACTGCCAAGTGGAAAAAGCATATCTATAAGTATGGGTGTAGTAATAACAAAATATGGACAGAAATATGACGAATTATATCAAATGGCAGATGATGCTCTTTATGATTCTAAGAAGCAAGGAAGAAATAAATTTAAAATAGTAGGAGTATAATTTTTAGTAAGATTTACTATAAAAATTGTAAATAAGATACAATTGAACGAGTTTTGTATAATTGTACATAAAAGAGATGTATTAATTTATATAAGATTCAGTATAAAAATATAATAAATTTTTAAATAAAAAGTATCTAATAAATCTTTTTAAAGTAAAAATAATAAAGCCCAATGACGTATGTTATTATCATCATTAGGCTTTATTTCTATGAATTAATACTAAAATTAAACTTGATGCTAACATTAGTATTAATTTACAGGTTAATTTTATATGGATTTACTTAGAATTAAAATCTGCTTCTTAAAACTTAGTCTTAATATTGGTTCATAGATTTTAATATTTCAATAACATAATCCCAAACATTAGCAATAGAAGGTATACTAACGTGTTCTTTTGGAGTATGAACATCAAACATATCTGGTCCTATAGAGATAGCTTCAGCATGAGGAAGTTTATCAAGTAATAATCCACACTCAAGACCAGCATGTAGAGCCATAACAGTAGGAACTTTACCAGTTAATTTCTCATAAGTTTCACTACATATTTTTTCTAATTTAGAACCTTTTTTAAATTCCCAAGCTGGATATTGAGATGTAAGACCATAGTCAGCACCTAAAGCTTGAGCTAAAAGTCTTATTCTATCAGCTATCTCATCTCTAATAGACATAACAGAACTTCTAACAGAAGTTAAGAATTCAATAGTTGATTCTTTAGTTTCAATTATAGCAAAGTTAGTAGAACTTTCAACTAATCCTTCTATATCAAGACTTACAGATTGAACACCATGAGGAGTTAAGCTTGACATTTGAATAACTTTTTCTTTGCAGTCTTTAGTAAGAGCTTTAGTTGCAGAAGTTTCAACTACTGAATAAGCCATATCAGGGTCAGAAGTAGTAAACTCATGTTTAAATGCAGTTAAAATATCATTTATTTGTTTTTTAGCAGATTCAACATCAGCTTTATCAACAGCTATTATACATTTAGCTTCACGAGGTATAGCATTATGCTTAGTACCACCATCAACTGAAACTAATTCGTAATCAACATCTAGTACGCTTAATACTCTAGCTATTGCTTTGTTAGCATTTGCTCTTTGTAAAACAATTTCCATACCAGAATGTCCACCTAATAATCCAGTAACTTCAACTAATAAAGCTTGCTTGTCAGCTCCAACTTCTTTGTACTCAACAGGTAGACTAACAACACAAGTTTTACCACCAGCACAACTAACTAATAGATATCCTTCTTCCTCGGAGTCCATGTTTAGGATATATTGACCTTTGATTAAGCTTGGGTCTAATGCATCAGCACCATTCATACCATCTTCTTCATTAACAGTAACTAAAACTTCTAATGCTGGATGCTCTAAAGTATTATCTTCTAATATAGCCATACCCATAGCAACAGCGATACCATTGTCAGCTCCAAGAGTAGTTCCAGTAGCGTATATCATATCACCATTAATTCTTAATTTTATAGGGTCTTTAAGAAAATCATGTTCAATATTCTTTTCTTTTTCACAAACCATATCCATATGTCCTTGAAGAACTACTCCTGGACAATTTTCATATCCTTTTGTAGCAGGCTTTCTTATTATTATGTTTAAACTTTCATCCTGGATAGTTTCAAGCCCTAAATTTTTACCAAAGCTAAGTAAATAATCACTTATGCCTTTCTCGTTTCCAGAACCTCTAGGAATTTGAGATATTTTCTCAAAGTTTTTAAAAACATTTTCTGGCTTTAATCCTTCTAATACGTTTCCCATGACTTGTGTTCCTCCTTAATTTATCTATATAAGTAGCTATTTTTATAAAATAAGCTAAAATAAACTCCTTTAAAAAATATTAAAGAAGATTTTTTAACAGATTATATTACAAATAAAGCATGTTTATGTATAATATATAGATAGCTACATACATAGTATAATACAAAATATGTTTAAAATATATCTAAAAGAGAAAAAATATAATAAATTTAGAAATAAAAAAGAAATAAAACTTGCAGTTTTTATTGAAAATGCTTGGAAAGCATACATTTTAAATATTAAAGAAAAAAGTTAAAATATTGAGGATGGTGAATATAGAAAAATGAATGAGAAATCGTTAAGAGTTCTAGAATACAATAAAATAATAGATTTATTAAAGAAGAAAGCCTCATCTTCTTTAGGTCTAAAATATATAGAAAGTTTAGTTCCAAATACTGATTTTGTAGAAGTAAAGTCCATGCTAGAAGAAACTAGTGAAGCTCAATCAATTATTATAAAGAGAGGTTCAGTAGGTTTGGATGGTATTCATGATATAGAAGATAAGGTTAAAAGAGCCTATATAGGTGCATCTCTTGACCCAGGAAGTTTAATTATGATAGCGGATACTTTAAGAGTAGCTAGAAGATTAAAAAATAGTCTATCTAGCAGTGATGAAGAAGATTTTAATTATCCAATAATACAATCTCTATCAAATTCTCTATATGTATATAAAGATATAGAAGAACAGATATACAATGCGATAATAAGTGAAGTAGAAATATCTGACAATGCTTCAAGTACACTTAGAGATATCAGAAGAAGAATAGCTCAAAAAAATCAATCCATTAGGTCTAAATTAAATTCAATAATAAGTTCAACTACTTATCAAAAATACTTACAAGATGCCATAATTTCTCTAAGAGGTGATAGATTTGTAGTACCTGTAAAATCTGAATATAGGTCGCAAGTAGCTGGTATAGTACATGACCAGTCATCTTCTGGTGCGACACTTTTTATAGAGCCAATGACTATAGTAGAGATGAACAATGAGTTAAGACAGCTAAAATTAGGAGAGCAAGAAGAGATAGAGAGAATTTTATCAGAACTTTCTGCAATGGTTGGAGAAGTAAGTGAAGATTTGATATCCAATCAAGAGATACTTGGAAGATTAGACTTTGCATTTTCAAAAGGAAAACTTTCTATACAAATGAGAGGTATAGAGCCTACATTAAATGAGGATAAATATTTAAATATAAAAAATGGAAGACATCCACTATTAGATAAGAAAAAAGTAGTGGCAAATACTATTTATTTAGGAAGAGACTTCCACACATTGGTAATAACAGGTCCAAATACAGGTGGTAAAACAGTTACAATAAAAACTGTAGGTTTATTTGCACTTATGACACAAAGTGGACTTCACATACCTGCTGATTATGGAAGTAGTATGTGTGTATATGATAATGTATTTGCAGATATAGGAGATGAACAAAGTATTGAGCAAAGTTTATCTACATTTTCATCTCACATGACAAATATAGTATCAATACTAAAAACCGTAACAGCAGACTCTTTAGTTATATTTGACGAATTAGGAGCAGGAACAGACCCTGTTGAGGGAGCTGCACTTGCAATAGCAGTATTAGAAGATATAAACTCTGTAGGAGCGAAATGTATAGCAACTACTCACTATAGTGAACTTAAAAATTATGCTCTTACTAAATCTGGTGTAGAAAATGCAGCAGTTGAATTTGATATAGAAACTTTAAGTCCAACATATAAGTTACTTATAGGTGTTCCTGGAAAATCAAATGCGTTTGAGATTTCCAGAAAACTTGGACTTAGTGACTATGTAATTTCACGTGCCAAAGAATATATAAACACAGATAACATAGCTTTAGAAGATGTATTACAAAATGTTGAAAAGAACAGAATCAAAGCTATTGAAGATAGAGAAGAAGCTGAGAGATTGAAGGAAGAGATAGAAAGACTAAAAGTAGAATACGACGAAAAACTTGAAAAATTAGTTACTCAAAGAGATAAGATGATTGAAAAGGCTAAATCAGAAGCATTTTCAATAACAAGACAAGCTAAGGAAGAAGTAGACCTTATAATAAAGGAACTTAGAAGTTTAGAACAAGAAAGAGCTTCTAAAGAAAAAAATCGTAAAATAGAAGAACTTAGAAAAGAATTGACTAGTTCTATGGGAAGTCTTCAACCGACAGTAAAAAGTATGATAGTTCCAAAAGTTTCAAGTAAAGAAATAAAAGACCTAAAACCAGGGGAAGAAGTTAGAGTAATAACTTTAAATCAAAATGGTAGTGTGGTTTCTGTAGACAAAAAGAGAAAAGAAGCAGTAGTGCAAATTGGTATAATGAAGATGACTCTACCTTTTAAATCTTTACAAAAATCTCACAAGGATGTTTCAAAACACGTTACTAAATCAACAAGAAATATCATAAGGGCAAAATCTGGAAATATAAAAAGTGAAGTTGACCTTAGAGGTTTAAATTTAGAAGAAGCTATAATGGAAGTCGAAAAATATCTAGATGATGCATATGTAGCAGGTCTAGAATCTGTAACAGTAATACATGGAATTGGTACAGGAGTGCTAAAATCAGGACTACAAGACATTTTAAGAAAAAATAGACATGTAAAATCACAAAGAGGTGGCCAGTATGGAGAAGGTGGAGCAGGAGTAACAATTGTTAAACTAAAATAATTTGTATAGGAGCACATTTTTATGATATTAGTATCTGCATGTTTAATAGGAATAAATTGTAAATATAGTGGCGATAATAATGAAAATGAAGAAGTAAAAGAATACCTAAAAGGTAAAGATTTTACTCTTGTATGTCCAGAACAGTTAGGTGGTTTATCTACACCAAGACCTCCTGCTGAGATAGTTGATGGAAAAGTAATCACAAAAGAAGATAATAAAGATGTAACAGAAAACTTTGTAAGAGGGGCTGAAGAAACTCTAAAAATAGCAAGATTATATGTATGTAGCGAAGCAATACTAAAAGAGGGTAGCCCCTCTTGTGGATGTAATCTAGTGTATGATGGTAGTTTTTCAGGCAAAAAAATACCAGGGAAAGGTATCACAGCAAAGTTACTGGAAGAAGAAGGAATAAAAGTCAAGAGTGAAAAAGACTTATAGAAAAGCAATAATCGTATAGATAAAAACTGTAATTATAGTATTTTTAATATATACAGAAAACATAATTATTAAAGTGTTTTGCCCTGTAATGAAATACTTGAAAAAACACTAAATTTGATTTAACATAAAGAGATAAGCACAATATAAACCAGGAACAATGTAGAGAGGAGCAACAAGATGCAAGATTTCAAGGTAGCAATATCAAATTGCCTTAAAGAGAAAATAGAAGAACTGTCGATAGAAGAGATAGAGGCACTTATAGAAGTTCCACCAAACAAGGACATGGGTGACTATGCTTTTCCATGCTTTAAATTAGCTAAAGTATTTAGAAAAGCTCCAAACATGATAGCAAGTGAATTAGCAGAAAGTATAGAAGCTAGTGGAGAGATAACAAAAGTAATACAATTAGGCGGATATGTGAATTTCTTTGTAAACAAATCTCAATTAGCAGAAACTGTAATCAAAAAAGTATTAGATGAAAAAGAAAATTATGGTCGTAGTGATTTTGGAAAAGATAAAACTGTAATAGTTGAATACTCTTCTCCAAATATAGCAAAGCCTTTCCATATAGGGCATATAAGAACTACAGTAATAGGTAATGCTCTATATAAGATATATGAATCACAAGGATACAAAACTATAAGAATAAATCATTTAGGTGACTATGGAACTCAATTTGGTAAGTTAATAGTGGCCTTTAAAAAGTGGGGAGAAAAGGAAGTAGTAGAATCTAATCCAATCCCAGAATTATTAAAATTATATGTAAGATTCCATGAGGAAGCAGAACAACATCCAGAAATGGAAGATGAAGCAAGAGCATGGTTTACTAAATTAGAAAATGGTGACGAAGAAGCAAAAGAATTATGGCAATGGTTTAGAGATGAAAGTCTAAAAGAATTTAGTAGAGTATATAAACTTTTAGATATAGAATTTGATTCTTTAGCAGGTGAAAGTTTCTATTCTGATAAGATGGACAGAGTAATAGAGTTGTTAGAAGAGAAAAATCTTTTACAAGAGTCTAAAGGTGCAAGAATCGTTGATTTAGAAGAATATAAGATGCCACCAGCTCTTATTACTAAGAATGATGGCTCAACATTATATATGACAAGAGATTTAGCTGCAGCAATATATAGAAAAGAAACTTATGATTTTGATAAGTGTATATATGTAGTTGGTTCTCAACAAAACCTACATTTCCAACAATGGTTTAAAGTAATTGAACTTATGGGATATGAATGGGCAAAAGACTTAGTGCATGTTGGATTTGGTATGGTAGCTCTTGAAGAAGGGACTATGTCAACTAGAAAAGGAAGAGTTGTATTTTTAGAAGATGCATTAAATCAAGCTATAGATAAAACTAAGGATATTATACTAACTAAAAACCCAGATGCTAAAAATGTAGATGAAATATCTAAACAAGTAGGTGTTGGAGCTGTAGTATTCCAAGAACTATCTAATAGTAGAATAAAAGACTATACTTTCTCATGGGAAAGAACATTAAGCTTTGATGGAGAGACTGGGCCATATGTTCAATATACACATGCTAGATGTTGTGCAGTTTTAAGAAAAGCAAAAGAAGAAATCACTTCTGATATAGATTATAGTCTATTGGCTGATGAAGATAGTGCAGAAGTTCTTAGAGTTATAGAGTCATTTAATAAAAATATTTTACTTGCTCTAAAGAAGAATGAACCGCATATAGTTACAAGATTTATGCTAGATTTAGCTCAAGCGTTTAATAAATTTTATCATGACAATCCAATTTTAGTGGAAAATTTAGAGATTAGAAAATCGAGACTTGCTTTGGTACAAGCCACAAAACAAACTTTAGAAAATTCTCTGAAGCTGTTGGGAATGCACGCTCCAGAAAGAATGTAATACAACAAAATGTTGAAATAAAAAGAATAAAATTGAACTTAGTACGCAATTTGTATAACTGTAGAATATAGGGATGTCGAAAACTGATGCTTTACATATAAAAAAGTAGTATCGTATAATAATATATAGATAGTAGATTACAATGATTTTTGTACACTACTATCCCCCTATATATGACAGCTTCTTAACGGGCTGTCTCTTTTTTTTTAATAGCAGGATATTTAAATTAAGTTTTTGAGAAAGGATATATTTATGAATGACGTATTAATAAAAAAAGTCTACACATCTTCTTTTAATAATGGAAGTAAGACTCTTAAAGATTTAATTATAATAAATACAAAATCCTTAATAGATGATAAAACTCAAAGATGTGTATATATAGACGAAAAGAGATTGAAAGATGAACTTATTTACTTCAGATTTTATGGAGAAAAAATAGGTAATGTCAATTTTTTAAATATTTTATTACCATTAATTTTATCAAATACTAATATTCAAAAAAGTGAAGATGAGGTTGTTAAATTAATAAAAAAATATGTGAGTTACTTTAGAAAAGAGGAATTCTTATTTGATTATTTATTAAGTTCTGTAGCATATAATTCTGTTATGCACAATCTTATAAATAACAGTAAAATTGAATATGTCGAATTACTACAAAATATTAAAGACAAGATAATAGGTTTTTCTATAGAATTAGACAAGTCTGATATTGTAAAGTTTCAGATGGCAAGGATAGGCACAATACAATTAATTGATAAATATATTGATTTAAAATATGAAGATTATGATGAAGAAAGTATTCTATCAAGTGTTTTAAATATTTTATATGATATTTATATAGAAGACAGAAATGTAGAAAATGAAGGAATTAAAAGCATGAAAAAATCTATATTATCTATTTTAGGTGAAGA
This sequence comes from Clostridioides sp. ES-S-0001-03, assembly GCF_020676075.1. Classification (NCBI taxonomy): domain Bacteria; kingdom Bacillati; phylum Bacillota; class Clostridia; order Peptostreptococcales; family Peptostreptococcaceae; genus Clostridioides; species Clostridioides sp. ES-S-0001-03. The sequence continues at coordinate 278,401 of NZ_JACVWJ010000005.1, read as the reverse complement.
GACTGAATTAAACGAAGATAATATAGATTTTATTCTTTCTATGTCAGAATATGTTGTTAAGTTGAGAAAATATAAAATTGGGGTTAAAATGTATAATAAAAAAATAGAACCAAGAAGTCTTATAAGCCTTGAAGAAGGCGATACTACAATAGACCCCATATTTAATCAAATAACAGTTATGTCGAAAACCTTTAGTGATAATATATTAAGCATAAAGATACATTCTAAATCAGGTATTTATATATTAAAGTTTAAAAAGGTTTAGGTTACTAGAGATTACTGTTTTTTTCTAAGTAATCCAAAAAATCTTTTTCTTTAGTGTCAGTTAAGAAACATAATTCTTTTACTATATTATTTCTAAGGTCGATAAAATCACTAATTTGGGTATTTTCATTAGTGTATTCAAGAGACTTTATAATAAGCAGTAAATCTCTTTTTGATAAAGAGTTGATAGATACTTTTTCAATTAATTCCATAAAAAACTTCCTTTCCTCACATTACTTGAAATTAATAATCTAATTATATAAATGTTATATAGACTTTACATATACTATTTTAACCTATAAGGGGTACAAAAAGCAGTATAATATTAAAAAGAGGTGAGAAATATTTGAAAATTTTATTAACAACGTTGAATTCTAAGTTTATTCATACAAATTTAGCTATAAGATACCTAAAAGAATTTGTAAGGAATTTGCTAGAAGTTGACATGAAAGAATATACGATAAACAATGACTTAGATTATATTTTAAAAGATATATACAAAAATGAATATGATATAATTTTATTCTCAACATATATCTGGAATATAGGAGATATAGTTAAACTTTGTGATAATCTAAAAAAAATTAGACCAAATACTAAAATAGCTTTGGGCGGGCCAGAAGTGAGTTATGATAGCTATGAGGCAATGAAGAAATACGATTTTGTAGATTATATACTTTATGGAGAAGGAGAATTAATCTTTAGAGATTTAGTGCTTCATCTTAAAGGAAAAAAAGAAATAAAAAGTGTAGACGGATTGGTATATAGACAAGGAAGCGAGATAATAGTAAATAAACCTATGGAACTTCTTCAAAATTTGGACGAGATTCCTAGTCCTTATGAAAATTTAAATCCAAAGGAATATGAAAATAGAATAGTATATTATGAGTCGTCAAGAGGTTGTCCATTTAACTGTCAATACTGCTTATCTTCTACCATTCCTGGTCTGAGATATTTCAGCTTAGATAGAATAAAAAGAGATTTAAAAGCTTTAATAGATGCAAGAGTCTCACAAATTAAATTTATTGATAGAACTTTTAATGCAAATAAAAAAGTAGCTATGGAAATTATGGATTTTCTTATGAAAAATGATAATGGATATACAACCTATCATTTTGAAGTTACAGCATATTTGATAGATGACAAGATGCTAGAGTTTTTGGCTGACTGTAAAGAAGGGCTTTTCCAGTTTGAAATAGGAGTACAGTCGACAAATGAAAAAACACTTGATGCAGTAGGAAGAAGAGATGATTTCAAAAAGTTATCTCATGTTGTTCAGACAGTAGCATCTTATAGAAATATACATCAACATTTAGACTTAATTGCAGGACTTCCCTATGAGGATTATGAAAGCTTTGAGAACTCATTTAATGATGTATTTAATCTAGGGATAGAACACTTACAATTAGGTTTCTTAAAGATGATTAAGGGTACAGGTATGAGAAAGGTAGCAGATGAGCATGGATTTAAATATAAGGATTATGCTCCATATGAGTTTTTATACAATAATTATATAAGCTATGAAGAAACATTGAAATTAAAGGATATAGAAGATGTACTTGAAAGATACTACAATTCTAAAAACTTTGTGTTGTCCATGAGATATATTATAGGCAAATTTTATAAACAAAGTCCTTTTAAATTTTTTGAAACTTTTGCTAAGTACTTTGATGAAAATGGGTATTTTGACTTGGCACAGGGGAAAAATCAATTATACAAAATATTACTGGATTTCTATAATGAAAAAATAAATATAGACAATGATGTATTTAATGATATATTAAAGTATGACTACATTTCACTAGGTAAGACATCAAATATACCACAGTTTTTTAATAAGTTAGATGTGGATGACTTTAAGAATAGATGTCATGTATTTTTACAAGATAATGATAACTTATCAACATATCTACCTAATTTTGTTGATAAACCAGCAAAACATATAATAAAATATGTTCATTTTGAACCATTTAAATTTAATATTGTGGATTTAAAAAATAATATAAATACAGAAATAAGAGAAGAAGAAAATATAGTCTTATTTGAATATGATGATAAAAAAATATTTGAGAAATCTAAAACTCATAAAGTAGAAATTTAAGTATTTAGGAGGAAACAATGGATTTTAAAATAGAAAAGTATTTACTGAAGAAGGCAGAAGAACTAGCTTTTATAACTATAAAGCATGGTGGAGAATTTAAATTAAAGAGTTATGATGTGCCAAAAGGTGGGCTAGATGTACCTATAAAAAATGAGGTACTAGTAAAAGGTATAAAAGAAAAAACTGCTCAAGATAAGTTAAACTCAATGTCTATAGCAGATGCAATGATATATATAATTGGTATAGATAGTAAATTTAAAAATAATGGAGAATATGAAAAGTTTTTAGATGCTTTGTCTAAGGATATTAACTTAGATTTAAAAGCATATATGGGATACATGTCTAGAAAATACTTTGAGATTGGAGAGCATACAGATTCTTTAATATATATAAAAGCATTTATAACTATGTATCCAGATGATTTAGATGCAATGTATAATTATGCAATTGTGTGCCAAGAGATAGCAAAACAATATCAAAAAGACCTAGATGATAAGGCTATGAATGCATTTTTACTTGAGGCAATGGCCAAACTTGAAAAGATAATAGATATTGATAATGATTTTGCATTAGGTTATTATCATTTAGGTTATCATTATTATAATCAAGGTCAATATTTGAAGACTAAATTGACATGGGAAGATGCATTAAGATTAGGTTTAGATGCTGACTTAGTGGCTGAGATACAAGAAAATTTAGGAAAGATGGATTTTAAAGTACAGTATGAAGAAGGATATACACTTATATTCCATGGTAAGTTTAAAGAGGGATTAGAAAAATTACTGCCACTGGAAGAAGAACATATGGATTGGTGGAATTTGCTGTTTATGATAGGGCTAGGATATAAGGGTATGGGCGAAATAGAGCAGGCTAAGATGTATTTTGAGAAGATATTAGTAATAAAACCTAAGCAAGTAGATGCTATAGTTGAATTAGGGCTTTGTGAAGCTTCTAAATATAATTTAGATAAAGCAATAGAGTATTTTGAGCAAGCTGCTAAGATAAAAGAGGACCCAGAAATTCTTTGTAATTTAGGTATGGCTTACTTAAACAATGGTGAAATTGATGATGCAACTTACTATATAGAAAGAGCTTATGAATTAAATCCACAGGATGAGATTACGATTGCTTGTTTAAAAGAGCTTGGTATAAATAAGTAAGAATGTTATTAGATTGTATTAGATTCTATTAGGTTTTACTTTATTAGGTTGGACTTGATGCTAGCGAGTTTTATCTGATGCTATTAAATTTTATTAATTAAGAGTGGTAGAACATTTATTATGTTGTACCACTTTTTTTATTTACTTTGTCTAAGTATTTTTACTCTTATTTACTATTTGTAATATTATATTTCATAAGTATCTTGAATTTATAATAATTAAATATTAAAGCAGATTTTAGTTGTACAAATTTTTTGTAACATAAAAAATAAATTGATAAAAGACATATCAAATATGGTATTATTTAGTTAAATATATATAAGGGAGGGGTTACTTTTGATAAAGAAATTAGATGATATTTTAGAGCAGCTTAAAGGAGGAGAAAAAATAGTACTTTCTGTAGCAGCAGCTCACGACAAAGAAGTTTTAATGGCTATAAAGGATGCTGTAGAAAGAAATATAATTACTCCTATATTGGTTGGAAATGAAGGAAAGATAAGAGAAATATCAAAAGAAATAGAATTTGATTTGGGTGGAATTAAAATTATTGACAAGGATGATATTAAAGACTGTGCTGAAATAGCAGTTAAATTAGTATCAAGTAAAGAAGCTGATTTTGTAATGAAAGGTTTATTAGATACATCTGTTATCTTGAAAGAAGTGTTAAATAAAGATTATGGTCTTAGAACTGATAGTTTATTAAGTCATGTTATGGTATATGAGTTAGAAAGATACCATAAGCTATTGATAACTACAGATGGAGGAATGAATATAGCTCCTGACTATGAACAAAAGGCAAAGATATTAAAAAATTCTATAAAAGCAGCAAAAGCTTTAGGTATGGAAACTGTAAAAGTTGCATGCTTAGCAGCTAAGGAAAAAGTAAATCCTAAAATGCAAGCTACTGTAGATGCAGATATGTTAGCAAAAGCTTGTCAAGCAGGAGAATTTGGAGATAATGTAATTGTAGAAGGTCCTTTAGCTTTTGACTTAGCAGTTTCAAAAGAAGCTAGTGAGATAAAAGGATTTAAAAGTGAAGTATCTGGAGATGTAGATATTATGTTGGTTCCAACAATAGAAGTTGGTAATGGCATAGGAAAAGCCTTTACATACATGGCAGATTCTAAATCAGCAGGTATAATTATGGGCGCAAAAGCTCCTATAGTTTTAGTATCAAGAGCTGATTCACATGAATCTAAATTGTACTCTATTGCGTATGGAGCTATTGTAGCTAAAAGTATGAAATAAAAACATTAAGTGTGTAAAATAAATGCGTTAAAAGATAAAATGTAGTCATAATATCTAAATTAATGCAATATTAAAAAAATTTTATATAAAAAATAATTATAGCTTCAAATGAATATATACAAATGTTCAATTTGAAGCTATAATTAATATTAAAGTAAGAAAAATAAAAAAATTTCAAAAAATTAGTCCAAAAAATGCTATTCTAAGAAGTTTTTACTAATTATGGTATAGGGAGTAAAAATCTGTAACAAGTCCAAAAAAGTAGTGAGAAATAATAAACACACAAATAAGATATAATATCAAAAAATTGACTAGAAATAATTCAAAATTGATTTAAAAAAATCAAAACATAATTTAATTAAACTAAAGTATCAAAAAAGTAGGCTCAAGTATTAAAAAATAGCCAAAAATGAGTAGTTAAATTAACTTAAATTAGGTATTAAAAATAAAATTTTTATGTATTATCTAATTTTGTTAAAAAAATATTTAAATCTAAAGCAAAGTGCTGAAAATTAGTATATAATCAACTTAGAAAGCATTTATTTTATTATTTTATGACATGAAGTCAGTCACCTGGGGGATTTTAAAAATCAAAAAAAGGGGATAGGAATATGGATGAAAAAATGTTAACAATTGATTTAAACAGCCAGAAGATGATAGCAAAAGCTAGAGAAGAAGGCGTAGAAACAATGTATGATAGAAAAGAAGGCTTTAAAGCACAATGTGGTTTTGGTCTTCAAGGGGTTTGCTGTAGAATATGTGGAATGGGACCATGTAGAATAAGTCCTAAAACTCCAAGAGGGTTATGTGGAGCAGACGAACACACTATAGTAGGTAGAAACTTTGCAAGAATGGTTGCTGGTGGGACAGCTGCCCATTCAGACCATGCTAGAGATATAGCACATACATTAGCATTAGCTGATCCAAATGGAAACTATAAAATAAGAGACGAAGCTAAATTAATTACTTTAGCTAAAGAATGGGATGTAGAAACAGAAGGTAGAGATATCTATGATGTAGCACATGAAGTGGCAGAAATTGCATTAATGGAATTTGGTAAACCTTTTGGGACATTAAGATTTATAAAAAATGCGCCAGAACCAAGACAAAAAATATGGAAAGAATATGCTATAGAACCAAGAGCTATAGATAGAGAAATTGCAACAATAATGCACTCTACTCATATAGGTTGTACTGGTGATATAGATAGTTTAATACACATGAGTCTAAGAACTTCTATGGCTGATGGTTGGGGTGGTTCTATGATAGGTACTCGTTTAAGCGATATCTTATTTGGAACTCCAGTACCAAGAAGAACAGAAGCTAACTTAGCAGTATTAGAAGAAAATAAAGTTAATATAATATTACATGGACATGAGCCAGCATTATCAGAAATGATAGTTTTAGCTGCAGAAGAACCAGACTTAATAGCTTTAGCTAAAGAAGTTGGAGCAGATGGAATAAACTTAGCTGGTATGTGTTGTACAGGTAATGAAATTACAATGAGACATGGTGTAAGAATAGCAGGAGACTTCCATCAACAAGAACTTGCAATAGTAACTGGAGCAGTTGAGGCTGTAATAGTTGACGTTCAATGTATATTCCCTGCACTAGCTAGAGTAGCAGATTGTTACCACACTAAATTTGTAACAACTTCTCCAAAAGCTAAAATAACAGGTTCAACTTATATTGAATTTAGAGAAGAACAAGCTCTTGATGATGCTAAATCAATAGTTAAAGAAGCTATCTTAAACTTTAAAAATAGAGATAAATCAAAAGTACTTATACCTGAATTAAAATCAGGGGCAACAGTTGGGTATAGTGTAGAAGCAGTAGTAAATCAATTAGACAGAGTTGTAAACTCTCATATAGATCCAGCAGGAACAGTTAAGCCATTAACAGACTGTTTAAAATCTGGAGTATTAAGAGGAGCAGCTGGTGTAGTTGGATGTAACAATGCTAAAGGAGTTTCAAATGAGGCTCACGTAACAATAATGAAAGAATTAATTAAAAACGACATAATAGTAGTTACTACAGGATGTGGTGCTTCAGCAGCAGCTAAATTTGGTTTAATGGAAACTGATGCAGCTGAAAAATATGCAGGTAAAGGTCTTGCAACTGTCTGTAAATTAGTAGGAATCCCACCAGTACTACATATGGGTTCTTGCGTTGATATAAGCCGTATATTAGATTTAGTTGGAGCAGCAGCTAATTACTTAGATATGGATATGTGTGACCTTCCAGTTGTAGGTATAGCTCCAGAGTGGATGTCAGAAAAAGCAGTTGCTATAGGATGCTATGTTGTAGCTTCTGGTATAGACACTTACTTAGGAATAATGCCTCCAATAGCTGGTTCTTCAAGAGCAGTAGATATATTAACTAGCGAATTAAAAGATAAAGTTGGTGCAACATTTACTGTAAATACAAATCCAAAAGAGTTAGCAGCTACAATAATAGAAGATATAGAAAAGAAACGTGTTCACTTCGAAGCATTAGTTGAAGAAAAAATGGGTGTTGAAGCAGAAGCTTAGAAAATGGCTAAAGCCTTAGAAAAAACGATTTTATATCTAAATAAAGGTTTTATAGTTGAATGAAGTCAAATATTAAAGAAAAGAACATCAAAATACAATGAATATACTGAATAAATAAAATATAAACAATATAATGAAGAATACTAAAACTATACATGCTGCTTTGAAAAGCTAGTAGGGTAAATGTAATTGGTTCCTGTAAGGACTAGCTGTAGTTTATTTTTAGTGTTTAAAAAATAGATAACTACACTAAAACATAAATAAAATAAAAAGCAAATAGTAATAAAGGTGGTAGGGATTATGAAGATAGCAATAACAGGTAAAGGTGGAGTAGGTAAAACGACTTTTTCTTCAATGCTCTCTAGGATGTTTGCTGAAGACGGATACAGAGTTGTTGCTGTTGATGCCGATCCTGATGCTAATTTAGCTTTAGCACTAGGTTTTCCAAAAGAAGTATATGAATCAATAGTACCTATATCAGAAATGAAAAAGTTAGTTTCAGATAGAACAGCTGCTTCTGTAGGTTCATTTGGAAAAATGTTTAAGATGAATCCTAAAGTAGACGATATACCTGAAAATTTCTGTAAAGAATACAACGGAGTGAGATTACTTACATTAGGAACAGTGGATTCTGGTGGCACTGGATGTGTATGTCCAGAGCACGTTCTTTTAAAAAGACTCTGTTCACACTTAATACTACAAAATAAAGATGTAGTTGTTATGGATATGGAAGCTGGAATTGAACACTTAGGAAGAGGAACAGCTCAAGGTGTAGATGCTTTTATAGTAGTTGTAGAGCCAGGAGAAAGAAGTCTCCAAACATATAGAAAAGTTAAAAAACTTGGTCATGATATAGGCGTAAATAAGGTATTTGTTGTAGGTAACAAAATCAGAAATAAAGAAGATGAAGAATTTATAATACAAAACTTAGAAGATGGGGAATCTTTAGGATTTATCTATTACAATCAAGATGTTATAGATTCTGATAGAGCTAATCAATCTCCATATGATTCTAGTGAAACAACAAAGGCACAAATTAAAGAAATAAAAGAGAAATTAATGTCACTTAAAGATAAATAGAAATTTTGATTTATAATTGGGTTGTTGGTTAAAGGCAATAAATAGGTATTAGATAGGTAATAAATGATTAATTAGATAAATGACTAGCTATTAAGTTAAAGATATTTTAATAGCTTAGTAGCTAGTTTTTAAGCAATTTTACATGTATAATTATCTTATAAAATATAATTTTTACATATTAATACAATTTATACAAAAATTATATTTTAAATCTATTTAGGTTGTGGGAGGAGATTCAGTTATGGGATTTAAATCTGACATTGAAATAGCTCAAGAAGCTAAACCTCAAGATATTAGAGAGGTTGCAAAAAAATTAGGACTAGGTGAAGAAGATGTAGAACTATATGGTAAATACAAAGCCAAAGTTGACTACAATCTACTAAAAAGAGAAACTGGGAAAAAAGCTAAGTTAATATTAACTACAGCTATAAACCCAACTCCAGCAGGTGAAGGAAAAACTACTACTACTATCGGTGTTGCTGATGCATTTGCAAAATTAGATAAAAATGTATTAGTTGCTCTAAGAGAACCATCTCTAGGACCAGTATTTGGTGTTAAAGGTGGGGCAGCTGGTGGAGGATATGCACAAGTTGTTCCTATGGAAGATATAAACTTACACTTCACAGGAGACTTTCATGCTATAGGAGCTGCTAATAACCTTTTAGCTGCTATGCTTGACAATCATATTCATCAAGGAAATGAACTTAGAATAGACCCTAAGAAAATAACTTGGAGAAGATGTGTAGACATGAACGATAGACAACTTAGAAATATCGTTGATGGTATGGGTAAAAAAGGCGATGGAGCAGTTAGACAAGATGGATTTGATATAACTGTTGCTTCTGAAATAATGGCAGCGTTCTGTTTGGCAAGTGATATAGCTGACTTAAAAGAAAGATTAGGAAACATAATAGTTGGATATAGCTACGAAGGTGCACCTGTAACAGCTAGACAATTAAAAGCTAATGGTGCTATGGCTGCATTATTAAAAGATGCTTTAAAACCAAACCTAGTTCAAACTCTTGAAGGAACACCATCATTTGTACATGGTGGACCATTTGCAAATATAGCTCATGGATGTAACTCTGTTATAGCTACAAGAATGGCTATGCACTTTGCAGATTATGTAATAACTGAGGCTGGTTTCGGTGCTGACCTTGGAGCAGAAAAATTCTTAGATATAAAATGTAGAATGGCAAATTTAAAACCAGATGCTGTTATAATAGTTGCTACTGTAAGAGCATTAAAATACAATGGTGGAGTTGCTAAAGCAGACTTAAACGAAGAAAATCTAGAAGCTCTTGAAAAAGGACTTCCAAACTTATTAAAACATGTTGAAAACATAACTCAAGTATATGGATTACCAGCAGTTGTTGCAATAAACAGATTCCCACTTGATACTGAAGCTGAACTTAAACTTGTTGAAGACAAGTGTAAAGAATTAGGCGTTAATGTTGCTCTTTCTGAAGTATGGGCAAAAGGTGGAGAAGGTGGAATTGCAGTAGCTAAAGAAGTTTTAAGATTATTAGATGAAGAAGAAAATAATTTTAGATTCTGCTATGAAGATGATTTATCTATAAAAGATAAGATAAATGCTATAGCTACTAAGATTTATGGAGCAGATGGTGTAGATTATACTCCAGAAGCTGATAAAGAAATAGCTAACTTAGAAAAACTTGGATTTACTAAAGTTCCAGTATGTATGGCTAAAACTCAATATTCTTTAACTGATGACCAAACTAAATTAGGTAGACCAACAGGATTTAGAATAACTGTAAGACAAGCATCAATTTCAGCAGGAGCTGGATTTATAGTTGCACTTACTGGAGAAATAATGAAAATGCCAGGATTACCAAAAGTTCCAGCAGCAGAAAAAATAGATGTTGATGAAAATGGAGTAATAGCTGGATTATTCTAAGTGTATTAATTTATAAATAAAGAGTAGGAAATATCTCTAAGATAATTTAGGATATTTTCCTACATCCTTTTAAGGAGGATTATCATGAAAATAGCAGATAAAACTTGTGTTGATTTTGTAGAAGTACTATCTTCTAAAGAAGCAGTACCAGGTGGCGGTGGAGCTGCCGCACTAGTTGGTGCAATTGGTATGGCTTTAGGGAGTATGGTATGCAATCTTACAATAGGAAAGAAAAAGTATGCTGAGTATGAAGAAAGTGTAAAAGATATATTAAATAAAGCAGGAAAATTAGAAAAAGATTTATTAAAAATGATAGATGATGATGCAGAATGTTTCTTACCATTATCAAAAGCTTATGGGCTTCCTAAAGAAACAGAAGAGGAAAAAAGAATAAAAGCAGAAACAATGGAAAAAGCGCTAAAAGTTGCTTGTGAAGTACCATTAAATATAGTAAGAGTTTGTTATGAAGCTATTAAGTTACATGAAGATTTAGTTGATAAAGGTTCAAGACTTGCTATAAGCGACGTTGGTGTAGGGGTTCAATGTTTAAGAGCTGCTATACTTGGTGGACAATTAAATGTAGTTATAAATATAAATTCTATACAAGATCAAGAATATGTTAGTAAAGTAAAAACAGAAGTAGATAAATTAGTTGAAGATGGCGTTAAAACTTGTGATGAAGTTTATGCTAAAGTTGAAAAAGCGCTTGGAAAATAATTTTTAAATGACGAAAGTAGATACTATGTTATTAATATGTGGTATATAGAATAAATTAATTTAAGTTTGCTTGTAGGGGAGTTGTGAATATATGGAAGTAATGTCAACTAAAGGACAGATTATAAAAGGAAAACCTGTAGCTGATAAGATTAGTGAAGACTTAATAAAAGAAGTCGAGTTACTAGTTAAAGAAGGTATAAATCCTAAGCTAACAATAGTTAGAGTTGGAGCAAGAAGCGATGATTTATCATATGAAAGAGGAGCACTAAAAAGATGTCAAAACATTGGTATAACAACTGAAGTGTTGGAATTAGCTGAAGATATAACTCAAGAAGAATATATTGATGTTTTAAAGAAAGTTAATGATGACAAGGATGTTAATGGTATATTATGTTTTAGACCACTTCCAAAACACTTAAATGAAGAAGTTATAAAATATGTCATTGCACCAGAAAAAGATGTAGATTGTTTTAGCCCAATAAACTCTGCTAAAGTCATGGAAGGAGATAAGAGTGGATTCCCACCATGTACTCCTACAGCAGTAGTAGAAATATTAAAACATTATAATGTTGATTTAAAAGGAAGTAAGGTAACAGTTCTTGGAAGATCAATGGTAGTTGGGAAGCCAGTATCAATGCTTTTATTAAGTGAACATGCAACTGTTACAATATGCCATTCAAAGACTAAAAACTTATCAGATGTAGCTGCAGAAGCGGACGTATTGATAGCAGCTATTGGTAGAGCTAAGATGGTAGATGAAAGTTTTGTGAAAGATGGAGCAGTAGTTATAGACGTTGGTATAAATGTTGATGAAGAAGGAAATTTATGTGGAGATGTTGATACAAATGCAGTTTTAAATAAAGTATCGATGATAACTCCAGTTCCAGCGGGGGTTGGTTCAGTTACAACATCTATACTTGCAAAACATGTAGTTAAAGCTTGTAAGTTGCAAAACAATAAATAGATAGATATTGTGGAAGGTTTAGGGGGGAAGTAGATATGATAATTTCTGAAAATAAACCATTGGAAGAAGTGCTAGGGTACTTAAAGAATTTTGACAAGCTAGTTTTAGTTGGTTGTAATCAATGTGCAGCGACTTGTAAGAGTGGTGGAGAAGAAGAAGTTCTAAAAATGAAGGAAACTCTTGAAGGTGAGGGCAAAAAAATCTTAGGATATGTAATGCTTGATCCTGCTTGTAACCTTTTAAAGTCTAAAAAGGACTTAAAGGCTCTAAAAGAAGAAACTAAAGAAGCTGATGCAGTTTTATCTTTAGCATGTGGAGATGGGACACAAACAATAGTTAAAAACCTAAAAAATAAACCAGTTTATCCAGCTAACAACACTTTGTTTATAGGGGAAGTACAAAGGGTTGGAGAATATGAGGAAGCCTGTAAGGCTTGTGGAGACTGTGAACTTGGTTGGACAGGTGGAATATGTCCAGTAACTATGTGTGCTAAAGGTCTTATGAATGGGGCTTGTGGTGGAGCTAAAAATGGTAAATGTGAAGTAAATCCAGAAAATGATTGTGCTTGGATAAAAATATATGAAAGATTGGAATCTATAGGGCAATTAGATAATTTAGCAGAAATAAGACCGCCAAAAGACTATTCTAAGCAAAATAATCCAAGAAGCTTAAGTGCAAAGAAAAAGAAAGAAGCAACAGCCAATTCATAAAAGTTTTTTTTAGAAGGTTAAAAGGGGGATTAGAGATGAGCTTATTAAGAGAAACATTAGAGAGTGGAAAATTTGCAGTTACTACTGAGATGGCTCCTCCAAAAGGGACTGACCTTTCACATTTAATTGAATGTGCAAAGCCGTTAGTTGGAAGAGTTCATGCAGCAAATGTGACAGACTTTCAATCAGCAGTTATGAGAGCAACTTCTCTTGCTACATGTAAATTACTAAAAGATGCTGGATTAGAGCCAGTGATTCAAATAACAGGGAGAGATAGAAATAGAATAGCTATACAAGGAGAAATGTTGTCAGCAGGTGTATTTGGGATAAACAACTTGTTGGCATTAACAGGAGACCATACTAGCGTAGGAGACCATCCACAAGCTAAAGGTGTATTTGATTTAGACTCTGTAGGGATACTTCAAACTGCTGAAACTCTAATGGCAGGTACGGATATGGCTGGTAATAAATTAAAAGGTTCTCCAGATTTTTATCTAGGAGCATCAGTAACTCCAGAATATTCTCCAATAGAAGTTCAATTATTAAAAATGCAAAAGAAAATAAAAGCTGGAGCTAAATTTTTCCAAACTCAAGCACTTTATGACATAAATACAATGAGAAAGTTTAGAGAACTAACAAGAGATATGGATTGCAAGGTATTGGCAGGGATAGTACCTTTAAAATCTCCAGGAATGGCTAAATTTATGACTGCAAATGTACCAGGAATATTTGTGCCAGATGAACAAATCGAAAGATTAAGAGCAGCTGGAAAAGAAAACTGGGTAAGTGAAGGAATAAAAATGGCAGGAGAACTTATCAAACAATTAAAAGAAGAAGATTTATGTGATGGTGTTCATATAATGGCAATTGGGGCAGAAGAAAATATACCTGCTATACTAGATGCCGCAGGTTTATAGTATTACAAGATTGTAGATTATAAGGTTTGGGGGAATTAAGGATGAAAATAGTAGTAGTAGGTGGTGGACCAGGAGGATATGTAGCAGCTATAAAAGCTTCTATGCTTGGTGCAGAGGTGACAGTTGTTGAAAAAAGAAGAGTTGGAGGAACTTGCTTAAATGCAGGATGTATACCAACTAAAGCACTTCTTGCTTCTTCAGGGGTATTAAATACTGTGAAGGAAGCAAAGGATTTTGGTATAGAGATAGATGGTACAGTTACACCAAATTTCACTGCCATAATGGAAAGAAAAAATAAAGTTGTAAATCAATTAATAAGTGGTATAGAATTCCTATTTGAGAAAAGAGGAGTAAAACTAGTTAATGGTTTTGGAAAATTAATTGATAAAAATACTATAGAAGTAACAAAAGATGATGGAACAGTAGAATCTATAAAAGCTGATAAGATAATACTAGCTAATGGTTCTGTTCCAGTTGTACCAAGAATGTTCCCATATGATGGAAAGATTGTAATAACTAGTGATGAAGTTCTTGGACTTGAAGATATACCTGAATCTATGTTAATAGTAGGTGGTGGAGTTATAGGATGTGAAATAGGGCAATTCTTTAGAGCCTTAGGAACAGAAGTAACTATAGTTGAAATGGTTGACCAGATACTATTAAATGAAGATAAAGATGTAGCAAAACAACTACTTAGACAATTTAAGAAAGATAAGATTAAAGTTATTACAGGTATTGGAGTACAAACTTGTGAAGTAGTTGATGGTAAAGCTGTTGCAACTCTTTCTAATGGAAAGGTTATAGAAGCACAATATGCATTAGTATGTGTTGGTAGAAGACCTAACCTTGATAATTCTGGAGTAGAAGATATAGGAATTGAAATGGAAAGAGGAAAAGTAGTAGTTAATGAGCATCTTGAAACTAATGTAGAAGGTATATATGCAATAGGTGATATAATAGATACTCCTTTCTTAGCACATGTTGCTTCTAAAGAAGGTATTGTTGCAGTTGAAAATGCTTTAGGAAAAACTAAAGTAGTAGATTATAGAGCAATTCCAAGATGTGTTTATACTGAACCTGAAGTTGCTGGTGTTGGTAAAACTGAAAAACAACTTGAAGCTGAAGGTGTAGAATACAATGTAGGTCAATTTGATTTTAGAGGACTTGGAAAAGCACAGGCTATAGGACATTTCCAAGGATTTGTAAAAATAATAGCTGATAAAGAAACAGATAAAATAATAGGTGCAGCAGTAGTAGGTCCTCATGCTACAGATTTATTAACAGAGTTATCACTTGCTGTTCATCTAGGATTAACTGTAGAACAAGTAGGGGATGCAATACATCCACATCCAAGTTTATCTGAAGGACTAATGGAAGCACTTCATGATGTACATGGAGAATGTGTTCATTCTGTACCTAAATTATAATAAGTAAACAGAGTACATAAGGCTCTGTGGCTAGATTTAAGGGGGAAGTCTTAAAATGGGATACAATATAGCTGTTGCAGGAAAAGGTGGAACTGGTAAAACAAGTCTCACAGGGCTTTTGATTGATTATTTGGTTAAGGACAATAAGGGACCAGTATTAGTTGTAGATGCTGATGCTAATGCTAACATAAATGAAGTATTAGGTATTGAAGTTGAAGCAACAATAGGAGAAATAAGAGAAGAAGTAAATCAAAGAGAAAAGTTAGGCAATGCATTCCCAGGTGGTATGACAAAAGCACAATATCTACAATTTAGATTAAATTCTATAATTGAAGAAGGAGAAGGATATGACTTGTTAGTAATGGGGAGATCAGAAGGGGAAGGATGTTACTGTTTTGTAAATGGGATACTTAGAGAACAAGTAAACAAAATATCTGGTCACTACAAATACTTAGTCATGGACAACGAAGCTGGTATGGAACATCTAAGCAGAAAAGTTACTAGACATGTTGATACACTTTTATTGGTTAGTGATTGCTCAAGACGTAGCATACAAGCTGTTGCTAGAATAAGAGATTTAGCTGAGGAACTAAAATTAAATGTTGGAAGAATACTTCTAATTGTAAATAAGGTTCCAAATGGGGTTATGAATGATGGTGTTAAAGAGGAAATAGAAAAACATAACCTAGAGCTAATTGGTGTTGTACCTATGGATGAATTGATATATGAATATGATTCTACAGGTATTCCTTTAGTTAATTTACCTGAAGATTCAAAATCTAAAGTGGCTATGAAAGAGATTTTTGCTAAATTAGAATTAAAATAGGCTTAAGGGGGAAAAAAATATGGCATTTAAAATGTCTACTCAAAAATATTCTGGAAAAATATCAGAAGTTGAAGTAGGAATAGGGGAAAAAGCAATTAAATTAGGTGGGGAAAATGTATTACCTTTTTATAGTTTTGATGGAGAAGTAGGGAATACTCCAAAAATAGGTATAGAAATATCAGACGTTTATCCTGAAAGCTGGACTGATTCATATAAAGAGTTATACAAAGATGTAGCTAATTGTCCAGTAGAATGGGCTAAATATGTTGAAGCTAATACACAAGCAGATTTTATTTGTTTAAAATTTGATGGTTCTGACCCAAATGGATTAGATAAATCAGTTGATGACTGTGCTGAAGTTGCTAAAGCAGTAGTTGAAGCAATAACATTGCCTTTAGTAGTAGCTGGTTCAGGAAATCATGAAAAAGATGGTAAACTGTTTGAAAAATTAGCTCAAGCGTTGGATGGGCATAACTGTCTATTTATGTCAGCAGTAGAAGATAACTACAAAGGAGTAGGAGCATCAGCTGGAATGGCTTATTCACACAAAGTTGGAGCAGAATCTTCTGTTGATATAAACCTAGCAAAACAATTAAACGTACTGTTAACTCAATTAGGCGTTAAAGGTGAAAATATAGTTATGAATGTTGGATGTTCAGCAGTTGGTTATGGATATGAATATGTTGCATCTACTATGGATAGAATTAGACTTGCAGCATTTGGTCAAAATGATAAGACATTACAAATGCCTATCATAACACCAGTAGCTTTCGAAGTAGGTCATGTTAAAGAAGCTATAGCTCCAGTAGAAGATGAGCCAGATTGGGGTTGTCCAGAAGAAAGAACTATAGCAATGGAAGTTTCAACTGCAGCAAGTGTTTTAGTAGGTGGTTCAAACGCAGTTATACTTCGTCATCCAAAATCAATAGAAACTATAAAAGAATTGGTTAACGCATTAGCTTAATTAAATTGTTAAGGTTAGGGGGAGAAAATAATGGCATTAAAAGCTTTAGATATATTTAAATTAACACCAAAGAAAAACTGTAAGGATTGTGGATTCCCAACTTGTATGGCTTTCTCTATGAAGGTTGCTTCAGGAGCTGTAGAAGTAGGCAAATGCCCACATATGTCTGATGACGCTATAGCAAAACTATCAGAAGCTACAGCACCTTTAATGAAAGCATTAAAAGTTGGTACTGGAGCATCTGAATATGAACTAGGCGGGGAAACAGTATTATTTAGACATGAAAAAACATTAGTAAGTAGAAATAGATATGCAGTTTCATTCTGTACTTGTATGAGTGATGAAGCAGTAGATGCTAAAATAGCTAACATGAAAAAAGTTGACTATATAAGAATTGGTGAACAAATGAAAGTTGAAATGGTTGTTTTAGAATACTGTGGAGACAAAGATGCATATTTAAAACTAATAGACAAAATAAAAGGTAGCGGATTAGAAGTAGCTTATATTTTAGCTTGTGATGATGCACAAGCAGTTAAAGAAGCTGTTGAAGTATTAAAAGATGCTAGACCAATGGTATATGGAGCAACTAAAGATAACTACAAAGATATGATAGAAGTAGTTAAAGGAGCAAACCTACCATTAGGAGTAAAAGCAGCTAGCTTAGAAGAATTATATGAAACAGTTGAATTAGTTCAATCTGCTGGATATAAAGAATTAGTATTAGATGTAACTGGAGAAAATATAAAAGATACTTACACTAATGCTGTGCAAGTTAGAAGAATAGCTTTAAAAGAACAAGATAGAACATTTGGATATCCTTCAATAGTATTTGCAAATAGATTATCTAACTCAAATCCTATGATGGAAATTGCTTTATCATCAATATTTACTATAAAATATGGTTCTATAATAGTAATAGATGATATTAGTTATGCTAAAGCATTACCATTATTTGCATTAAGACAAAATATATACACTGACCCACAAAGACCAATGAGAGTTGAACCAAAGATTTACCCAATTAATAACCCAGATGAAAATTCTCCAGTATTAGTTACTGTTGACTTTGCATTAACTTATTTCATAGTTGCTGGAGATATAGAAAGATCAAAAGTTCCAGTATGGTTAGTAATACCAGATGCAGGTGGATATTCAGTTCTTACATCTTGGGCTGCTGGTAAATTTGGTGGAAATTCAATCTCTGCTTTCATCAAAGAAAGTAAAGTAGAAGAAGTAACTAATTGTAAAGACATTATCATTCCAGGAAAAGTTGCAGTACTTAAAGGTGATATAGAAGATAACTTACCAGGATGGAATGTAGTTATAGGACCAGAAGAATCTATGGAATTACCTAAGTTCTTAAAAGGATACCAAGAAAAAGCATGCCAAACAAACTAATAAAATATTAACTAACTATTAATATTAAATTTAAAGGGGGACATTATAAATGGAAAAATTTATGATTATAGGTGAAAGAATACACTGTATCTCACCTTCAATAAGAAAGGCATTAGCAGAAAGAGATCCAGCTCCAATATTAAAAAGAGCAAAAGAACAATTAGAAGCAGGAGCACACTATATAGATTTCAATATAGGACCTGCTGAAAGAGATGGCGAAGAGATAATGACATGGGGAGTTAAGCTACTTCAATCTGAATTTAACAATGTTCCTATAGCATTAGATACAGCTAATAAAAAAGCTATCGAAGCTGGACTTAAGGTTTATGATAGAACTAATGCAAAACCAATAATAAACTCTGCTGATGCTGGTTCAAGATTTGATTTAATAGATATAGCAGCTGAATATGAATCAATGGTTATAGGTTTATGTGCAAAAGAAGGTATCCCAAGAGATAATGATGAACGTATGGCTTACTGCCAAGAGATACTAGAAAAAGGCTTAATGCTAGGAATGGAGCCAACTGATATATTATTTGACCCATTATGCTTAGTTATAAAAGGTATGCAAGAAAAACAAGTAGAAGTTTTAGAAGCTATAAAAATGATGACTGAAATGGGACTTTTAACTACAGGAGGATTATCTAATGTATCTAATGGATGTCCTAAACATGTTAGACCTGTTTTAGATAGTGCATTCTTAGCAATGGCAATGGCTAATGGATTTAGTTCAGCTATAATGAATCCATGTGACCCAGAATTAATGAAAACTGTAAAATCTTGTGACATAATCAACGGGGCATCTTTATATGCAGACTCTTTCTTAGAGTTAAATGAAGGTGGATTTGCTTTCTAGGGTTTTTAGGGTATAGTTAATAAAAAATAGGTGTAAATATTAAAGGGGGAAATAGAATGAATCTATATAATATAATCTTTACAGGGTCAGAACAAGCTTTGGGTGCAGCTCAAGCTATGTTAAATGAAGCTATAGAAAAAAACGGAAAAGAACATAAAGTAGCTTTCCCTGATACAGCATATTCATTACCTTGTATATATGCTGCAACAGGACAAAAAATGAACACTTTAGGGGACTTAGAAGGTGCTTTAGAAGTAGTAAAATCTTTAATCAATAGAACTCATTTATTAGAACATGCTTTTAATGCTGGTTTAGCTACTGCTTTAGCTGCAGAAGTAATTGAAGCATTAAAATACTCAACTATGGATGCTCCATATAGTGAGCCATGTGCAGGTCATATAACTGACCCTATAATCAGATCACTTGGTGTACCACTAGTTACAGGAGATATACCTGGTGTTGCAGTTGTTCTTGGAGAATGTCCTGATGCTGAATCAGCAGCAAAAGTTATAAAAGACTACCAATCTAAAGGTTTATTAACTTTCTTAGTTGGTAAGGTTATAGACCAAGCTATAGAAGCTGGAGTAAAAATGGGTCTTGAACTAAGAGTTATACCTCTAGGATATGATGTAACTTCTGTTATCCACGTTGTATCTGTTGCAGTAAGAGCAGCATTAATATTCGGTGGATTAACTCCTGGTGATTTAAACGGATTATTAGAATACACAGCTAATAGAGTTCCTGCATTTGTTAATGCTTTTGGACCATTAAGTGAATTAGTTGTATCTGCAGGTGCTGGAGCAATAGCTTTAGGATTCCCAGTTGTAACTGACCAAACTGTTCTTGAAGTTCCAATGAATTTATTAACTCAAAAAGATTATGATAAGATAGTAGCTACTTCATTAGAAGCTAGAGGAATAAAAATAAAAGTTACTGAAATACCTATACCAGTTTCATTTGCAGCAGCATTTGAAGGTGAAAGAATTAGAAAGAGCGACATGTTTGCTGAATTTGGTGGAAATAAAACTGAAGCTTGGGAGCTTGTTGTTAAGAAAGAAGCTGCTGAAGTTGAAGACCATAAGATAGAAATAATAGGACCAAACATAGATGAAGTTGAAGCAGATGGTGTATTAAGATTACCACTTGCTGTAATAGTTAAAATAGCTGGTAAAAACATGCAAGAAGATTTCGAACCAGTTCTTGAAAGACGTTTCCACTACTTCTTAAACTATATAGAAGGTGTAATGCACGTTGGACAAAGAGATATGGCTTGGGTAAGAATCTCTAAAGATGCATTTGATAAAGGATTTAGACTTGAGCATATAGGAGAAGTTTTATATGCTAAGATGTTAGATGAATTTGAATCAGTTGTTGATAAGTGTGAAATAACTATAATTACAGATGCAGAAAAAGTTTCTGAATTAAAAGGTGAAGCAATAGCTAAATACAATGCTAGAGATGAGAGATTAGCTTCATTGGTTGATGAAAGTGTAGAGACTTTCTATTCTTGTAACTTATGTCAATCATTTGCACCAGCTCACGTTTGTGTTGTTACTCCTGAAAGACTTGGTCTTTGTGGAGCAGTTAGCTGGTTAGATGCTAAAGCTACTAAAGAATTAGACCCTACAGGTCCTTGTCAACCAATAGAAAAAGGTGAATGTTTAGACGATAGAACAGGTGTATGGAACTCTGTAAATGAAACTGTAAACCAAATATCTCAAGGTGCAGTTGAAGCTGTTACATTATACTCTATATTAGAAGACCCTATGACTTCTTGTGGATGCTTCGAGTGTATCTGTGGTATAATGCCAGAAGCAAATGGATTTGTTGTAGTTAACAGAGAATTCCCAAGCGTTACTCCAGTTGGTATGACTTTCGGAGAACTTGCTTCTATGACAGGTGGAGGAGTTCAAACTCCAGGATTCATGGGACACGGAAGACATTTCATATCTTCTAAAAAATTCGCTTATGCAGAAGGTGGACCAGAAAGAATAGTTTGGATGCCAAAAGAATTAAAAGATTATGTAGCTGATAAATTAAATGCTACAGTTAAAGAAATGACTGGAATAGAGAACTTCTGTGATATGATTTGTGATGAAACTATAGCTGACGATTCTGAAGGAGTATTAGCTTTCTTAGAAGAAAAAGGTCATCCAGCATTAGCTATGGAAAGTGTAATGTAATTGATGGAAAATTTAAAATAATGTGATATAATATTAATATGATTTAAATAAATTAATCAATAATATAATATTGGGGGTCTATCGAAATGAAATTATTACCAGAATTAAAATACTCTAAAGATCATGAATGGGTAAAAGTAATTGATGGAGATGTTGTATATATAGGTATAACAGATTATGCTCAAGATCAATTAGGAGAAATATTATTTGTTGAAACACCAGAAGTAGAAGATACTGTAACTAAGGGAGTAGATTTTGGAGTAGTTGAATCTTCTAAAGTAGCTTCTGATTTAATATCTCCTGTTAATGGTGAAGTATTAGAAGTTAATGAAAAATTAGAAGATGAACCAGAATGTATAAATGAAGACCCATACGAAAACTGGATATTAAAAGTAAAACTAGCTGATGTTGCTGAGCTTGATACATTATTAAGTGATAAAGAATACGAGGCTGGATTAGAATAATTAAAGACTAGGGATGTTATTATAATTGGGGAAAGTATAGTAAAATTTGAGTGCACGCAAATTTAGCTATACTTTCCTTTTATAATATATAGAACAAATTGGGAGGGATATCATGATAAAGGTAAATTTTATGCCAAACAATAAAGAAGTTTATTGTAATGAGGGGGATATATTACTAGAAGTTGCAAGAAATGCTGATATATTTATAGATGCTCCTTGTAATGGAAATATGTCTTGTGGTAAATGTAAGGTAAAGTTGTTAAAAGGTAAGGTTGATACAGAAAAAACGAGACATATAACAGATGACGAATGGGAGCAAGGTTATATATTAGCTTGTTGTACAAAAGTAATCTCAGATATAGAAATTGAAGTTCCTTCTAAAGTATCATCTTCTATGCATGGTATGAAGATTGAAGGTAGCAATAAACAAAAAGATAGAGAAATTTTTGAGAGAGCTAAAAAAATAATAGAAAAGCATAACTTACAATTTAAGACAAATATAAAAAAGAAATACATAGAAATGGAAGAGCCAAACTTAGATGACAATATAAGTGATGTAGATAGATTAGAAAGACATGTTAGAAATCATCTGGGATACAATGAAATAGATTTTAGATTAGATATACTTAGAAAGATGCCAACGATATTTAGAAAGAGCGATTTCAAAGTTACAATAACATATGTTCAAAAACAAAAGAAACTTACAATCATAAATATAGAAGAAGGAAATAAGGAAAATTCTCTTTATGGAGTTGCAATAGATATTGGTACAACTTCGGTAGTTGTATGTTTAGTAGACTTATATTCAAAAGAAGTAGTAGATAAAGCATCATCTGGAAATGCTCAGATAAAATATGGAGCAGATGTTATAAATAGGATTATATATTCGACTAAGAAAAACGGATTAGAAACTTTACACAAAGCTATAGTCGATGAAACTATAAATCCTCTATTAAAAACATTATATGAAAGAAATGGCATAAATAAGGAGGATGTAGTCACTTTAGTAGCTGCTGGAAATACAACTATGACAAGTTTATTCTTAGGGGTGTATACAGACTTTTTAAGACAAGAACCTTATATACCACCATTTTTAAAATCTCCAAAACTTATGGGTGAAAATGTAGGTCTTTTTGTAAATGATAGTGCATATGTGTACTTAGCTCCATCTGTAGCAAGTTATGTAGGAGGAGATATAACAGCAGGGGTATTATCAGCTGGTATATGGTCAAGTGAAGAAAATGTTTTATTTATAGACTTAGGTACCAATGGAGAGATAGTATTTGGAAATCAAGACTATATGATGAGCTGTGCATGTTCAGCAGGTCCTGCATTTGAAGGTGGAGGCATAAGCTGTGGAATGAGAGCATCAGCAGGAGCAATAGAGAAGGTGGCTATTGATAAAGGAACTTTAGAGCCTACATTAAAAATAATAGATGAATGTGCACCAGTTGGTATATGTGGTTCTGGTATAATTGATTTAATTTGCCAAATGATTACTAAGGGTGTAATAGATAGAAGAGGTAAGATATATAGAGATTTAAATAATAAGAGAGTCAGATTTAATGAACATGAAATAGGAGAGTATGTATTAGCATTTAAAGAAGAATTTGATTTGGAAAATGATATAGTAGTAAATGAAGTGGACATAGATAATTTTATTAGAGCTAAAGGAGCTATATATTCAGGAGCATATACTCTTGTAGATAGCTTGGGTATGGATTTTAGTATATTAGATAGAGTTTATATAGCAGGTGGTATAGGAAATAACCTAGATATAGAAAATTCAATAATTATAGGATTACTTCCTGATATCGATAGAGAGAAATTTACTTATATAGGAAATAGTTCACTTGT
This sequence comes from Clostridioides sp. ES-S-0001-03, assembly GCF_020676075.1. Classification (NCBI taxonomy): domain Bacteria; kingdom Bacillati; phylum Bacillota; class Clostridia; order Peptostreptococcales; family Peptostreptococcaceae; genus Clostridioides; species Clostridioides sp. ES-S-0001-03. The sequence continues at coordinate 254,816 of NZ_JACVWJ010000005.1, read as the reverse complement.
AGGTTCTTACTTGGCTCTTATAAGTAAAGATGCCAAAAATAAACTTGAAGAAATAGGTAAACAAATAACTTATGTTGAACTTAGTGTTTATCCAAGTTACATGGACGAATTTATTTCTGCATGCTTCTTACCACATACAAATATAGAGCAGTTCCCAACTGCAAAGCAACTACTAGAAGAGTAAAATATCAAAATATAGATGCATAGGTAGAGCATTAAAACATAAATGTAGAGGATTAAATTATGTATAAGGATTTGTCTGAGAAAATGAGAACTGCGTTTGACATTAAATTAAGAAATTTCGGAAATGAGATAGAGTTTGCTTATCCGAATCAGACTCTAGCTCTTAGTACTACAAGTAATAAGTGTAGTCTTAAATGTGCTCATTGTAATGGTCATTATTTAGAAAATATGATACCAATTGAGGACTATAAAGAAAAAGTTAAATCAAGAAATATAACTAGTTTTTTATTAAGTGGTGGTTGTAGTTATGAAGGTGATGTCCCAATAAATACCCATATACAGACCATTAAAAAGTTAAAGGAACAAGGATACAGATTAAATGCTCATTTAGGGCTTATGGATAAAGAGAGTATTATAGAATTATGTAAGTATTTAGATATAGTTTCTTTCGACTTGGTATTCGATAAAGAAACTATAAAAGAAGTTTATAAAATGGATAAAAGCAAAGAAGATTATATTAAAGCTTACAATACAATAAGAGAAAATACAGAAGTAGCACCACATATATGTATTGGTTTAAAAGGAGGAAAAGTAAAAGGTGAGTATGAGATTATAGAATACTTACAAAAAAATCCTCCTAATAAACTGACATTTATAGTTCTTATTCCTACAAAAGGTACTGAATATGAAGATGTAGAATCTCCTAATTTGAAAGAAGTAACAGATGTTTTATGTGAAGCTAGAATTAGTTTACCAAATACCGAGATTAACCTAGGTTGTATGAGACCTAGAGGTGTGTATAGAAAAGAACTAGACCAATTAGCTATAATGTGTGGAGTTAATAGAATAGTTCTTCCATCAAAATCTGCTAAGAATAAGGCTATAGATATGAATATGACAATAACTGAATGTAAGGAGTGTTGCGTTTTATGATTAGATTATCATCAGGGACAGCAATAGAACTTGGAATATTAAATAAAAAAAGCGATATACCTCCTACTACAGCATATATAATGATTGGGGAAAAATGCATAAACAAATGTAGTTTTTGTTCTCAATCAATAGAAAGCAGTACTAGAAAAGATAAATTATCAAGAGTAGTTTGGCCAGAGTATTCTAAAGAGGAAATATTGAATGCTTTGAGAGCATATAACGGGAAAAATATAAAGAGAATATGTATACAATCAATGGCAAGTGAAGAGGCACATAAATCTGTTTTAGATTTTATAAATTACATAAATGGTAAAATAGATATGCCTATTTCATTGTCTGCAAAATTAGAAAGTGATGAAGAAATAAACAAGTTTTTTTCTGCTGGAGTAGATAAAATAGGAATAGCGATAGATGCAGCAAGTAAAGACTTATATGAAAAAATAAAAGGATATAATTATGATGAAAAATTGAATTTTATAACAAAAATGTCAAAGTTATATCCTAATAAAATCAGCACACATATAATTGTTGGTATGGGAGAAAGTCATGAAGACATATACAACCTATATACTTATTTAAAGAAGAACAATATAACTATTAGTTTATTTGCGTTTACTCCAGTTAGAGGAACTAAAATGGAAAAAATAAGTCAACCAAATATAGAAAGTTACAGAAGAGTACAGCTAATGTCCTATATGATAAATAAAGGTTATTCACAAGAATACTTTGAATTCAAAAATGGATACTTGGAAAATATAAAACTAGATGATGAGACTGTATCAGATATAAACAGGGGTTACCCTTTTGAGATAAGAGGCTGTAAGGATTGTAATAGACCATATTATAATGAAAGACCAGGAAGTACTATATATAATTATTCAAGACCTTTAAATCAAGATGAGATAGATTTGGCTATAAGAGAACTAAATCTGTAAATGATTTCTTGAATATATTTATACTAAAGATTGGGGCGTAATAATCATGAATCAGTGGAGAGTTATACATAATAAATCATATGATGGTGCAATGAATATGGCAATTGATGAAGCTATATTTACTGCATATAAAAAAGGATGTGTGAAGCCAACACTTAGATTTTACACTTGGAAGCCAGCTTGCTTGAGTGTAGGATATTTTCAAAAACTTGAAGATGAGGTAGATTTAGATAAGTGTAAGTGCATGAATATAGACTATGTCAGAAGAATCACAGGAGGAAGAGCTGTATTACATGATAATGAGCTAACTTATAGTATAATTATAGGAGAAGATAACCCTTTAATTGATAAAAGTATAAATCTATCTTATAGATATATAAGTGAAGGTTTAGTTAGAGGATTGAATTTAAGTGGTATAGAAACAGATAACTTAAATAGTGGAGAGAGAATAGGTAGAGAAAATTTATCAGCTGCATGCTTTAATGCACATGCATCATATGAAGTTACTATTAATAATAAAAAGGTAATTGGAAGTGCTCAAAGTAGAAAAGACGGTGTTTTGTTACAGCATGGTTCAATAATAATGGATTTTGATGTAGAAAAATTGTTTAAATTAATAAAGGCTAAAACACCAGAACTAAAAGAAAGAGCAATGAAATTCACAGCTAAAAAGGCCAGTGGAATAGAGAATGAAATTGGTAAAAAAATAGACATAAATATTCTACAAGCTAATCTAATAAAAGGACTGGCTAGTCAATTTAATGTTGAGTTTGTAGAAGAAGACTTGACTGATTATGAAAAGCAATTAGCTGAAGAATTATATAAAAAATACAAGGATGAAGAGTATAATAAAAAGCGTTAACTTTAATTGACTTTAAGTAAATTAAAGTGATATACTTAAGGTATAATAATATACGAAAATTGAAATCATGAAGGTTTCTTTGGTGTATTGAAATACCTGAGGAAGTCTTTTTTTGATTTTTAATAAAAATCATATTAGGAGGAGATTTATATGTGTGAATCATCAGCTTTCATTTGTAAGAATAACAATGAATTAGAAAAGGTTATGGAGAATGTGGTTAATATAGACCCTTGTGATGGAAAGATTTATTTAACTGATTTATTAGGAGAACAAAAAATAATAGATGGAATAATTAAAGAAATAAGATTGATGGACCATAAGATAATAATACAAGAAAATTAATTAATAGGGGAATTTCATATGATAATAGCAGTGATAGATGGAATGGGTGGAGGTATAGGAGCCCAGATAGTTTCTTCTCTGAGAGAAGAATTACCTACATATGTAGAAATTTATGCACTAGGAACTAATTCTATAGCAACTAGTTCTATGATGAAGGCTCATGCTAATAAAGGAGCTACAGGGGAAAATGCTATAGTAGTATCAGCTAGAAAAGCCAATATAATAGTTGCACCTATTTCTGTAATAATACCTAATTCTATGATGGGGGAAGTCACTTGTAATATAAGTGAAGCTATTGCAGATAGTGAGGCACTTAAGATACTTTTACCTATTATGCCAGAAAATATAGAGTTAGTTGGATTAGAAGGTAAACCATTAGCACTACTTGTAAAAGATTCTGTTAATGTTATAAAAAAAGAATTTAATATAAAATAACAGGGGGAATAACTAATGATGTTTGATAGAGAGATTATAAGATACCACCATGGGCACCATGACCATGACGACCATTGCCATGAACATACTCATGGAGATATGTGCCATGAACATCCACACGACCATGACCACGAACATAATCATGAAGAATCATCAGAGTCTAAAGATGAGAAAACTTTAAAAATACTTTTAGTACATTGGATAAATCATAATGAGACTCATGAAGAAGGATTTAGAGAATGGGTAGAAAAGGCTAGAGCTATTGGAAAAGAAGAAACTGCAAAGAGTATTGAAAAAGCTATAGAATGTATGGAAGAAGCAAATAAAATGTTATTAGAGGCTAAAAAACATATGTAAATATGATTGTTAAAATCGCTTATATATTTTGATATAGGCGATTTTTTATGCCTTATTTATATTTAATTATTGAAATTTCTAATGAGTATGTACTATACTTTAATGAGGAAATTTATTATAAAACTGAGTTATTTAATATATCTTCGGCTTCAAATATTACTGGAGATAGTTAAGGAGTAGTAGTTCAATTTAATAAAAGGAGAGAATTAGTTATGAAAGATGGTCATATACATTCACCTTATTGTCCTCATGGAAGTAAGGATGATTTTGAAAAATATATACAAAGGGCAATTGATGTTGGTCTAACAGAAATGACATTTACAGAGCATTTTCCATATCCAAATGGATTTCAAGACCCTGCACCTGAAAATGATAGTTGCATGAATCCTGAAAATTTATCAAATTACCTTAATGATGTTAAAAATTTCAAGCATAAATATGAGAGCGAAATTAAGATAAATGTAGGAGCGGAAGTAGATTTTCTTGAAGGTTATGAAGAAGGCATAAAAAACAATTTAGATAAATATGGTGATGAATTAGAGGATTCTCTATTATCAGTACATATAATTAAAATTGATGGTGCCTATTGTTGTGTGGACTATAGTGTAGAAGAGTTTCAAAATCTGATTGATAAGCTTGGAAGTATTGAAGCTATTTATAATAAGTATTATGAAACATTAATAAAAGCTGTAAATGCTGATTTAGGTACATATAAACCAAAGAGAATAGGTCATTTAAATTTAGTTAGAAAGTTTAATCAAGTATTTCCATATAATTATGAAAGAAATAAAGTTCTTGAAGAATTAATAAAGTTAGTTAAAGAAAAAGGATATGAACTTGATTACAATGTTTCTGGAAACAGAAAAGAATATTGTAAAGAGCCTTATGTAGATGGATACTTATTAGAATTAGCAAAAAAATATGATATTCCATTAGTTCTTGGCTCAGATTCTCACTGTGCAGAGGAAATAAATAATTATGATATAGGATAAAGATGTATATATTATAATCCTAAAGTTATGATAATTTATATTTTTAAAGTATTTATTTAAAAGATTGTAAGTAGATTTATGTAAAATAAATCTACTTACAGTCTTTTTGTTAAATTAGAAAAATATTTATAGATTTGTTCAGTATGAAAGTTTTATAATTAATATTTTTTCATGGATATAGCCTATTTTTACTTATCTTAACAATCATAAAGTGCTTTTAGTATTTAGAGATATTACTGCATAAGTTTATCATTTTCCATTATTATTGGGTCTAGTAATTCTACATTTCCTTCTGACATCTTTAATCTATTGAACATATAATTTTTCACATCTTTTTTACTTTTGAACTTAGTAACTTGGTAAGGTGATGTAGAACCATATTTTTCTATAAATAAGATATCTTTATCAGTTTTGATACATATACCTGTATGACCTATAAATACATTTTTAGTTTCTGGATAACGAAGAAAGCCACTTATAATAGACATATTTTTATTATCTTTAAAAGATATTTTTCTTTTTTTCCACTCTTTTTTTATTTGTTCTGCATTTTTATTTATATCATCTGTGTCTTGAGTTGGTATTGCAGAGAAAAAGTTAATAAATTTTTCTACATCCTTTGAGTTAAATTTTGCATCTCTATTATTCATTATAGTATCTAAATCAATACTTAAATCGATAGAATCTCCAGTAAACTTCTCTTTTGAGTTGATGAAATCTTTAAAAAGTCTAAATGCTGTTATTCTACAATTTACATCCATATAGTTAGGAAACTTTTCCATCCAGTTACTTTGTAATTTATCTAAATTGTATGGAACCTGTTTTGTGTTAATTGAACTATATCCAGACTTAGATATATTTACATTGTTTTGAAGTATTTTAATTTGAAGTTTGTTGTAGCTCCTAACTGATTTAATAAAAATATCAATATCTTTCTTATTTATTTTATTTTTTTCTAATACATTTTTCACTTGATTTTCTATCTTTCTATCTATTATGTTAGAGTATACTAATCTGCTATTATCTTTAATAGTTGAATATGCAAAGATTGTAAGTATGCTTGATAACACTAAAATAGCAGACAATATTGCTATTAGTAAATTTTTTCTCACCTGTTTTTCTCCTTTATAAATTTATTTTGTCGACATATTTATAGTATATAGTACATTTAATTTTAGCTTCAATATGTTTTTAATTACAAAACTGTTGCAAAAAATATAACTTTATTTAAAACTTTTTTTTAATATATAAAAATATATACTAAATAGGGGTATATATTCTTTGAATTTTTAACTAATTTATTTGGAGATTGATTATAGGATTTTATAAGTAAAAAATGAGTAAGCTATCAATGAAATATATAGTGAGACTAGTTTTTTGGATGTAGTATTTTGGTAAATAAGTAGGTTTGAGATATATGATAAATTTTACTTTATTAAAAATAAAATTTATTAAGTTCAATAAATATACTATTAGACTCATTAAAAGTTTAAAAATTTTATTTTTTTAATTCAACTATTCCCCAAAAAATTAGGTTTTAAGGAATAGTTAAATTAAAAAGTTTGGTTACATAATAGTAATTTTAGTTACAAGAATGAAACTGTAAAAATTAGATTTTTATTTATATAATTTCACTAAGAACATTTAATTTAGGAGGTAAAATATGAAGTTAAAAAAATTAAAAACTGGTATGGTCATGGCATTAACAATAATAACTATTGGGACGTCACTGATAAATGTATCAGCTATGGAATTAAACAGGAGTGAAGAATTTGAGACTAAGTACAGTGAAATGAAAAAAGAATTTCAAGAAGAGTATGGAAAGGAAGATAAATTCAAAGTCGTGCTAGATGATGAATTTACAAAAGAAGAAGTAAATGGAGCTAAAGGGATTATAAAGACAACTAATAAAATGAATAATGAGGTTGTAGTTTTAAATTATTTTGATGAAATGAAATCAGGAATTGAATTTGAATTAAAACCAAAAGCTGAAAAAAATGTAATTTTAAGAGCTGAGTTTCAGCAAGGATATGGAAATGAAGATAAATTTAAAGTTGTACTAGACGATGAATTCACAAAAGAAGAGGTAAATGGAGCTAAAGGGATTATAAAGACAACAGATAAAGAAACAGGTGAAGTTATTGTATATAATTACTTTGATGAGCTTGAAAAGTAATATTTAAAGCCTTTAATTAAAAAAAGAATCAGATTTAAAAGTATATAGTATCATGTATAGATTTTAAATTTATAACAATCTATACAGTTAAATAGCCGAATTGTATCAAAAATATAAAAGAATTAAATATAAAAAGAATTGTATAAAAATAAATTTTTCATATAGGGGTGAACTTTACATATTAGAGTTCACCCTTATAAAAAAATATAAAACAACATCTGGCTATATTTAATGTTCAAGTATATTTTTGAATATGTTCATATAGAGTGATTATTTATAGATAGCTGTTATTTACAGACCATAATCTAGTTTAACTTGAGATATTTATATAGTTTTTTTATTTATGGTCTTGAGATATTTATATGGCTTTTTTAACTTCTAGCTTTGATTTTAAAATATCAAGGAATTTATAACAATCGTCTGGATAAATTTCTCCCATATTTGCAACTTGGAACATATTATCATCTAGAAATTTGCCTTTTCCTGGATATACCACATAACCATTTTCTTCTTCTAGTTCTAATATAAATCTATTTATATCAATTTCTTTAGGAAGAAATACAGACGTAACAGTATTAGACATATATTTATCTGGAAGTAAAAATGTTAGACCTAGTTCCTCCATACCATTTCTTAAAATAGCAGAACATTCTTTATATCTTTCTATCTTACTGTCATCTTCTAAAAATTCAGTTAAAGCTTCATTAAGAGCAAATATTAAAGTGACATTAGGTGTATTTGGTGTTTGAGAAGATGATTTTGCAAGCTTATAATGTTTGTAAAGGCTAAGATACACATTTTTACATTGATCTTCTTTAATATTTTGTAAAACGCTTTCTTTAGCACAAAGATATGCAGAGCCTGGAAATGCCCCAAGGGCTTTACCACCAACACCTGTTATTATATCTATATTAAACTCATCAACATCAATGTATTCACCAGCAGATGCACTTATTGCATCAACAAAAAATATTTTGTTATATTTTTTTGCAAGTTTTCCTAATTCAGGTACAGGATTTATCATTCCTGAACTAGTCTCATGAAATACCATAGCAATTACTTTTATGTCAGGATTTTCAAGTAAGTATTTTTCTAAAATATCTAAGTCTGGATATTCAGCCCATTTAAAGTCTGGTTTGTAGGTCTTAACACTATAAGCAGATAATATTTCTTCTAGCCTTTCTCCAAATACACCATTACTAACTAATAAAGCAGCATCTTCTTTATCAAATATAGAAGATAATACACATTCATTTACAGATGTTCCAGAACCAGATACAACTAGAGAATAATAATCAGAAGTTGCATTATATAATTTACCGATTTTTTGTTGTGTATCTTTAAATAAATTCATGAATTCATTTCCTCTATGACATATATCATAGTGAAGAAGTGAATTTCTAACCCTATCTGTAACCATTACTGGTCCAGGACTAAATAGATATGTTTTTTTCATTGCAAATCCTCCTTAAAGTTTAATTTAAATTTTATGATGACTGTTTATGTGTATATATTAAAAGTTTATGTGTTAATTTAACTAGATTATAGAATAAAACTAATAATATTGCAATAATATTTTAATTAAAATACTTTAACAATCAAAAAAAGTAAAAATATACAAAAAATATTGTAATAAATATTGTATAAATCCCCAAGATGATATAGAATATAAATAAGTTGAATAGATTTTATATTCAAAAAATAATAAAAAATCTATTAATTCTGAAAATAAAGGGGGACGCTTAAAGTGAAATATGTATTAGCAATTGATCAAGGAACAACAGGAACAAGAGCAGTATTAATAAATGAAAAATCAGAGTTTGTTTTTAGTGATTATATGGAGCATACTCAAATCTATCCACAATCTGGATACGTCGAACATGACCCTATAGAAATTTGGAATAACACAAAAACTGTAAGTAATAATGTACTACAACAAGCTTTTAAAAGTGGAATAGATGAAAGTGATATAAAGGGAATAGGTATAGATAATCAAGGTGAAACAGTAATGCTATGGGATAAAAATACAGGTATGCCATTATACAATGCAATTGTATGGCAGTGCAGAAGAACCTATGATTATGTTGAAAATTTAAAGAATATACCAGGATTAGAAAATAAGATAATAGATAAAACAGGACTAATCATAGACCCTTATTTTTCAGGGACAAAAATTAAATGGATAATAGATAATGTAAAAGGTGTAAAAGAAAAAATCAAAAATGGAGAAGTACTTGCTGGAACATTAGATAGCTGGTTAATTTGGAAAATGACAGGAGGAAAGTCTTTTTTAACTGATGTTTCTACAGCAGCAAGAACCATGCTTTTTAATATAAGAGATATGAATTGGGATAGAGAATTACTTGATATTATAGGAGTTCCTAGAAGTATTTTAGCGGATATAATGCCTACAAGTGGTGATTTTGGGACTACAGACAAAGGGGCATTTTGTGGTGTATCAATAAAAATTACTGCTTCGATGGTTGACCAGCCAGCAGCTCTATTTGGAAATGGATGCTTTGAGCCAGGTATGGTTAAAAATACTTATGGAACAGGATGTTTCTTATATATGAATATAGGTGAAGAGTTGAAAATAGCGGGTAATGGTATATTAACAACTGTTGCTTGGAAAATAGGAGACAAAATTACATATGCTTATGATGGCGGAGTATATATAGCAGGTGCTGCAATACAGTGGCTTAGAGATGGAATTGGAGTTATAAAAAATTACTCAGAAACTGATGATATGGCTAACTCAATACCAAGTACTGGTGGTGTATATTTTGTTCCAGCGTTTGCAGGGATTGCAGCACCTTATTGGGACCAATATGCAAGAGGTACAATGGTTGGTATAACAGGCAGTACTAAGAAAGAGCATATAGTAAGAGCTACTCTTGAATCTGTTGCACTTCAGGTCAAAGATGTTGTTGACTCTATGAATTTAGCTTCAGGAAAGGATATAAAAATGCTAAGAGTGGATGGTGGAATTACAAAAAATAATTTTACAATGCAGTTTCAATCCGATATATTAGATATACCAATTGAAATTGCAGAAAATCCTGAGACAACAGTGCTTGGAGTAGGATATATGGCAGGTCTTTCCTGTGGTGTTTGGAATAGTATTGATGAAATTAGAAATGAGTTTACAATAAGTAAAGAATACACTCCAAATATGACAAAACAAAAAAGAGAAGAAATTTTGCTTGGGTGGAATCAAGCAGTAAAAAGAGCTATGAACTGGGAAAACGATACCAAAAAGATGTGTGCTAATTAAAGTACAACATAGTATTTACATGTATAGGAGGAATTAAATATGCCCTTTGATAAAGTTATATTATATATAATGGCTGTAGGGGTGCTTTTAGGAGCATTAGATAGGATAATTGGAAATAAATTTGGTCTTGGTGAACAATTCGAAGAAGGTTTTAATTCAATGGGTCCACTAGCTTTAGGGATGGTTGGTATAGTTTGTTTAGCTCCAGTTATCTCAAATGTATTAGGACCAGTAATAATACCAATATTCAATTTATGTGGAGCAGACCCATCTATGTTTGCAACCATATTAGCAAATGATATGGGAGGATATCCATTAGCGATGGAACTTGCACACAATAAAGAAGCAGGGATGCTTGCAGGATTAGTTGTATCATCAATGCTTGGGTGTACACTTGTATTTTCAATCCCAGTAGGATTAGGCCTTATAGAGTATGAAGACAGACCATTTTTTGCAAAAGGGTTATTAATAGGATTAATAACAATACCTTTTGGAGGGATTGTAGGAGGAATGATAGCAGGATTTAATTTATCAATGGTGATTATAAATATGGTGCCAGTAATAATATTAGCAGTAATATTAGCAATAGGTCTGAAAGTAAATTCAACACTTATGATAAATGGGTCTTTAGTTTTTGGAAAAATTATATCTATATTGATAACAATAGGATTAGGTGCAGCAGCATTTCAAGAAATAACAGGGGTAGTACTTATAAAAGGAATGACACCTATAAGAGAGGGTATTCAAGTAATTGGAAGTATTGCAATAGTATTATTGGGTACTTTTCCTATACTACATTTATTAGTTAAAGTTTTAAATAAACCACTTACAGCAATAGGTGGAAAATTAGGTATGGATGCAACAAGTGCAGCTGGATTAGTTTTCACTTTAGCTAATAGTATTCCAGTGTATAAAATGATGAAAGACATGAGCCCAAAGGGAAAAGTAGTAAATACAGCATGGTTAGTTTGTGCAACAGCAGCACTAGGTGATCACCTAGGATTTACAGCAGGAGTAGTGCCAGAGATGATTACACCTGTTGTAATTGGAAAGTTAGTTGGTGGAGTATTGGCGATTGCACTTGCTATGGTAATGACAAAAGATTTAACAGCAGAAGAAGAGCAAAGTAGTAAAATGAAAAAAGAGGTTGTATAAAAGAATTAATGTTAAAGTAAGCGTTAAGCTAAATTAAAAAATAGAGTTAAGTTAAAAAAATAAGGTAAATAAAAAAAGACATAGTGACATAGTAAAAACACTGTATAGTTTAGGTATAAATGGAGCTAAATAAATAATTATTTGGCTCCTTAACTTTAATCAATGATATTTTATAAGGAACTAAAAAGCAATCATATAAGCTAATTATCAGCTATGACTAAAGGTATTCCTTTTTGAGAAAATTCTATAATTATGTCGTGGTCTATACTAGCAGATGTAATAATAGTATCTATATGCTCTATAGGAGCAACAGAAGCAAATGAATTTATTCCAAACTTAGGTGGCTCAACAACTACTATTGACTTTCTAGACCTTTCAATCATTTTTTTTCGAACAAGTGATTCTTCTAAGTGATAGTCAGAAATACCATTTTCAAGTGTAATACCTCCAGCACCTAAAATTGCCTTATCAACATTAAATTGTTCAATGGCTGCTAATGTAAGTGGTCCAGAAAAAGAACCTTCAGTTTCTCTAAGATATCCACCAAGTACATATACTTTTATATTAGTATTCATAAGTTCATTTGCAACCAAAATTGAGTTAGTTATTACAGTTAAGTTTTTTTTGTCTTTTAAACTTTTTGCAACTTCAAGAACAGTAGTTCCAGTATCCATAAAAATAGTGTCATTTGTATTTATAAATTCACTACATTTAAGAGCAATTTGTTTTTTATCATTTGAATTTATTTTTTTTCTTTTAATATAGTTAAGTTCTACGCTACTTGCTATAACTGGTATAGCACCACCATAAACTCTTTTTAAAAGTCCAATACTTTCCATATGTGCTAGGTCTCTTCGTGCTGTTTCTATTGATATATCAAACATTTGGACTATGTCATTTATTTTAATTATATTATCTGATTCGAGAATACTTAAAATCTTCTCATATCTTTCCTGTGGTAACATGGAAAATCCTCCTTGGATTAATATTATTTTAGTTTTAAGCATAACTTATGATGAATTAAGGATTTATGTCTATATGTTAATGTGTGTATATTTAGTAAATAATATTATAAGCGTTATGCAAGATAATTTTACCATATTTCAAACTTACATTTAAGTAAAAAAGTGAAAATAGATATTTAATGACTTAAAATACCTTAAATTTCATAAATTAATTGACTAAAATATAATTTTATTATATAATTTAATTGCATAGAAATAAGGAGAAGTACTCAAGTGGCTCAAGAGGATCCCCTGCTAAGGGATTAGGCTGGGTAACCGGTGCGAGGGTTCGAATCCCTCCTTCTCCGCCAATTATCAAAGGCTATCCTTGTTGAAGGTAGTCTTTTTTGTAATGTCTATTAATAAAAACAACCTAGCAGACATAATTAAAGAAAGGAGGTAATATATGACAACTTTAATTTTCTTTATAGTGGGAATAGCATCTTTAGTGGTTGCTTTCGTTATTGATGGGGGACACATTGGAGCCTTATTTGTATTTTCATCAGCACTTGTTGTTTTTGGTGGAACTATAGGGGCTGTTGGTGCTTCAACACCATTTCCTGTATTCAAAAAGTCCATAAAGATAATGTTGTTAGCTTTTAAAAATAAAAAGCCTAACAATATAGAAAACATAGTTTATTTCAAAGAAATTGCAATCAAGGCCAGAAAAGAAGGTCTTCTTAGTATTGATAAAGAAATAAGCGAAAATGATGAATTGGACCCATTTATTAGAAAAGGTCTTGAACTTATGGTAGACGGCGTTGATGCAGCTACAATAAGAAATATATTAGAATCTCAAATACAAATAACATCAAAAAGACATAAAGAAGGAATAGCAATATTCGATTCAGCAGGAGGGTATGCACCTACACTGGGAATCATAGGTACAGTTATGGGATTAGTACATATTTTAGGAAATCTTTCGAGTAATCCAGATGCACTTGGACCTCAGATATCTGTAGCGTTTTTGGCTACTTTATACGGTGTTGGTTCAGCCAATTTAATTTGGTTACCAATAGCATCAAAGCTTAAAGCTATAAATCAGCAAGAAACTAATGAAAGACTTTTAGTGATAGAAGCGATACTATCTATACTTGAGGGAGATAATTCTAATTTAATGACAGAAAAATTAAAGATATTTTTAAATTCAAAAGAATTAATTGAACTTGGAGAAGCTGATGGTAGAATTGAATAATATAAAAGGATGGAATATTTATGTTACATGATGAAGACGAAAAAGAAGAAAATAATGAGCGATGGCTTTTAACTTATTCAGACCTCATAACATTACTTATGATTTTCTTTGTCATAATGTATTCTATGAGTAATGTTGATGCAGAGAAATATAAACAATTATCTCAATCTCTAAGTTCTGCATTTGGTGGTTCATCTGGAGTTATTGAAGGTGGACAAAATAAAATAGAACCAGTAGTTGACCAAAACAATAATAATCTAGATAGTTTACAAAATCCTGAGTTTAAAGAAGTTGGTGAAAATATTCAAAAGTATTTAAATGAAAGTGGATTGGCAAATTCGGTATCATTAAAAGCTCAAGATAGAGGACTAGTAATAAGCCTTAAAGATACTATATTATTTGATACTGGAAAAGCTGTTATAATAAATGATTCTAGAGATAAGATTATTCAAATAGGTAAGATGTTAAATGAAATGAATAGTTATATAAGAGTAGAAGGTCATACAGATAACCTATCTATAAAAAATTCTGAATTTAAATCTAATTGGGATTTATCAGTTATGAGAGCAACCAATGTTGTCCAACTTCTTATTGATAGTGCAGGTATTGCACCAAATAAGTTGTCTGCTGTAGGATATGGTGAATTTAGACCAATAGCTGACAATTCATCTCCAGATGGCAAATCAAAAAACAGAAGAGTTGATATAGTCTTGGTTGATAGTAAGTTCGATGATGTAGAAAATGTTGGAGAAAATAAATAGTTAAATAAGCTATCTCAATACAGAGTTATTTCTAATAAGGGATAGCTTTTTTATGCGAAAATTAAAAATAGATGATTAGTAAGTTACCTTTTTGTGATAATATATGGTATCTTAAATATATAATATTTAAATTATGAAAGGACTCAATTTTAAAATTGATATCAAAGGTGAGTAAATAAATGGGTAATAAGAATAAAAACACAAAATATAAAGATAAAACAAGGGCAAGGTATAATAAAAAGGTTGAAACTTTAAATAAAGAGAAGTTAAAAGAATCTAATAAACAACATAAAAAAGAAGATAAGATTACTACTATTATTAATAAATCTAGTATTGTATTATGTGTTCTTTTAGTAATATTTTCTTTACTTTATCTGTTTAAGTTAGTTCAGCTTAATATAATAATGACACTTTTAGTAATTACAGTGGCTATTCAACAAGGTTTGGTATCATTTGGTGCATTTAGAGAGAAGAATTATGCTAAAGGTATATTTTCAATATTTGTAATCATTTGTTTTCTAGTTGCTTTTAAATATACTGTTAGTCCTATTTAAATATATCAGTAAATATTTTATAATTAATATAAGTAATTAAGTTACGGTTTTAATGCTATAATAAATTTTATACATTTGAAGGAGTCGATTTTATGAATAGGAGTGGATTTGTAAAATTAATTATCACATCAATGATTATTTTATTACTTACAGGGTGTGATTTGAAAAAGGAAGAGAGTTATAAACTAGATCCAGAAAATCCGACATCAATAGAAATTTGGCATTATTATAATGGACAGCAAAAAATGGCGTTTGATAAGCTAGTTAAGGAATTTAATGACACTGTAGGTGCTGAAAAAGGAATTATTGTTGAAGCGTTTAGTCAGGGAAATGTAGTTGATTTATCTGAAAAGGTGCTGGATTCTGCTAATAAAAAGGTTGGTTCTGAAGATGTTCCAAATATTTTTGCAGCGTACTCAGATACTGCATATGAAATGGATAAATTAAAACTACTAGTAGATATTGATAAGTACATAAGTAAGGATGAATTAAATGAGTATATAGAAGAATATGTAGATGAAGGTAGACTAAATTCTGATAACGAACTTAAGCTTTTTCCGATTGCAAAGTCTACTGAGATTTTGATGTTAAATAAGACAGATTGGGATAAGTTTGCCAAAGCAACAAATTCAAATATAAATGATATACAAACAATTGAAGGATTAGTAGAGACATCAAAGAAATACTATGAATGGACAGATAGTTTAACAAAAGAGCCTAATGATGGTAAAGCATTTTTTGGAAGAGATGCTCTAGCAAATTATATTATTATAGGAAGTAAGCAGTTAGGAGTAGAAATTTTTTCAGTTAAAGATGGAAAAGTTACATTGAATCTTGATGAAAAGGTTATGAAAAAATTATGGCATAATTTTTATGTCCCATATATAAATGGATATTTTGCATCTTATGGTAAGTTCCGTTCTGATGATGCAAAAACAGGAGATATACTAGCTCTTGTTGGCTCTAGTTCAGGAGCATCATATTTTCCAGATGAAGTAATGTTAAATGATAATGAGAGTTATAAAATTGAGACATCTGTCTTTCAAGCTCCACGTTTTAAAGATAAAGAAAAATATGCTGTACAACAAGGGGCAGGAATGGCTGTAACAAAATCTACTAAAGAAGAAGAGTATGCATCAGTAGAATTTTTAAAATGGTTTACAGATAAAGAGTCTAATGTAAAATTCTCTATTGCTTCTGGATATCTACCAGTAAAGAAAAAAACAAATAATTTGGATGTTATAAAGGATGTTATGAATAAAGACGATTTAAAGGTATCAAGTAAAGTGGAAAGTTCAATTGTTTCATCTATTGAACAGATTAATAGTTGTAAGTTGTACACTAATAAAGCATTTGATGGTGGGACAAAAGCCAGACAAATCCTTGAGTATTCAATGATTGATAAAGCTAAAGAAGATTTAAATAAAATAAATGAATTAATAAAAAATGGAACCTCTAAAGAGAATGCAGTAGCACAATTTAATAATAATGAAAATTTTTCAGCATGGTTTTTAAATTTTAAGACTGAGCTTGAAAATGCTGTAAAAGAGTAGGTGAATTGGCAACGTGTACCAAAATGCACAAAGGTATGGGTGGAATAAATATGGAAAATAATCTAAAAAAGAATAACTCAATAATGAAAAAGATGATATTTCCTCTAATTATTGTTATGCTAATTCAAACAAGTTTATTTTGTGCCACAATTTTATGGGGAGGAACTATTAAAAGACTAAATGATAATTCATTTGATATTTTAAATGAAAGAGTAATTAATCGTAAAAATTATATACAAAATGAGATGTTACAAAGATGGTCAAAGACAAGCGAGACAGAACTAGCTATTAACTCATCTGTAAAAAAAGTTTTAGATGAAAATAATGTCTCAATTAAAGATGTGGGTATAAACGAAGAAATTAATAAAGAAATTATAAAAAATATATCAAAAGATTTAATATATCTTTTGAGAAAAAATTCTGTTACAGGTTCTTTCATAATTTTAAATAACAAAGATATTGAATATGATTCAATAAATAGTAAAGATGAAATAAGTAAGACAGGATTGTATATAAGAGACCTAGACCCTAAATTTAACCCAAATGATAATTCTGATTTGCTAATTGAAAGAGGCTCCTCAGAGATAGCAAGAAGTTTTGGAATATCTATGGATAGTTATTGGGCTCCAAAGTTTTCCTTTAAAAGTGAAAATGAGGAAAAAGGAGATAATTTCTTTTATAAACCATTTAGAGCTGCAATTGATAATCCAAATACATCAAGTTCTAATTTAGGATACTGGGGAAGTCAGTTCTTATTAACAAATGAAGGCGATAGAGTTATAACATATTCAGTTCCTCTTATTTATGAAGATGGAACTGTATATGGAGTACTTGGAATAGATTTAGGTATAAATTATTTAAGAGAGTTGCTTCCATATGGGGAGATAAATGAAAATAAAAAAGGTAATTATATTTTAGGCGTAGATAGAAATGATGATTTGGCATTTGAAAATGTTGTTTCGAATGGTTATACATTTAAAGACAAATTTTGGGATGGTTTACATTCGAACCTTGAGCAAAAAGAATCTTATAAAAATGTATATAAAGTTAAAAATGAAGATGATGGTAAAATTAAAGAAAGTACTTATGCTAGTGTACAATATTTAGATTTATACAATTCCAATACTCCATTTGAAAATGAGCGTTGGGCTCTTTTGGGAATTATTGAAGAAAAAAGTTTATTGTGTTTTTCAAAAAGAGTGGAAACCTTGGTAATAGTGTCTGTTGCAGTTTCCTTAGTGATAGGGCTTATAGGTATTTATATTGCGTCGAGATTGTTTACAAAACCAATTGTTCTTTTGGTTAATAAAGTTAGAAATAGTAATCCATCAAAACCAGTAAATCTTGATAAAATAAACATATCTGAAATAGATGAATTATCTTCAGCCATAGAGCTACTTAGTGCAAATGTTGCAGATTCCTCATCAAAATTATCACAAATTATTGAAATTGCAGATATGCCAATTGGAGCTTTTGAATTATATAAAAATGGAGATAATGTTTTTTGTACAAAAGGATTTTTTAGTATATTTACTACGGATGATGAATTTCAAGAATATGGATATATATCAAAAAGTAAATTTATAAAAAAAATGAATGAAATGAATACATATTTACAGAAAAATTATAAGACAGAAAATATATACATATATAAATTTGAATCTAAAGATAAAACTTCTAAGTGGATAAGATTAAATATTGTTGAAGATGACTTAAAGATATTAGGTGTTGTTGTTGATGTTACAAAAGAGTTTATTGAGAAAATGAAAATTGAGTATGAAAGAGATTTCGATATTTTAACAAATCTTCTAAATAGGAGAGCTTTTTATTCACAAGTACGAGAAAAATTTGAAAATAAAGAAGAGATTAAAATAGCTGCATTTATAATGTGGGATTTAGATAATTTAAAATATATTAATGATACCTATGGTCATGATGCTGGTGATGAATATATTAGATGTGCAGCAGATATACTTAAAAAGTTTATATCATGGAATGGTATAGTTTCTAGACTTTCAGGGGATGAGTTTTATGTATTCATATATGGGTATGAAAGTAAAGATAGCATAAGAACTATTATTAACTCTGTTAAGACACAGATGAATAATACTTTATTAAAGCTTCATGATGGGACAGAATTTAAAATAAGAGCATCAGCAGGAATTTCTTGGTATCCTAGCGATTCAACTAACTATGATGAACTAATGAAATATGCAGATTTTGCTATGTATCAAATTAAAAATACAATTAAAGGCGAAGTAAGTGAATTTGATGTCAATATATATAATAAAGATTCATTCTTGTTGCATAATAGAGAAGAGTTAAATAAATTAATTGATGGTCAATTGGTTGAATATGCATTTCAGCCTATTGTGGATTGTAAAGGTGAAGTATTTGCATATGAAGCACTTATGAGACCCAAAATGGAAACTTTTAGTTCTCCAATGGATGTTATTAGATTGGCTCGTTCACAGTCTAAGTTATATCAAATCGAACGTATCACATGGTTCAAAGCACTTAAATCTTTTAAGAGATATAGGGAACAGTTTGGAGTGTGTAAATTGTTCTTAAACTCTATACCAAATAATAATTTATCAAAAGTTGATTTTGAAGAAATAGAAGATTTATATGGTAATTATCTAAATAGGGTAGTGCTAGAAATAACAGAGAATGATAAGATTAGTGAAGATTTTATTGACAAAAAGAAAGTGTATATAAATCAGTGGAATATAGAAATTGCTTTAGATGATTTTGGAACAGGTTACAATGGCGATGCTGTACTACTGTACATAATGCCAAATTATGTGAAGATTGATATGTCTATTGTAAGAGGTATTGACAAAGATGAAGATAGAAGAAAAATACTAAAAAACCTTATTTCATATTCTAAAGAAAGAAATATTAAAGTTATAGCAGAAGGTGTAGAAACCAAAAGTGAAATGGAAGCATTAGTAGCTATTGGAATAGATTATATTCAAGGATATTACATTGGTAAACCAGAATTTGTTCCTCAAGATATAAGTGATAAAATTAAACAGGAACTCAAGATATGTTATGAAAATAGAGATGATATAGTTTAATAGAAGAAAAATTAAATGTATTTTTAGGATACTTTTAGTTTATAATTAAAAAAGAAAATAGGATGATTATAAATTAAGGTGGTGGATGTAATAATCACAACAAATATAGATATAAGACAGTTAAATGAAAATCAACTAGAAGCAGTTGAACATATAGATGGGCCTTGCATGATACTTGCAGGGCCTGGTTCAGGTAAGACTAGGGTAATTACATATAGAATAGCTAATATGGTAGTAAACAAAAATATAGCACCAGCAAGAATATTGGCGATAAGTTTTACCAAAGCATCCTCAGTAGAAATGAAAAATAGAGCATTGAGTTTAAGTGATGATATAAGACTCAATAAGGTAACATATGGCACTTTTCATTCTGTGTTTTTTAAGATTTTGAGGTATTTTGAAAGGTACAATTTAGATAGCATATTTGATGAAAAGTCAAAGAGGATAACAATAAAGGCAATATTAAAAAGTCTAAATATAGAAAATGCAGATGATGATGAAAATATAGGTCAAGTTATAAATGAAATATCTTATGTAAAAAATGAACTTATGGATAAGAATGAATTTAGCTCAGAAGTGTTGACAAAAGATGAGTTTTTAAAAGTATATAATTTATATGAAGAGCAAAAATCAAAAGTTAATAAGATTGATCTTGATGATATGCTTATAAAGACTTATTATTTGCTTTTGAATAATAAATCAGCCTTAGAAATGGTTAGGAATGTATATAAATATATATTGATAGATGAATTCCAAGATATAAATAAAGTGCAATTTGAGGTTTTAAAGTTAATTTGTAATCCACTAAACAACATATTTGCGGTTGGAGATGAAGACCAAAGTATATATGGTTTTAGAGGAGCTAGACCAGATTTTTTGCTTGAATTTGAAAAATATTTTAATAATACTAAAAAAATAGTGCTGGATGTAAATTATAGGTCTAAAAGTGAAATAGTAAATACTGCAAACAGGCTTATAGAAAAAAATAGAAATAGATATGAAAAAGTTATTAAATGTAGTCAAGGTAAGGGAGGCATTGTGAGTTATATTTCTCCATATGATTCAGAGGAAGAAGCTTTACATATTGCCAAGGAAATAATTGACGAAATAAAAAAGGATTATGTAGAGTATTCAGATTTTGCAGTAATTTATAGAACTAATATACAGTCAAGAGCCTTAGTAGATGTATTTATGGATATGAGAATTCCATTTGTAGTAAAAGATTCAGTAATTACAATATATGACCATTGGGCAAGTCAGGATATACTAGCATATTTAAGAATAGGTATTAATCCAAAATCAAATAAAGATTGGTTAAGAATTATAAATAAGCCATTTAGATATATATCTAAAGATAATGTAAATATGGTTAAAGATGAAAAAGATTTTGTAACAGCACTAATAAACAAATGTAACCTTCATCCCAAACAAGTCAAAACAATAACAGATTTGGAGATAGACTTGAGCTATTTGAATACTTTAAATCCTAAAAATGCAATATCTTATATTAGAACTAGTCTTGATTATGATAGATATGTCTTGGATTACTGTAGCAATAGAAAGATAAAGACTAATGGGCTTGTAGAGATATTAAACGAACTTGAGAGTTCTGCTACAAATTTCAATACAGTGACAGAGTTTTTAGACCATATTGAGAGAGTAAAGATTGAGTTAATGGAAAATAACAAGAATAAACAGACTGATGGTGTTATATTTACAACTATGCATAGTGCAAAAGGATTAGAATTTAGGAATGTCTATATTATAGGTGCAAATGAAGGAACAATACCTCATGAAAAATCATATGATATTTGTAAGGAAGAAAAAAAAGAGGAACAATTAGAAGAAGAAAGAAGACTTATGTATGTAGCTATTACAAGAGCTGAAGAAAAACTATGTATAAGTTCTACTTTAAATAAATATGGTAAAAAAGTTGATAAATCATTGTTTATCAATGATATAAAATCTCCAACTAAAAAAGAAATTGATAGTATTGGTGTTGGTGATAAGGTATACCATAAAAAATTTCACGAAGGCGAAATAATCAAAAAAGATGGAAACATGTTTACGATAAAGTTTAAAGATAGAGAGCGAACTTTAGATTTGAAAACTTGTTTATTGAAGAATATAATCCATATTATTTAACTTAGTATATAAAATTTAATAAATATAAGATATATTATTTATAAGTATTTAAGCAATGAAAATGAAAAAGAAAAATATTATTTATAAGTATTTAAATAATGGAAATAAAAAGAAAAATATTATTTATAAGCATTTAAGAAATAGAAACAAATAAGAAGTATATTATTTGTAATTACCTAAAGAACAGAAATAAATAAGAAATACATTATTTATAAATATATGGATAATATCAACAAGCATGTAATAAAATATCTAAATTTTAGAAAATAAAATTATTAAAAAAATAAAAAACTTATTGACAAAAATATTAGAAGGAAGTACAATTGTATTAACAATTTAAGGAAACAAATCCAGTGATAGAGAAAGTAGCATATATGGATTTACAGCGAGTTAGGGGTTGGTGTAAGCCTAGCAATGAAGTCTATGTGAAGAGAGCTCTGGAGGAAATTATCAGAAGTTTTAGTTAGTATGATAATTGGTTTGCCCGCCTTAAGGGATTGAGAGGATAAGTACTTACTTATCAAAAAGAGTGGTAACGCGGATATAATTCGTCTCTTAGCTGTAAAGCTAAGGGACTTTTTTGATTTTAAAATTAAAATATCCCTGTAGCTATAAAGGCTAAAATTCACAAATTTTGAAGGTTGTATAAGTATTTATCAATAAGAGTGGTAACGCGGTAAAGTCGTCTCTTAGTCATTAAAGACTGAGGGACTTTTTTTGTAACTCGAAACATTAAAGTATTAAAAATTTGAGGGAAAATTATAATTAAAAGAGAGGGGTAGTTAAAATGAAAGTATTTAAAAAATTATTAAGTTTAGGATTAGTATTAGGATTAACATTATCGCTAGTAGGATGTAGTGGTGGAGAAGAAAAAACAAAATTAGAGCAAATAAAAGAAAGTGGAAAATTAGTTGTTGGTACTAGTGCAGAATTCCCACCATTTGAATTTCATAAAGTAGTAGATGGTAAAGATTCAATAAAAGGATTTGATGTAATGTTGGCTGAAGAATTTGCAAAGGAACTTGGTGTAAAGGTTGAAATTAAAGATATGTCATTTGATGGATTAATAGGTGCTTTAAATGCAGACCAAGTTGATATGGTTCTTGCAGGGATGTCTCCAACACCAGAAAGAGAAAAGAGTGTTGATTTCTCAGAATTATATTATTTAAGTAGAAATGCAGTTATAGTTAAAGATGCAGATATAGACAAAGTAAAAACTGAAGACGATTTGAAAAAACTTAGAGTAGGGGTACAGGCAGGAAGCATTCAAGAAGAATATGTAGTTAACACTCTAAAAATGACAACTACAAAATCTTTAAAAGCAGTACCTGACCTAATCACAGAATTAAAAAATGGAAATATAGATGCAGTTGTTGTTAATGAAGCAGTTTCTTTAATAAATGTTAAAAAATATGATGGAATAAAAATGGCAAATACTGAAGTTGGTAAAGATGTAACAGAAGGTATGGCAGCAGCAATTAAAAAAGCTGATAACAACAAAGACTTTATAGAATTATTAAATAAAAAAATAAAAGAATTACAAGATGGTAAAAAAATAGAAGAATTTTTAAATGAAGCATCTACTGAAGCTGCTTCAAATTAGTAAGAAAGTTATGTGGGAGATGAAATTATGAGTTTAGATTTTAGTTTTTTAAGTAGATTTGGGACTTCTTTTTTGGAAGGAACAGGTGTGACAGTAGGAATTTCTCTTGTGGCATTATGCTTTGGATTTGTAATAGGTATAATTATCTGTATGGCAAAAATATCAAAGAGTAAAGTATTAAGAGTAATATCATCAATCTATATTGAGATTTTAAGAGGAACACCATTATTAGTACAGATATATATAGTATGGTTTGGATTACCTCAATTAGGAATAAGATTCCCTATGTTATTTGGTATACCAAGTGAATTTATAGCTAGTGCATTTGCATTGTCAGTAAACTCTGGTGCATATGTGGCAGAGATACTTAGATCAGGTATACAATCAGTTGATAATGGACAAATGGAAGCAAGTAGATCATTAGGATTAAATTACTGGTCAACTATGAGATATATAATAATACCTCAAGCTATAAAAAATATACTACCTTCATTAGCAAATGAGTTTATTACACTTGTAAAAGAATCTTCAATAATATCTGTAATAGGTGTTGTTGAGATAATGCGTACTGCTGATATAGTAAAAAATGCAGCATTCAGAGCATTAGAGCCATTAATAGTAGCAGCAGCAATTTATTTTGTTATAACATTTACTCTATCAAGATTAGTTGGATTATTAGAAAAGAAACTATCTGTGTCTAACTAGATGAGAGCATGTTTAGCATTTAGGGAAAACATAGAATAGTAAAAAGGAAAGTGATAATATGATTACAATAAAAAATTTAAGTAAATCTTTTGGAGATTTAAATGTATTAAAAAATATAGACTTAGAAATCGCTAAAGGCGAAATAATGGTTATAGTAGGTCCAAGTGGCTCTGGTAAAAGTACACTTCTTAGATGTATGAATTTATTAGAAATACCTACAGGTGGAGAGATAATATTTGAAGGAAAAAATTTAGTTGATAAAAAAACTAATATTGATGAAGTTAGACAAAATATAGGTATGGTGTTTCAGAACTTTAATTTATTCCCACATAAGACTATTTTAGATAATATAACATTGGCACCAATTAAATTAAAAAAAATGACTAAGGAAGAAGCAGAAAAAAAAGCAGAAGTTTTATTAAGTAGAGTTGGTCTTTTAGATAAAAAAGATTCATATCCATCACAATTATCTGGAGGGCAAAAGCAAAGAATAGCAATAGCGCGAGCTCTTGCTATGGAACCAGATATGATGTTATTTGATGAGCCAACATCTGCTCTTGACCCAGAAATGGTAAATGAAGTTTTGGATGTTATAAAAGAACTTGCTAAAGAAGGAATGACAATGGCAATTGTAACTCATGAAATGGGATTTGCTAAAGAAGTTGCAGATAGAGTTATCTTTATAGATGGAGGAAGTATTCTTGAGGAGGATTCTCCAGAAGAAGTCTTTGGAAATCCAAAACACGATAGAACAAAATCATTCTTAGCAAAAGTGTTATAATATATAAAAAAAGGATGTATTGATATTAGAAATTCAATACATCCTTTTTTAGTGATAATTAATATAATTTTTAAAACTAAAATTATACTGACATTAACTTTATCTTAGCTTAATATTATATTTTTGCAGAAAAAAAAAGAGCTCGGGGTAAGCTCTTTTTTTCCATCGAATTAGTTTCCGATATTAATTCGATTTTTAATAAATATAAAATATATCCTTATGAAAGGGTATTGGGAATAGATATATTAACTAACTAGGGTTACCAGGGGGATAACCTTAATTTATTATAACAAAATGCGACACAAAAATCAATATTTTTTTTGATATAAATTATAAAAGTTATTTTTATAACAAGTAAGCTTATAAAAATAGACTTTATAGCAAAAATAAGTATATGTATAAAATAATATATTTATTTTATATAATATATTATTTTATCATATATTGTATGTTATCACGTATTTTTGTAGGGTATAGTATAAATATATTATATTTTAGCATAAAATTTTGTAGTTAAGTGAAAAAACTAGATTTTTATGAAAGAAGATTCTATAAACTTAAGATTATCTTTTTAATAAAGATTAACAAAAAAAATACTGTAATTAATGGTATAATAATTAGAGTTGAAGATTTTAAATAAAGGCAGGTGTAATTAAGTTGGAAATATACTTAGATAATAGTGCAACTACAAAACCTTATCCAGAAGTTATAGATAAAATGGTATATGCACTTAGTACGGATTATGGAAATCCTTCTTCTGTTCATAGAAAAGGTGTGGAAGTTGAAAAAGGTATAAAAGAAGTAAGACAGATTATAGCTAAATCTCTAGGCGCGAAAGATAAAGAGATTTATTTTACATCAGGTGGAACAGAATGTAATAATACTATAATAAGAGGTATTGCCAATCTAAATAAGAAGAGAAGAAATCATATAATATCTACAAATATAGAACATCCTTCTGTTTTAAACACACTAAAAGATTTAGAAGAAGATGGATTTGAAGTAACTTACTTAGAGGTCGGAAAAGATGGAAAGATAAATATAGAAGATTTGAAAAATGCTATAAAATCAGCTACATGTTTAGTAAGTATGATGCATGTTAACAATGAAATAGGAACTATACAGCCAATAGATGAAGTTGGAAAATATCTGAAGTCTTTAAAAGAGAAGATATATTTCCATGTAGACGCTATTCAATCATATGGAAAAATAAACTTTAGACCATCTAAATACAATATAGATTTTATGAGTGTAAGTGCACATAAATTTCATGGTCCAAAGGGAATTGGATTTATGTATATTAAGGAAAATAATCGCTTAAAGCCTATGCTAACAGGAGGAGGACAAGAAATTGGAATTAGGTCTGGAACAGAAAATGTACCTGGAATATATGGGCTTGGAGAAGCTGTAAATATATTAAGTAAAGATTTAGATGCTGTTATTTTGAAGATAAATAACTTAAAAAACATATTTAGAAATAAAATAGTTGAGAATATAGAAGGTATAAAAATTAATTCTCCAGAAGATGGCGTATGTCATATATTAAATGTATCATTTATAGGTACGAAGGGAGAAGTTTTACTTCATTACCTAGAGCAAAAAGGAATTTATGTGTCAACTGGATCTGCATGTTCTTCTAAGAAAAAAGGTAGTCATGTTTTGAATGCCATAGGTCTTACAAATGAAGAAATCAATGGAACAATAAGGTTTAGCCTATCTGATATGAATACAGAAGATGAGATATCTGAAGCTGTGAAAGTATTAAAAGAATCAATTTGTGATTTAAGGTCAATAATGAGAAAGAAATAAAGAATACTGTATAAATAATAAGAAGAAAGTAGTTTAAGAGGTGAAATGGTGTATAATATATTAATAGTAAAGTATGGAGAAATTGGAGTAAAAGGAAAAAATAGATATATATTTGAGAATAGACTTATAAGAAATATAAGAAATATGTTAAAGCCAATTGGCAAATTTAATGTATATAAAGAGTATGGAAGAATATATGTCGATTTAGAAGATTATGATTATGAAGAAGTTATTGAAGAAGTTAGAAAAGTATTTGGTATAGTAGGTGTGTGTCCTGGAGTAAGAGCTAAAAAAGATTATGATACATTAAAAGAAATAGCTTTAAAGATGCTAGAAGAAAAAATAGATGCTGGATATAAAACTTTTAAGGTAGAGTCAAGAAGAGGAGATAAATCTTTTAGATTAACTTCTCAAGAAATGAGTATGGATATAGGTGGGTACTTATTATCAAAGGTAGGAGATAGAATTGATGTTGATGTAAGAAATCCAGAAGTTAAAATAAAATGTGAATACAGAGAATTTCATACTATGGTTTATAGTGATACTATACCTGGATACGGTGGATTACCACTTGGAACTAATGGTAGAGCGATGTCTCTTTTGTCTGGTGGTATAGATAGTCCAGTAGCAACATGGATGGTCGCAAAAAGGGGTATGGAAGTAGAAGCAGTGCATTTTCACAGCTATCCATTCACAAGTGAAAGGTCACAAGAAAAAGTTAAAGATTTAGCTAAGATATTAGCTAAATATTGTGGTAGAGTAAGGCTTCATAAAGTAAATATACTAGAAATACAAAAAGCAATTGGCGAGAATGGTAATGAAGAAGAAGCGACTATTCTTTCAAGAAGATTTATGATGAGAATAGCACAAAAACTTTCTGAAAAAAGACATTGTGATGCTTTGATTACAGGTGAAAGTATTGGTCAAGTTGCATCTCAAACTATACAAGGGCTTACTTGCACTAATGCTGTTGTAAATTTACCAGTATTTAGACCACTTATAGCTATGGACAAATCAGACATAGTTGATATAGCTAAGAAAATAGGGACTTTTGAAACATCTATAATACCTGAAGAAGATTGCTGTAGCGTATTTTCTCCTAGAAAACCTGTTACTAAACCTAGACTAGAAAAAATAGAAAAATCTGAGTTGTCACTTGATATTGAAAAATTAGTACAGGATGCAATTGACGGAATAGAGGTTGAAGACATAGAATTTTAATATGGAAGTGATTTAGTTATTTGGGGTAGGTGTTATATGTGATTCAAGTATTATATGTTGGTATTGGTGGATTTTTAGGAGCTATATTAAGATATTTAATATCTCTAAAGTTTGTAGGAACTAAGTTTCCATTTGGGACTTTGGTGGTCAATATTCTGGGTGGAATTTTAATTGGCTTTGTAATGGAAATGAGTATAAGGACAGATTCTATTTCTAATAATTTAAAATTGTTTTTGACAACTGGTTTAATGGGAGGACTAACTACATTTTCTACTTTTAGCTTCGAAACTGTAAAGTTTTTTGATAGTGGGAATTATATATTATTTGGACTAAACATATTTTTTAATTTGGCATTAAGTATTTTGGGAGTTTTTGTTGGAAGGACTTTATGTAGACACTTTATTACTGTATAGCAGATTAAATTAAACACTATAATTTTATTTAATGGGAATGATTATTATGAATAAAAAGGGTTTTACACTAATTGAATTATTGGTAGTTATATCTATAATAGGAATTTTGGTTATAGTTGCGTTACCAGCACTTTTTAAAAATATAGAGAAAAGTAAAGCAGTAACATGTCTTTCCAATAGAGAAAATATAAAGACTCAAATTGTTATTGCTGTGGCTGAGGAACCTAGCAAAGATAAAAAAGAAGTTATAAAAGATGTATTAAAAAATACGGATGGTAAGTATTTTGAAACAGAGCCAAAGTGTAAGTCAGGTGGAACATATTCAGCAGAGTTTGATGATGGTTATGATGGAATAACTGGAGAAGAAAGTATTGCAAGAGTTTATGTTACTTGTACAGAACATCCAGATGGTGTTGAGATGGCTAGAGATGTACACCAAAGTATGATGGACTTGATTGCATCATTTGCAGTAGACCCTTCTGTAATACCAGGGCCTTCAAAAGGGAATGATGCTTTTAGAAATTATTTACTAAATAATAAATATAAAAATGGGTGGCCTACAATTCCAGATGAATTTAAAAAGAAATATAATTTAAGTAAGGCAACATTATATATACAACCATATGCATATAACCCTACTGAATCTGATGCTACTGTAGTTGTATTTGCAAATGATAAGACTGGAGGTAATTGGTACACATCTTTAGTTTATGATTATGATGAAGGTAGATGGTATAAAGGTAACAATGGTATTTCTGTTGCAGGTAGGTCATGGAATGTTGATTCAGCTGATGGTAAGACTAAATCTGTAAAAACAGAGATTCATACAAAAGCTGGTTGGGGTCCTTTAAATTAATATAGCAAACTTTATCAACTTTACTGGTATTAATCGTTCTATAGAAAAATGATATTTTCTATAGTTGAGTGATACCAGTTTTGTATTTAAGTTTATTTGTGGGGTAGATATATTGATGTTTTGATGTTATAAAAGCTTCACATATAAACTAAAAATAATTATAATTAAGAATATAAAGAAGTTTAATTATAAAAATTAATTTTCTAAAGATTTTGTATTTAAACTAACAAATACATAAAAAGGGGAATCGATATAATGAATAATTTACAAGATAATCAAACAATAAACTTGATAAAAGAACGTAGAAGTATACGAAAATTTACAACAGAGCAAATTACAGATGAACAATTAGATACATTATTACATTGTGCATTTGCAGCACCTTCAGGGTGTAATAAACAGCCATGGCACATAACTGTTGTACAAGACCAGAAACTTTTAAAAGAGATTAGTGATGATACTCTTTCTAGAGTTCATGAAGTTAGTAACGTTGAAATAAATAAAAATTTTAAATTATTTTATGGTGCACCAACTGTTTTATTTATTTCTTATGATGAAGAGAGTTCATGGGCTCCATATGATGTGGGAATACTTACAGGAAACATAACAACAGCTGCACAAGCTTTAGGGCTTGGGAGTTGCATAATAGGAATGGTTAGGGGTCTATTTACACCTGTTGAGCAAGGGGATATTGTAGGTCTTGTTAGTGTGTTGGATGACAATGATGTAAAAGAATCAGATTCAATAAAGATGAAGTTTGATACAAATAAAAAATATAGAGAATTACTAGATATACCAGAAGGATATTCTGTACCATTTGGTATTGCTGTTGGTGTCCCAGAAGGGAATTTACCACAAGCTAGAAATGTAGTTTATAAAGTCTCTAGAGTTTAGAATATTTGAGTAGGAGTAGTTATAATGTCTATATCTGTTAATACAAGAAGTACACATGTAAATCAGAGTAATTATAGCAATAAAAGTAATGACAAGTTAGAAAAGTTTGATGAGCAAATACAGAAGCTAGAAAGTTTTATCACAGATTTGAAAACTGATAAAAATATGGATTCTAAGATAAAAAATATGAAAATTGAAGCATTACAACAACAAATTAATGATTTGAAAAATCAAAAACAGGAATATTCAAGTCAATTAATCAAAGAGGGTACACTTAAAAAAGAATCTAAACAATCTGATATTAATCAAGAAAATTCTCAAGATAAATACGATTATGTAAAAGGATTAACTTACTATACCACAAAGACTTTAGTGTCATCTGATTGTGATATAAAAAATATTTCTAAAACTAATAGTATGAGAATTAGTTTATCTGATGATATTCGTACTAAGAATATGGAAATGAGTAGTCAAACTCGTCATTCACCTACCAAATTCGATTTATTTGAGAGTGGTAAATTAAGTAGCGGTTTAAGCAAGATTAATATGTCTTTTGGAGAACAACTATATGCTAGTACAGATAAAATTAAAGATAATAATAAAATGAGTTTAATTAATTTAAGTATTATGTATAAAGAATATAAAGTCGAAAAAGATAAAAAAATAATAATAATATTTTGGAAAAAAGTGGTATAAGATTGAAATAAATAAAAAATCATGATACAATAAATGTAAAATAAAGGAAAAAGTGACCCTTAGTTATAAAAGGGTTTTTTTTTATGTAAAAAAAACTATAAGAATATTATAAAAAATGTATATCAAAGCCATTCAAAATTTTTTGCCACTTCTAATAATTGATTATCAGTAAAAGTACAGAACGACTGTTTACAAGTTAAAGAAATAATTATAATTTTAATAGCATATATATATAATTTTTTTTAAAAAATGTATATATATGTAAAAAAAACTATTAATCATATAAATAGTGACTTTTTATAACAAACGGAAACTATAATAACCATAATTAAAATAATTATTTTAATTGAAATAATTATTTTAATTAAAAAATTATTGATACTCTAAACACATATCATACTTATATCACAACTAATTTTTATGAAATTGAAAACAATTAAAGTTAATTACTTTAAGTAATATAAATATATAAAATATCTTACTTTATTGTTTTTTAGGTTGTTTAATTCTACAAAAATAAAATTAAAATATTTAGTCTATAGAGCATTAATATCTTTGTGTAAAAATTAAATATATTTTTTATTTAATAAAAAGGATTTCAAGTGAAAATTAAATAAACTATAAAAACTTCACTTTTAAGATAGACTTCATAATAGATTAATTAGACTTTAAATAAATAGTTTTGATAAAGACTATGCAAAATAAAGTATGAAAAATCTGTTTGAAATAAAAAATATTGGAGGGGGATTTTTAATGAAACACAGATTGAGTAAACTAACATCTTTTTTGGCAACCTTAGCTTTAGTTGTTGGCGTAGGAGTACCATCATATGGACAAACTTTACCAGATAAAGTTAATAATGAAGTACTACAAAATAAAGAGCGAAGATATGATATTAATGGAAGATATCAAGTAGATTTTCGTGCAAATATGGGAAATGGATATGTAACATTTTTCTCGTTATTTGTTCCATGTGGTGGAAATTCAGTAAACGTAAGGTATGTATGGGGAACTGACCCAAAAGGAGGTTCTCAAGAAGGATGGGTATTACAAGTTAATGGGGAAAAAGTTTCAACTATTTATGGAACAAGTTATGGATTTCCTAATGGCATACCATCTGCAGGGATAACAGGAAGTCAAATGACAGGAATTTATTCTTTTGTTACAAATCGAGACATGTCTGGAGTAAATTGGAGCTATACATCACCTAATACAGGGAATGGAAACGCTACAAGAACATCATATGCATCTACTGAGATTTCAAATGCAAAACTTTCTATTAAGGTTAATTATAAAAATAAAGAAACAGGAGCTATAGTTGGGTCATATACAACTCAAGTTCCAGCTAAGTATGGAAATAGCACTGTTACACCTGACACTACACAAATTCCTGCTGGATATAAATTAGATCCGGCAAGTCAATCTAAAGTAGTAAATCTTGTTCAAAATGGAGTTAATCCAAATGTAGTTGATTTTACAGTTATTCCTGATAATGCAGGAGTTCCAGAAGAAGATCGTGTTCTTATAGTTGGATTTAAAGATAAAGATGGAAATAATGTTGGAAGTACTTATATAGAAGAAATTCCAGATATACTAGGCTCACATGATGTAACACCAAACACATCAAAAGTTCCTAATGGTTATAAGCTTGATCCTTCTAATCAAACTCAGACTGTTAATTTACAACCAACAGGTCTTGACAAGAGTATTGTTTACTTTACAGTAAGTCCTGATATTCCACTTGTAAATCGTATAGTTACAGTTAACTTTAAAGATAAAGATAGTGGAGCAATAATTGGAGACCCATATACAGTTACACTACCAGCTGAATATGGAAATCATAGAGTGGAATCTGATTCTACAAAGGTACCAAATGGATATGTACTTAATCCAGATAATCAATTTGAAATGGTAAATCTTAGTACCAGTGGTCTTGTACCAGATAGAGTTTACTTTACAGTAAGTAAGATGCCTTCAGAAGCAGAACGTACTTTAACAATTGGTTTTAAAGATAAATATGGTAATATAGTTGGAGATACATACACAGAGGTTGTTAATGCTGTACTTGGAAACCATACAATAACTCCAGATTCTACAAAGGTTCCTGCTGGATATAAATTAGACCCAGCAAGTCAGTCTCAGACAGTTACACTTAATTCTTCTGGAATTAATCCAAATACAATTTATTTTACTGTAGCCGAAAAAACTTATAGGGTAGCTTATGTATCAAACTTCCCTTCAGGAGTAGCTGTTTCTGGTTCAGTACCAAGTGATACAACAGAATATAAAAAAGGAGATACTGTGACTGTTTTAGGAAATACTAATGGGCTTGATGCCGATACTTATACATTTGTAGGTTGGAGTACAGTTAGAAATGACCCATCAACAATATTATCAGGAACAATCACTATGGGAGAAAGAAATATCATATTATATGCAGTGTGGCAAAAAAATTAATAATATAAGTTGTTTATTATTGTAATTTATAAGTTAGAATCTTCTTTAATATTTATATAAGAATAAGATTCTAATAGTTATAAGAAATTCTGATATAGATTTTATCAGTATTTCTTTATTTTACAAAATGAAAAAATAAAATTATTTTTTAAACAAATAAGGAGGGTTTTGATGAATCAAAAGTTAAAAAAATTAACTATATGTATACTTACATTTGCTATAATTCCTTTAAATTATTCAAATGTTTTTGCTGAGTATGATTTAAATAAGATATTTAATAAGCAGATTCAAGATAAAAACTTAAGGAGAGTTAATAATATTACAATAACTTATGATGGTAATGGGGCTACTGGAGGAACGATAAATGAAGCTATACTTAGTGGAGGAGCGTTTATTCCTGGACCAGTAATAACAGGTCCAAAAGTATATGACCTTGATGATTTTGATTCTTATTTAGCACTAAGTAGTAACCTTACAAGAGGAAACTATCATACTGATGCTTGGAGTGTCTCAAGGGACCATTTGGCAAGTGGTACTCAACCATATGCAGGTGGAGAAAATATAGTAGCAGTAGGTATAGACAGAGATATAACACTTTACGCCATTTGGATTCCAGACTTTTTACAAGTAAGATATAACGGAAATGGAAATACTTCAGGTAATGTTCCATCAGATTCAAATAAGTATCATCAGAATGATAATTTGCAAATTAAAGAAAATGAAGGTAACCTTAAAAAAACAAATTATAAACTTACAAAGTGGAATACAAAAGCTGATGGCACAGGAAAATCTTATAATTTAGGCTCAAGTTTTGAGGTATTATTAAAAAATTA
Organism: Clostridioides sp. ES-S-0001-03; assembly: GCF_020676075.1. Lineage (NCBI taxonomy): Bacteria > Bacillati > Bacillota > Clostridia > Peptostreptococcales > Peptostreptococcaceae > Clostridioides > Clostridioides sp. ES-S-0001-03. The sequence goes on along the minus strand of NZ_JACVWJ010000005.1, from coordinate 220,612 downwards.
TGACAATTTTAACATAGACCTTTATGCACAATGGGAATATGATTTGCAACTGGATGGTAATGGAGGAACAGGTACACTTCCAGATTTGCCAAAACCAGGAGAGGCTGACAAATTCCCAGGGTCAGGTGGACTTATCAATGGTGATGAAGAATTCATAGGGTGGAATACAGAAGAAGATGGAAGTGGTACATCTTTTAAAGAAGGAGACCCTATTCCGCCAAATATCTCAGGAGATACAATATATGCACAATGGGGATATAAATTAGATTATAACTTAAATGGAGGAGCAGGAAGTATATCAGAAGAAAAACATAAAAAAGGCGCTGAAGTAACTGTTACAAGCCAGATACCATCTAAAGTTGGATCAATATTTATGGGATGGAATACAAAAAATAATGGTGAAGGGACTTCATACAGAGATGGTGATAAATTTAACCTTACGAAAAATACAACTTTATTTGCACAATGGAAAGAGGAATGTAGAATAACATATGATAAAAATGGAAGTACAGGTACAGCTCCAATAGATAATAATGTATATGGAAAAGGAGATGAAGTTACTGTACTTGGTGATAATGGTTTAGTAGCACCCTCTGGTAGAGGAGGAAATTTTTATTGGAGTACAAAAGCAGATGATACAGGCAGTAGATATAAATCAGGAGAAAAGTTTAACATAAAGGATATAAATACAACCCTTTATGCATTTTGGACAGATAAATACAGAGTTAAATATGAAAATAATGGTGGACAAGGAGATGTACCTGAAGATGAACTGCATGATGGAAATGCAAATACAAGTGTAAAAGCGAATACAGGAAATCTTACAAAAGAAGGATACAAATTTATTGGATGGAATACAAAACCAGATGGTAGTGGAACTCCATATAAAGGTGATGGAAGTGAGATAATTAATGTTGATGATAATATAACACTTTATGCTCAATGGGAAAAGATATCTGATAATTCAGGTGGAGATGATAATTCAGGTGGAAATAGTGGAGGAAGTAGTGGTGGAAGTAGTGGAGGCTCATCTACTAATACAACTAGCCCATCAGAAGAAAATTTGACAGGTGATGATAGATATGAAACTGCTATAAAAATAAGTAAAAGAGGTTTTGAATCAGCTGAAAATGTGATACTAGTAAATAGTACATCAATACCAGATGCCCTATCAGCAACTCCATTTTCATCTACTAAAAATGCACCTATTTTATTAACTGAAAAAAATAAATTAAATACAAATACAGAAGCAGAGATAAAAAGATTAAAAGCAAAAAATATTTATATAATAGGTGGAGAAAATACATTAAGTTCCGATTTAGAAAAAGAATTAAAATTAAAAGGGTTTACTATTGTAAGAATAGGTGGAGTGGATAGATATTCAACTTCTCTAAAACTTGCTAAAGAAATAGATAAAATAGTAGATGTAGAAAAAGTATCTGTAGTCAATGGACACGATGGATTAGCAGATGCAATAAGTGTTGGTGGTATTTCAGCACAAAATAAAACTCCAATAATTCTTACAAATATAAAAAATGAGATTATATCTATTAAAAAATTTATAGATGAAGAAGAAATATCAAAATCTTATATTATAGGAGGAGAAACTTCTTTGCCAAAATCTATAGAAAAACAATTTCCAAATCCAAAGAGAATAGGTGGAGAAGATAGAAATAAAACAAATTCAAAAGTAATAGAAGAGTTTTATAAGGATAAAGAATTAAGAAATCTTTATGTAACAAAAAATGGGACGCTAAGAGAAAATGATTTAATAGATGCTTTAACAGTAGGTGTTTTAGCAGGTAAAAATAAATCGCCAGTAATGATTGTAGAAAAATCACTTGATGAGTCTCAAAAAACTTTAGTTAAAAGTAAGAAATTTGACAAGATAACTAAGGTAGGAGGAAATGGAAATGAGGATGCATTTAATGAAATAAAAAAATTAGTAAAATAGTATAATCTAAATAAGAATATTTTGTTGATTAAACTACACTAATAGTAATAAATTATAACCCTGCTTTTATTTTTATTATAAGTAGGGTTATAATCTTACTATATTACTTATATTGTAGGGGGAAAAGATGAGAGAAGAACTAAACTCTTTAGATTTAAATCAGGTAGAAATTTTCTTTGAACTTTTATCTCAAAATACAGAAGATTATATTTTTTTTTGGGATATAAATAAGAATAATTTTAAAATATCCTCAACTGTTTTTGATGAATTTAATCTAAGTAAAGATATAGAATATGATTTAGTCAATTGTTGGAGCAAAATTATTTATCCAGATGATGTTCAAGTGTGGAAAGACGATATACAAGTCTTGCTAAATGGAGAAAAGGATGAACACAATTTAGAGTATAGATTAATAAACAAGCATGAAGAGATAGTATGGGTTTCTTGTAGAGGTAAAGCTTATGTATCAGATGATAAAAAAACTATAATTATGGTTGGTAGGATAAAGAATATAGGCGAAAAGAATAAATTTGATTCTATCACAGGGACATGGAATAGAGAACAATTTGAATACAGAATGAATTGTATTACAAAAGAGAAAATCTATACAAGTGGAGCTATGTTTATCATGGATATTGATAATTTTAAAAATATAAATGAGAAATATGGACACTCTTATGGTGACAAGGTTTTGCGTGCAATTGCTACAGAAGTTTTAGAATATTTACCTAAGGATGTTAGATTGTACAGATTAGATGGAGACGAATTTGCATTTTTTTACCCTATGTGCAATAAAGAAGCTATAGAAAATTTATATGAAAAAATACAATTGTATACAAATACTCAGCATGAAATCGAATCAAATAAATATTATTGTACAATAACTGCGGGGGTTGCTATGTATCCAGAAGATGGAGATAATTATTTGGACTTATTTAAACATGCTGATATTGCGTTAGATATCGCAAAAATTGGTGGTAAAAATAGAATGAAGTTTTTTTCAAAAGAACTCTATGAAAATAAGTTAAAAGTAATTTCAATGCAACAGAAGTTGAGAGAGTGTGTTGAAAATGATTTTAATGACCTTGAATTATTTTTCCAGCCACAGGTAGATGCATTTAACAAAAATGTCATAGGAGCAGAGGCACTTTTGAGATGGCATTCAAATACTTATGGAGAAGTATCTCCTGTTGAATTTATACCAATACTAGAACAAAGTAATCTAATTATACCAGTAGGAAAGTGGATTATAAAAAAGGCTGTAAAACAGTGTAAAGAATGGCATAAAGTAAATCAAGATTTCAAGATATCTGTAAATGTATCATATATTCAACTAAAGGAAGATTTTTTTAGAGATTTTATAATAGAATGTTTGATAGAATATCAATTAAAACCTGAATTTTTAATTTTAGAATTAACAGAGAATTGTTGGGTACCAGATATAAATTTATTGAATGATAAGTTTATTAGTTTAAAAAGTATTGGAGTACATATTGCAATTGATGATTTTGGTACTGGATATTCATCTTTAAATTATCTTAAAGAGTTATCTGTTAATATAATAAAGATTGAAAGAAGTTTTGTTAAGAATATTACATATAATAGTTATGAACATACCTTCCTAGAATATATTATTAAATTAGCTCATATTATCAACTTAAAAGTTTGTGTTGAAGGTATTGAGTCCTATGAAGAATACAATATAGTGAAGAGTTTAGGTGTAGATATTATTCAAGGTTTTTTATTTGGTAGACCTGTAAGTGCATCTGAGTTTTATAGACTTCAATTATCAAATTGATGAGTGTAGATAAAGTATACTAAAAATAAGGTAAAATATAAGGTTTTTTAAATCTTATATTTTACCTTATTTTATTGTGATAACTATTAATCTCAAGTAGTATTAGCTATTATACACTTTTGCTCCAAACTTAGAGATTATTTCACTAGCTTTTTTAATATCTTCTTTGGTAGCATCAGGAACATCTTTTAATTCATAATCAATACCTAGATTTTCCCATTTGTGTATTCCCATAGAATGATATGGCAGTAATTCGAATCTCTCTACATTTTTTAATGTAGCAACGAATTTACCTAATTTTTCTAAGTTGTCTATATCATCAGTAATTCCAGGAACTAAAACATGTCTTATCCATACTGGAATATTTCTTGATTCTAAGTGTTTAGCAAGTTTTAAAGCTTTATCCATACCCACACCAGTCAAATCAATAGATTTTTCTTCAACCATATGTTTTAAATCAAGCAAAACTAAGTCAGTATTATCTAAAACTGAGTCTATAGTTTCTATATCTACAAATCCAGATGTATCTAGACAAGTGTGTATGTTATTTTCTTTAGCTTTTTTAAATAGCTCACTTAAAAACTCTGGTTGAAGAGTAGACTCGCCACCAGAAGCAGTAATACCTCCACCAGAAAACTTCATAAAAGAAGTATACTTAAGAGCATCAGTTATTATTTCATCAACTGTATATTCTTTTCCAGATTTGGTATCCCATGTATCTCTATTATGACAGTATTTGCATCTAAGAGGACATCCTTGAAAGAATAGTATGTATCTTATTCCTGGACCATCTACAGTACCAAATGTTTCTATAGAGTGTACTTTTCCCTTAATCATAGAGTTCACCTCACAATATATTTTGATAACTTTATTAATAGTTATAATATTTCTCTAAAAAAGGCCATCTTATACCAGAAATAATTCAAGTATAAGATAGCCATTTATTTTTATTTTCTACACAGTAGTAATCTTAGCTAAAGTATAAAAATTTAAAGACTAAGCCATTTTACCGTGGAATGTTCTGTTTATAACATCTAATTGTTGTTCTTTAGTTAATTTTATGAAGTTAACTGCATATCCAGAAACTCTTATAGTTAATTGTGGATATTCTTCTGGATGTTCCATAGCATCTTCTAAAGTAGCTCTATCAAATACATTAACATTTAAGTGATGAGCATTTTGAGCGAAGTAACCATCCATCATTGCAGAAAGATTATTTATTCTTTCATCCATATCTTTTCCTAAAGCACCAGGTACTATAGAGAAAGTATTAGATATACCATCTTGAGCATGCTCATATGGTAATTTAGCAACTGAAGATAATGAAGCTAAAGCACCATTAGTATCTCTACCATGCATTGGGTTTGCACCAGGAGCAAATGGAGCACCAGCTCTTCTACCATCTGGTGTATTACCAGTTTTCTTACCATAAACAACATTTGAAGTTATTGTAAGTATAGATTGAGTAGGATAAGAATTTCTATAAGTTTTATTTTTTCTTATCTTATTCATGAAGCTTTCAACTAGTTCTACAGCTATACTATCAACTCTATCATCGTTGTTTCCGTATTTTGGATAATCTCCTTCTATTTCGAAATCAACAGCTATTCCTTGTTCATTTCTGATAGTCTTAACTTTAGCATGTTTTATAGCAGATAATGAATCCGCACAAACTGATAATCCAGCCATACCACAAGCCATAGTTCTAAATATATCTCTATCATGTAATGCCATCTCTAATGCTTCATAAGAGTATTTATCATGCATATAATGTATTACATTTAAAGTATTTACATATAAGTTTGCTAACCAATCAGTAAATGGTTCAAATTTACTCATAACTTCATCAAAGTCTAAATACTCAGAAGTTATAGGCTCAAATCTTGGTCCAACTTGAGCACCAGATTTTTCATCAATACCACCATTTATAGCATATAATAAAGTTTTTGCTAAGTTAACTCTAGCTCCGAAGAACTGCATTTGTTTACCTATTTTCATTGCAGATACACAACAAGCTATACCGTAATCGTCTCCCCAGTATGGTCTCATTAAATCATCATTTTCATATTGAACTGAACTTGTATCTATAGATACCTTAGAACAGAAATCTTTGAATCCTTGAGGTAATCTAGTTGACCATAAAACTGTTAAGTTTGGTTCTGGTGATGGTCCTAATGTATATAGAGTATTTAACATTCTAAATGAGTTTTTAGTAACTAATGTTCTACCATCTACTCCCATACCTCCTATACACTCAGTTACCCAAGTTGGGTCTCCAGAGAATAAATTGTTGTAATCAGGAGTTCTTAAGAATTTAACCATTCTTAATTTCATAACAAAATGGTCCATATATTCTTGTAATTCTTCTTCTGTCACTGTTCCAGCTTTTAAATCTCTTTCAAAGTATATATCTAGGAAAGTAGACGTTCTACCTAAAGACATTGCAGCACCATTTTGGTCTTTAACAGCAGCTAAATAACCAAAGTATAACCATTGTACAGCTTCTTTTGAGTTAGTTGCTGGTTTTGATATATCAAAGCCATAAGATTCAGCCATCTTTTTAAGTTCATTTAAAGCTGATATTTGTTCAGTTATTTCTTCTCTTAGTCTTATAACTTCTTCATCCATGCAAGAAACTTCTAACGATTTCTTTTGTTCAATTTTATCTTCTATTAAGGCATCAACACCATATAAAGCAACTCTTCTATAGTCACCTATTATTCTACCTCTACCATAAGCATCTGGAAGACCTGTTATTATACCAGATTTTCTAGCAGCTCTCATTTCTGGAGTATATGCATCAAAGACTCCTTGGTTATGTGTTTTTCTATATTTAGTAAATATTTCTTTTATTTCAGGGTCTAATTCATATCCAAAAGCATCACATGAATTTTCAACCATTTTTATACCACCATATGGCATAACCGCTCTTTTTAAAGGGGCATCCGTTTGTAATCCAACTATTGTTTCTAATACTTTATCTAAATATCCTGGAGCATATGCAGCTATTCCAGAAATAGTTTTTGTATCTACATCTAAAGTACCACCATTTTCTCTTTCTTTTTTAAATAAGACCATTGCTTTGTCCCATAGTTTTTTAGTGTTTTCAGTAGCACCAGCTAAGAAAGAGTCATTTCCTTCATATGGAGAATAGTTTAATTGTATAAACTCTCTGACATTTACTTCTTTAGTCCATCTTCCTGTTTTAAATCCTTGCCATGCATTCATTAAGTATTTCCTCCTTAGATTTAAATGATAAATAATGTTGTTAAAATTAATTTTTATATACTTAATTTGTTTTATATATTTTTTTAAAAATATATTTTCTAATATAATAATAACATATTATGCGTATTCTGTATACAAGAAAAATAAAAAAATGTCGTTTTAAAGTATAAAACAAATTATATGTTAGTAATGTGATGAAATTATACCCATATATTAATAAAATGAAACAAATAAATATCTAAAATAATAAGGTAATATTTGAAAAAATTATAAATTAGAAATAAATAAATCTCAGTACAAAAAAGAAAAAGCATACATCTTGATAACTTGAATATTTATTTAATAGGGGGAGGTGATATATTGTTTATCACAGTGATATTATTTTTAGTAGGTTTCCTATTAATTACTAAAGGCGCAGATATCTTTATAAATTGTACTGTAGAGATAGGTAGAAAAACGAATATTTCAGAAATTATACTTGGAGCAACTATTGTTAGTTTTGCAACAACATTGCCTGAATTTACAGTGTCATTACTTGCTTCTATTGATGGTCATACTACAATGAGTTTAGGAAATGCAATTGGTTCTATAATATGTAATACAGGGTTAGCATTAGGTTTAGTTGTTTTTCTAAGTCCATTTAATGTAGATAAAAAAATGTTTTTTTCTAAGTCTTTACTATTAATAGTATCTGTTATAGTTTTAATTTTATTGGGGTTAGATGGAGTTATAACAAGAGGAGATTCATTATTACTTATAATAATATTGATTTTTTATATGGTTAATAACTATAAGAGTGTTGTAGGAAAATCGAATACTAAAAATAGAGGTATTCAAAAAGATACTATTAAAGAAATACCTATAAAGAAGAGTAAACAGTACAGAGGTTTTTCTATAGCAGAAATTATAAAAATACTAATACTTTTTGCTACAGGCTTAATAATGATGATAATAGGTTCTCAAATTCTTATAGAGAGTGGTGTAAGAATAGCTAGTTTTCTTAATATACCTCAAGGTATAGTGAGTTTGACTATAATAGCACTTGGAACTTCTTTACCAGAGATAGTGTCTTCAATTACTGCCATAAGAAAAAATCATCATGAAATATCTGTAGGAAATATTCTAGGTGCAAATATATTGAACATAGTATCAGTAATAGCTGTATCAGCAATACCAAATGACATACCAATATTATCTCAAAATAGAAAACTTGATATACCATTCATGATATTATTATTGTTATTAGTAATAGTACCAACTCTTAAATCAAATAGACTTAGTAGACTACAAGGTGTATTAATGTTATTTACATATTTTATATATATATCAATTTTGTATTTTATGTATATTATTTAATCATACTGTTAAAAATATTAATTGCAGAATATCCTAAAAAAGTATATAATGGATAGGTTAAGATTAATTGATAACGGAGAGGAATAATATATGAATATAACAAAGTTTGAAGATTTACCAATAAGTGAGGGAATAAAAAAAGCTATAGCTGAAATGGGGTTTGAAGAGCCATCTCCTATACAAGCACAGTCTATACCTGCAATTTTGTCAGGTAAAGACGTTATAGGACAAGCACAAACTGGTACGGGGAAAACAGCAGCTTTTAGTATACCTATACTAGAAACAATAGACCCAAATAATAGAAGTTTACAAGCTGTAGTACTTTGCCCAACAAGAGAGCTTGCAATACAAGTATCTACAGAAATAAGAAAACTAGCTAAATACTCGCACGGAATAAAGACATTACCTATATATGGTGGTCAACCAATAGATAGACAAATAAAATCGCTAAAGAGTGGTGTGCAAGTTGTAATAGGTACACCTGGACGTACAATAGACCATATTAATCGTAAAACATTAAAGATGGATAATGTAAAAATGATTATACTAGATGAAGCAGATGAAATGCTAGATATGGGATTTAGAGAAGACATAGAAATGATTTTAAGTAAGATTCCTGAAGAAAGACAAACAACTTTCTTTTCAGCAACTATGCCAAGAGGAATTTTAGATTTAACTAAGAGATATCAAAAAGACCCAGAACATATAAAAGTTGTTAGAAAAGAACTTACAGTTTCAAATACAAAACAATATTATATAGAAACTAGATCATCAAATAAATTGGAAGTATTATGTAGATTAGTTGATGTGTATGACCCTAAATTATCTGTTGTTTTCTGTAATACTAAAAGAAAAGCAGATGAGTTAGTAGGAGATTTACAAGCAAGAGGATATTTTGCAGATGCATTACATGGTGACTTAAAACAAACACAAAGAGATATAGTAATGGATAAGTTTAGAAATGGTACAATAGATATACTTGTTGCTACTGATGTTGCGGCTAGAGGTATAGATGTTGATGATGTTGAATGTGTATTTAACTATGATTTACCACAAGATGAAGAGTACTATGTTCATAGAATTGGTAGAACTGGTCGTGCTGGTAGAGAAGGTATGTCATTTACTTTTGTATTTGGAAAAGAAATGAGAAAGATGAAAGATATAGAAAGATATACTAAATCTAAATTAATCAAGCATAATATACCAACAATAACTGATGTTGAAGAGAAAAAAGTAGGCTCTTTCTTTGCACAAGTTAAACAAACTATAGAAGAAGGTCATTTAACTAAACAATTACAATGGTTAGAAAGTTTCTGTAATGATGAAGATTATGCAATGGTTGATATTGCTGCTGCACTTGTTAAGTTATCTCTAGGGGAAGAAATGAAAGAAGAAATAATAGAAGAAAAACCTAGAAGAGAACGTGGAGATAGAAAAGGTGCTACTGGAGCTAAAGATGGTATGATTAGATTGTTTATCAATATTGGTAGAAATCAAAGAATACAAGCTAAAGATATCGTTGGTGCTATAGCTGGAGAAGTTGGAATACCAGGTAAAATGGTAGGAACTATAGATATATATGATAAGTATACTTTTGTTGAAATACCTAAAAAAGATGCAAAAACAGTAATTGAAAAAATGAAAGATATTAAGATAAAAGGTAACAAAATTAATATAGAAAAAGCCAATAAAAAGAAAAAATAATATATAGTATATAAAAATATAATCGAAAGATATATAAAATAGTATATTGAATATTTAAAAAGCCTAATGTGTTTTCAAAACAGATGATAAATAATCTGTAAGAGTCAACAACATAAGGCTTTTATTGTTTTATATAATAGTATTATTAAAGACATTTTAAATTTTGTTTGTGCTTTATTTACATAAGTATAAAAAATATATTAGAAAATAAATAATCAAATAAAAATTAATATATGATTTTCATTTGATAATGGAAGTAAGAGATTGATTTATCACTTTATGATAGGCACATGTATAGAGAAAAACACCACTTACTAGAATATTTCATCGCCACTCTTAAAGCCAAAGGCTGGATGAAAATCAAATTTAACTGCACCCACAGCAACCTTAGGTCCAACAGCCTTTTTAATTCTATAAATACCCTCATTGCCGAAACCAGCACATAGCTCAATAGCTGTATATCCTTTTTCCTCATTTTCTTGTAATTCTAATGATAGCATAGTACTTTCTCAATTTAATTTGCTTAAAAGTAATTTTATATGAATATCATATTTATAAGGTATTTTTAAATTTATTTTGATAAAATATACTTATGTCTTAAACAGAGTATTTTAAGTATATGAAATTTAATGAAAATATAGTGAATATGTAACTTTTATAAGGAGATAAAGATATTTTATGGATACAATAAAGAAATTAAGTCATGGATGTACACTAGATTGCCATGATTGTTGTAAATTTAATGTTTATACTAAAGGAAATAATGTGATAAAAATTGAAGGAGATAGAAATCATCCTTATACAAAAGGATTTATATGTAAAAAGGGGTTTGCTCATTTAGATAGATTAAATCATAAAGATAGGATAGAGACTCCAATGTTAAAGGTAGATGGTCTATGGAAAAAGATTTCTTTTGATGAAGCATTAGAGATAATGGCAGATAAACTCCTATTTTATAAAGAACATTATACATCAAAGTCTATTATGCACTATGACCAATATGGAAGTGGGTCTATATTAAAATATATAGGAGATGTATTTTTTAATTTTTATGGAGGAGTTAGTAGGCATAAGGGTGGCCCATGTTGGAGTGCAGGAATGCATGCCCAAAAGTATGACTTTGGAGTAGCTAAGGGACATGCTATAGAAGATATGCTAAACAGCAAGAGTATATTTATATGGGGAAAAAATCCAGCATATACTACCATTCATACTATGCAAATAATTAAAAAAGCCAAAGAAAAAGGGATAAAAATAGTAGTCATTGACCCTATATATACAAAGACTGCTCAAATGGCAGATAAGTACATACAAGTAAACCCTGGAACAGATGGAGCATTAGCTATAGCTATGGCAAAAATTATAATAGAAGATAACCTGCAGAACGAAGAATATATAAATTCGTATGTTGTTGGTTTTGAGGAATATAAAAAATATTTGGATTCATTAGATTTAAACTTTTTATGTAATGAATGTGGTGTTAAAGAAAAGGATATAAGTGCATTAGTTGATTTATATGCTAATAAATATTCAAGTATAAATGTAGGTTATGGTCTTCAAAAGTATAAAAATGGAGGAAATACAATAAGAGCGATAGATGCATTAGGAGCTATAACAGGTCAAATAGGATTTAGTGGTGGTGGAGTGAATTATGCTAATAAGGTTTATCCAAATGTGATAGATGCTGACCCTTATAATAGCCAATCATATGGCGAAGATAGGGAGTTTTATGTAAGTAATATTAGCAAGTTTATAGAAGAATCCTTAAAAGACAGTATATCAGATGAAGTTAATAATACATTAGAGAAACCAAATAATACATTGAACAAGTTTGATAAGATGTCAAGTAAATCACTAAAAGGAAATATTCCTATAAAGATGGCAGTAATAACTAAAAGTAATATGTTAAATCAATTGCCAGATTTAGTAGAGTTAGAAAGAGTTTTTTCAAAGATTGAATTTAAAGTATGCTTTGATATGTTTATGACTGACACAGCTACTTTATGTGACTTATTTATACCTTGTACAAATACGCTTGAAAGTGAAGATATAATTTATAGTTCAATGACCAATCCATATATAACATACAATGAAAGAGCAGTAACACCAAAGCATGAATTGATGGATGAGTATTATTTTTTTATGGAGTTAGCTAAAAAGATGAAACTAGAAGGTTATCCTTTTGTAACAAAAAAAGAATACTTAGAAAAAGTAATTGAGCCGCTTAAACGTTTTGAGAAAAGTCTAGATATAGAGAAACTTAAAAATAGTTATTTTACTATACATAATCCTATTGCTTGGGAAGATAAGAAGTTCGAAACTCCATCTGGAAAATATGAACTTTATTCAGAAAGGATAAGAGATTTAGGAATTAGTCCAATTCCAGTGTATATAAGTAATAAAACTAGAAACTTTGAAGATGAAAATAGGAAAAATATTTTTAGACTGCTAACTAATCACCATGCAGATACTTTGTTTAGTCAACACTTTATGGATAAGACATCTATAGCTCAAGCGTATATAAATCAAATTATGGCTAGAAAAATAGGTGTTAACAATAAGGATATTGTAACTTTAAAGTCAAAAAAAACAAAAATAGATGTACAGATAAATATAGATAGTGGAGTAAGTGATTATATAGTAAAAATGTATGTTGGATGGTGGAAGAAACATGGCAATCCTAATAGTTTAACAGATACTGGTATATCGGATATTGGTGGTCAAGTAACATATAATGAAACGATGGTAGAAATAATACGACAAAACTAGTTAAATTTCATTGAAGGAATAGAAATGCGATTATAGAATTGATTAAAAGTTACTATTTTTACAAAACTATTGAAGGAGGGATTTTGATGGTAAAATATTCCTTAGAACATAAGAATCTATACATAGAATTTATGTGCTCAGAACTAGACCACCATGTAGCTAATGAAATAAGGGAAGAAATAGATAACTTATTAAGTGTTAATCAAGTAAAAAATGTTGTATTTGATTTTGGAAATATTAATTTTATGGATTCTTCAGGTATAGGTGTCATCATAGGTAGATATAAAAAAATTTCTAATGAAGGGGGACGAGTTTCAGTAATTAATATAAGTTCACGAGTTAAGAAAATTTTTGATTTATCTGGGTTAAATAAAATTATTGGCATTTATGATACGTATGAAGAAGCTCTAAGTTCTTTGTAGGGAGGAGTATGTGATGAATAATATTATGGAAGTTAAATTTTCGGCACTATCAGAAAATGAAAGTTTAGCAAGAGTTATAGTAGCATCATTTGCAGCAAAATTAGACCCAACAGTAGATGAATTAGTTGATATAAAGACTGCTGTCTCTGAGGCTGTTACAAATGCTATAATACATGGATATGAAGAAGACAGTTCTAAGTTTGTTTTTTTGAAATGTGAGATAGAGGGAAATACTATAAAAATCGTAGTTGAAGATGAAGGGTATGGAATAGAAAATGTGGAGAAGGCAATGGAACCACTTTATACATCAAAACCAGAACTTGATAGATCAGGAATGGGATTCACAGTTATGAAAAGCTTTATGGACGATGTAGAGGTAAGTTCTAGAAAAGATAATGGCACTAGAATTGAAATGACTAAAAAAATAAATTTGCCTAAATAAAGTCCAAAAGTGAGGTTTTATTATGGAAGTAACTGTTGCCAGAGAAGAAAAAAAACCTCTTCTTAGTCATGAAGAGACTCTAGAACTTATTGATAAAGTTCAAAATGGAGATGAAGAGGCAAAAGAAATATTAATATCAAGTAATTTAGGTCTAGTTAGGAGCGTTGTATCTAGATTTTTAAATATAGGGTATGATAGAGAAGATTTATTTCAATTAGGTTCTATAGGTTTAATAAAATCAATATATAAATTTGACCCTAAATTTAATGTTAAATTCTCTACTTATGCAGTACCAATGATTCTAGGTGAAATAAAGAGATACTTAAGAGATGATGGTATGATAAAAGTATCAAGGTCATTGAAGCAAATAGCTGTAAAGGCCAAGATGGAAAGTGAAGCTTTAACTAAAAAGCTAGGCAGAGAACCAAGTATAGAAGAAATAGCTCAAGCATTAGATGTAGAAAAAGAAGATTTAGTAATGGCTATGGAAGCTAATTTTAATGTAGAGTATTTGCAAGGTGTTATTCATGAAGAAGAAGGTTCTCCAATATGCCTTATTGATAAGATAAGCATGAAAGGAGAAAGTGAGGAAGAAAAAGTTGTAGATAATATATTATTAAAGGATATACTTGGAAGACTGGATAAGAGAGAACGTCAAATAATAGTTCTCAGATATTTTGAAGATATGACTCAAAGTGAAATAGGAGAAATGCTCAATATATCACAGGTTCAAGTATCAAGAATAGAGAAAAAAGTATTATCTAAGTTAAAAGAATATATATCATGATAATACTTATGATATATTAAACTTTTTAGAATTTTTATATTAAGTTTTTAAGTTACTATTAAAAAATTATAAGTTCAAATAAAAAATATTAAAAAACAAGGTGTCTTTATGATAGAAAATAAATTATTTTCTTTATTAGGCATCTTTTTTATTTTTTGACAAAACTTTGAGTGTCTAAAATAAATAATAGGTTTATTTTTTTAAAATTAACAAATAATACTTTAGAGAGGTGTTTAGTATGGATAAAAATTATAAAAAATATGTAGACCAAATAAGCCCAAAACCTACATATTTAAAAAACTATACACTTGCATTTATTGTAGGTGGAATTATTTGTATGATAGGGCAAGCCATAAGTGATTTATACATGAAAGTTGGAGGTCTTGATAAATTAGGTGCTAGTTCCGCTACATCAATAACACTGATATTTATAGGGGCATTTCTAACTGGATTAGGAGTTTATGACCTAATCGGAAAAAGAGCAGGAGCTGGTTCTATAATACCAATAACAGGTTTTGCTAACTCAATAGTATCTCCTGCTATGGAGTATAAAAGAGAAGGATATGTATTAGGTGTAGGTGCAAACTTATTTAAAATTGCAGGGCCAGTTTTAGTTTATGGTATAGGTTCTTCTATTTTATGTGGAATTATTTATTATATTTTTAAGATGTTTTAGAGGATTTTTATTTAATTTAAATTTTATTAATTATGAAGAAGATATGAAATCTGAAAAATAGTTATGGAAGTAGTTAGTTAGGAAATAATCATGCAGATTTTAATTAATATTTTTAATTAATATTAAAAAATTAAATATTAAAATGCAAAATTAAAAAGGTGTGAAAATATGAAAAATAAAAGAATTGGAAAAAGAACAGTCAAGCTAGAGAATAAACCAACAATAATATCAGCTGGTACTATTGTTGGTTCTAAAGAAGGTGAAGGACCATTAAAAGATTATTTTGATATGATTATGACTGATGATTTATATGGTGAAAAAACTTGGGAATTGGCTGAAAGTAAAATGGTAGAGACTGCATCTCAGAAAGCCATACAGAAGGCAGGAAAAAAACTGTCAGATGTAAATTATATGCTAGGCGGGGATTTAATCAATCAAATAGTACCAGCATCTTTTGCTGCAAGAGAATTAGCAATTCCATTTTTGGGTATATATGGCGCTTGTTCTACAATGGCAGAAGGACTTTGCATAGGCTCTATGCTTGTAGATGGTGGTTTTGCAGATTTAGTGCTATCAGGAACATCAAGCCATTATTGTACAGCAGAAAGACAATTTAGATTTCCACTAGAATTAGGAAATCAAAAGCCAATGACAGCTCAATGGACAGTTACAGGAGCAGGAAGTGTTTTATTAGCTCCTAATGGAGAAGGTCCTAAAGTAAAATATGTTACAGTTGGAAAAGTAATAGATAAAGGTATTGATGATGGTAATAATATGGGACCAGCCATGGCTCCAGCAGCAATAGATACTATATATTCTTATTTTGAAGATACTAATGATGACCCAAATAGCTTTGACATAATTGCTACTGGCGATTTAGGTACACTTGGCAAACAAATAGCAGAAGACTTTTTGAAAGAGAAGGGTGTAGATATTTCAAAGTGTTATACTGATTGTGGTATAGAAATGTTTAACCTTAAAGAGCAAGATGTTCACTGTGGTGGGAGTGGATGTGGATGTTCAGCTACAGTATTTGCAGGATATATATATGAAAAATTAAGAAAAAAAGAATTTAACAAAGTAATGCTTGTATCAACAGGAGCACTATTATCACCAACAAGTACACTACAAAAGCAAACAATACCTTGTGTTGCACATGCAGTAGTAATAGTAAATGAGTAGGAAGTGATATATATGTTAATGGAATACGTAAGAGTATTTATTGTAGGTGGAATTATATGTTTAATAGCTCAAGTAATGATGGACTACTTTAAAATGCAAACTCCATATGTTATGGTGACATATGTAACAACTGGTGTAGTTTTAACTTTTCTAGGACTTTATGAACCATTAGTTAAGTTTGCAGCAGCAGGTGCAACAGTTCCTATAATAGGATTTGGATATTCACTTGCCAAAGGAGTAATAAAATCAATACAAAGTGATGGATTTTTAGGTATTTTCCTAGGTGGAACAACTGCTACAGCTGGTGGGATAGCCGCAGCTATATTTTTTGGATATATTATGTCGGTAGTATTTACACCAAAAGCAAAACCATAAAACCACTTAAATATATGATAATTTTTTGTATAAAGTAGGTAGATATCTTTTTAGATTCTACCTATTTTTTTATACTTACAAGCGTTTACATAATCAAGTTGACAATTATTTACAACATGGTGTAGTATTATATTAGCAAAAATAAAATGAAGTGAAGTAGGGGATAAAGATGGTAACTATTAAAGATATTGCAAGGAACCTAGGCATTAGCTATTCAACTGTTTCTAGGTGCTTAAACAATAATCCTAATGTATCTGAAAAAACAAAAAAGAAGGTAGTGGAAGAGGCTAACAGGCTAGGGTTTCATTTTAATGTAAATGCGAGAAATCTAGCAAAAAAAGAAACAAATAGAATAGGGGTAATCTTTTCAAATAATTTTAATCATCAAGACACTAGAAAATTTTTTAGTGATATAATGGACAGTTCTATAAATTCTATTGAGACTAATAAGTACGACTTTATAATACAGCCCAATAACAACATTAGTGGTGATAGTAATGTCTATAAAATGGTTAATGGACAAATGGTTGATGGATTAGTAATAGTGTCTCAATCAATAAAAAAAGAAGAGTATGAGTTTTTAAAAGACAATAATTTTCCACACGTATTCATATATTTTAAGCCATCTTTTGTAGGAGAGGTAGATAACTTCTTTTGGGACGATAACGTATATGGAGGCTATATAGCTACTAAACATTTAATCGACCATGGTCATAAAAATATAATAACAATAACTTCAGAAGATAAGAGTTCAAAAATGCATGAAGATAGAACCAAAGGGTATTTAAATGCTATGGAAGAAGCTAATTTAAAGACAGATGTAATTGAATCTAAAATGGATTTTGAATCTCAAGTTGAACTATTAAGAAATCATATTGATAAAATAAAAAAGGCTTCAGCTATATTTGTGCAACAAGATGTACCAGCTATTTCTATAATACAAGAATTAAAAACTACTTATGGTATAAATGTACCAGAAGACTTATCTGTAATAGGATATAATAATATTGAATTAATATCTTACTTTAGGTCACACTTATCGACAATAGATGACCCAAGAGAGCAAGTTATAAAAAATGGAGTAGATAGTTTAGTAAATACAATAAATAAAAAGAGCACAGAACATATCCCAAGAAAACTTTATCCAAGACTAATTATAAGAAACAGCGTTAATAGAATAAAAGACTAAAAGTAATCCAGTTGATTATAGAATTTAATATCAATAAAAACTTGAATAAATAAAAATACTGGAATGAAAGTTCATTCCAGTATAAAATCTAACTTTTGAGTCTCGGTACAACATTGAGATTTATTATTTTTTAAGTAGTTTCATTAAGATAGTTTTTTATAAAATCAATAAACATTCTTGTTGACTTGTTTAAAAATTTATTATCTGTCCAATATAGCTCAATAAATTGCTCACATCTTATATCATTAATAGGTAATAGTTTAATAGAAGATTCATAATCTATACACCATGATTTTTCAGGAATAAATCCAACTCCATGACCTTCTTTTATCAAATTATAAACGGTTGAAGGAGAATCACATTCAAAACCTACATTAGGTTCAAAGTCAGCATAGTTACAAAATCTATCTGTAATTTTTCTGAAATTTGTACCTTCATCTAAACATATAAAATTCTCATCTTGTACATCTTTAAAATACACACTATTAAGCTCTGATAGTGGATTGCTGTAAGGTACACCTATAAATATTTCTTCACTAGTTAATACTTCATAATTTGATGACTTAAATTCAAAGCAATATGAAGTAATACATATATCAAAATCGTAGTCAAATGTTGATTTTGGAATATGTTGCATTAATTTGAATGAAATATTTGGATGTAATTTTTTAAATTCACTAAGTACATCTAAAATTAACCCTGATGCAGTAAGTACGATTAATTTGATTTGGTCAAATTCGCTACAAGCTAAATCTTTTATTTCTTTGGTTGATGTATCTAATAAATTAAGTATAGAATCAACTCTTTTAAGGAAAATATTTCCACGATAGTTTAATTTAATAGACCTTCCTTTCCTGTCAAATAATTTTACACCTAAATCCATTTCAAGTAGAGCTATACTTTTGCTAAGTGCTGACTGTGTTACATGTAATTGCTTAGCAGCATTAGTCATATTTTCAGTACAAGCTACAACTTGAAAATATTTTAATTGTAATAAATCCATGATGCTTAATCCTCCTTTTACTTTATGACTAAAAGCATATAAAAATAATGAAAAATTTATATTATACATTGTCTATGAGAGAATATATAATTAAATCACTAATACTTATATTGTAAGAAAATTATAAAAATTGCAAGGAGGTATAAAAATGAAAGGAATTAAAAATGCTCTGATAGCAGCCTGTATAATTACAGTATTGGCTGAATTAATTGGGCCTATTTCATTTAAAGTTATGGGTATTAATATAACTTTACTTAGTATACTATGGGCTATCTTTATAGGTATGGCTGTTTCACCTCATTTGTTAGGAAGGGTTATACCAGCTTTAAAAAAGTTTATAGGAGATAATGAAATAAATGTATCTCCATATCTTTTATCTTTAACTCTATATCCATTAGGAATAATGTTTGGAATTAATGCAGGTCCTAAAGTTGGTATATTACTTCAAGCAGGACCAGCACTTTTATTACAAGAGTTTGGTCATATGGGTACAATGTTGATAGCATTACCTGTTGGAGTAGCACTAGGTCTTGGAAGAAGTGCATTAGGAGGGACTTTTTCATTATGTCGTGACACAGCACTAGGAATTATTGGGGATAAGTATGGATTAAATTCACCAGAAGGTATAGGAACATTGGGAACTTATATAAGTGGTAGTATCTTTGGAACATTATTATTTTCATTTTTGGCACCATTGGGTGTTCTTATAGGCTTTCATCCATATGCTTTAGCAATGGCATCAGGAATGGGAAGTGGTTCTATGATGGGGGCTGCAACAGCATCATTGATGAATACTGTCCCAAATATGTCTGAACAGATTTTAGCTTATTCAGCTACCAGTGGATTGATTACAGCTGTTACTGGAATATACATAGAATTATTTTTATCATTACCAGTTGCTAATTATTATTATAGTAAAGTGGCTCCGATTATTGAGAAGTTTAGAAGTAGAAAAAAAACAAAAACAAGAGATGTCTTATAATGGAGGATGTATAGATGGAAAAGACTTTGAAGACTATTATGGAACAGATAAAAATAGTAATGTTCATATATATTATTATTTGCTTTGGACAGGCTATAGCACTTAAAACACAGGCTAAAGATTTGTTGATTGGAAGTGTATTTGGGTTTATATTAGTAATAATTGCTATTGTAATAAAGAATTTTGTTAAGAGACCAAATTTACCAGGTTTTGCATGGGCGACTTTAGTTGCGTTTGTATTATCACTTCCCATATCACCAGTTGGAGATTTTATAGCAAGTAATATAGGAAAAATCAATTTTATGTCTACAGTAACACCATTATTAGCTTTTGCAGGAATTTCTGTAGGTAACCAATTAGACATATTAAAGACTTTGAGTTGGAAGCTAGTAGTTATATCATTTATAGTTATGACATCTACTTATTTTGGTTCTGCTTTTATATCTCAAACAGTTCTAAAAATAAATGGAATGATTTAAGGAGGTAGTAAGTATGAAAGAATTAAAATTAAAAATCAAAGAAGATATAAAGCTGTTATCTGATGAGAAAAAAGCATCATTTGAAAAGGTATCCAAATCTTTATTTGAAAATCCAGAATTAGCATTTGAAGAATTTAAATCACAAAAAGCATTATGTAATTTATTAGAAGAAAATGGATTTGATGTGACAAAGGGTGTAGGAGGATTAGAAACATCTTTTGAGGCAGTATACTCAAATGGAACTGGTGGAAAGACAGTAGCTTTTCTAGCTGAATATGATGCACTTCCAGGTATGGGACATGCTTGTGGACATAATATAATAGGTACAAGTTCTGTTGGAGCGGGTATTATTTTAAAAGAAGTTATAAAAAAATATGATATAGAAGGAACTGTAAAAGTATTTGGAACACCTGCAGAAGAAAGAGTAGGTGGAAAAATAACTATGATTAGAGAAGGGGTATTTAAAGATGTAGATGCTGCATTAATTTTACATCCATGTGATGCTTCAATACCTGATGATATATCATTTGCTCAAGTTAACTTAAAATTTGATTTTAGTGGAAAAGCTTCTCATGCTGCTGCTTATCCTTGGGAAGGAAGAAGTGCATTAAGTGGAGTAATAGCATTATTCAATAGTGTAAATAGCATGAGATTACATCTTAAAGATTATGCAAGAGTACATGGAATTATAAATGATGGAGGTAGTATACACAACATAATTCCTGAAAAATCTATAGCTATATTTAATGTAAGAGCATTAAGTATAGAATACCTAAATGAAATTTGTGATATGCTTAAAGATTGTGCTAAGGGAGCTGCAATTTCTACAGGAACTAGTGTAGAAGTAATTCAATTAGATGAGATATATAAAGAGATAAAAAATGATTCAAGATTGGTAAATATAGTTAGAGAAAATTTTGAAGTATTGGGCGAAGATTATATTGAAAGAGATTTAACTCAAGGTATTGGTTCAACTGATACTGGAAATTTAACTCATGAAATACCTGCAATACAAGCATATATAAAATTAAAAGAAAACACTGCAACTCATACAGAAGAATTTGCTGTAGCTGCTGGTGGCGAAGAAGGAAAAATAGCACTTATAAAAGCAATTAAAGTACTAGCAATGTGTGGTGTAGATGTTTTGTACAGTAAATAATGTATTACTAAAAAAATACATGAAGAAAGGAGACTAAATATGATATTAAAACAAGTATTAGAGGTTTATGACATTTTAGACAAATCAACTGCAAGTGGAGAAGAAGTGAAGACATACTTACAAAGCTATGGTGGAGAAAATATAATAGTAAAAAAGCTATCATCAAGTAAAGGTTCTACAGACTTAGTTAAGCTTACAATTGCTGGTAAGAATGGTAAATTAAACGGAGGAAATGCCCCTACTTTAGGTATTTTAGGCAGACTTGGAGGTATTGGAGCAAGACCAGATGTAATAGGTTTTGTTTCAGATGGTGATGGAGCATTAGTAGCAATTTCAGTAGCAGCGAAACTTTTAGATATGCAACGAAAAGGAGATGTGCTAGAAGGAGATATTATAATTTCTACTCATATTTGTCCAGATGCTCCAACTAAAGAGCATTATCCTACACCTTTTATGGATTCACCAATAGATATGACAACTATGAATGAAAATGAAGTTGACAGTAGTTGTGATGCAATACTTTCAATCGATACTACTAAAGGTAATAGAATAATCAATACTAGAGGATTTGCAATATCGCCAACTGTCAAAGAGGGGTACATATTGAAAACTAGTGATAATCTTTTAGATATTATACAGACTGTAACTGGAAAATCTCCATTTGTATTTCCTTTATCTATTCAAGATATAACACCATATGGAAATGACCTGTATCACTTGAATAGTATTTTACAGCCAGCAGTTGCTACAAATTCTCCAGTAGTTGGAGTAGCAATTACTACAGAAATGCCTGTTGCTGGATGTGCTACAGGTGCAACTCATTTTAGTGATTTAGAGTCAGCTGGTAGATTTGCAATTGAAGTTGGCAAATTATTTGGTGTAAATAAGTGTGATTTTTATGATAAGGAAGAATGGGATATACTTATCAAAAGATATGGGAAATTAAACGCATTCCAAACTTTTGGTATACAATAAGCAAAAAATATAAAGTTTATATAGTTTGTAATAAGTTTATATAGTTTGTAATATATAAATATTATAACAATCGCCACATTAATTATAATTACTAAAAAAGGAGTGTCTCATCGAGGATTTCTAAAAATCACTTTGAGGCAACTCCTTATATTTTTGTTTGAATTTTAATTATTTATTAATATTTAAATGTAATCTTTTATTAAACTATGGTGTTGTATTTCCACCACCATCAGGAGGGGTGACAGTACCACCACTGTTTCCACCATTGTCAGGAGGGTTAGTAGTACCACCACTGTTTCCACCATTGTCAGGAGGGTTAGTAGTACCGCCACTGTTTCCACCATTGTCAGGAGGAGTAGTAGTACCGCCACTATTTCCACCGTTATCAGGAGGAGTAGAGCCACCACCATTATTACCTGAATTATTGTTGTTATTATTGTTTTCTTCTTCTTGTTGATTATTATCTGGTTTCTTTGTATCTTCAGGAGATGGCTGAGAACTTACTCTAGAAGGAGCAGTACCTTCAATAAATGCTGCTTTAGAGCCAGAAGATTGCTTTCCTCCATCTTCTAAATTAATTTTTGTAAAATATACATTTTTAGGAACTTCAAATTCAGTAACTGTTAAATTTGCATGTATTTTTGCCATGATTTTTTGCCAAAGTTTTGCTGTACTAGTACTTCCATGTGGAACATCTCTACGTTTTATAGTGTTACCAGCATCATCTTTTCTACCAGCATCATCTCCAATGTATGTTGCTCCTACATAATAAGGTGTATAACCAACAAACCAAGCATCATATGCGCTATTTGTAGTACCTGTTTTACCTGCAACAGGCATTCCTTTAGGAAGTGATGCAATACCACCTGTACCTTCAGTAATTACACTTTCTAACATATCTGTAACAACATAAGCTACTTCTGGGTCTACAACTTTATGCTCTTCAGGAGCGTTTTTAACTAATAATTGCCCATCAAAAGTAGTTATAGTAGTGTAAATAGATGGTTCTACATAAACTCCTTGATTTGCTAATGTACCATAAGCAGCAGCCATCTGAAGTGGAGTAATACCACTTGCCATACCACCAAGTGTTAATGCTGGGAACTGTCTATCAGTTGCTCCTGTTTGGCTATTTTTAACAGTTGTTATGCCAAAGTTCTTTAAGTAGTCCATCATTATATCTATACATTCATCATAAGAATCTCCAAGCATCTCAGCAGTTTTAACTGCTATTGTATTTGAAGATTTAGCAAGAGCTTTACGTAAACTCATAGAGCCATGACCACTAGTGGTAGTTCTTGGATTCCATTTAGTGTTTTCTTCAAATTTATACCCTCCTCTAACATCATTTAGAGCAGTTGATTGTGTAATCTTTAAAGTATCAATAGCTGGTGTATAAATTGCTAGAGGTTTTATAGAAGAACCTGGCTGATGAGGGCTAGTAGCACGATTTAAAGTTTTTCTGCCACTTATGTTTCGGCCTCCAGCTAGTGCTCTTATTTCACCATTTTTGTAATCTAAAATTACCATTGCAGACTGTGGTTGGCTAACTCCATCAGATCCAACCATATGTCCTGGGAAATTGCTATTTTTATCAAATTCTTCTTCCAAAGCATCCTGCATTTTAGGGTCTATAGTTGTATTTACAATTAGACCACCATTGTAGAATAAGTTTTGAGCTTCATCATTTGTATGTCCTTGTTCCATTAGGGCATTTATAACTTCACTTTCAATAAGGTCTTCTACAGATGAAGAAACTTTATCTGCTGATTTAGGTAATTTTATTTCTATCTTAGCATTAATTGCTTCATCATATTCTTTTTGTTTTATATATCCTAGGTCTAACATTTTCTTTAGAACAATTTCTTGTCTTTTCTTAGCTTCAGGGTTGTTTATAGCTTTTCTAACAACTAATGTACCTGCTTTTAGCTGTCTATAAGTATCACTAGATATAAGTTCCCAAGTTTTTAATTTCTCAATCATATCAAAGTCTAC
Source organism: Clostridioides sp. ES-S-0001-03 (assembly GCF_020676075.1). NCBI lineage: Bacteria > Bacillati > Bacillota > Clostridia > Peptostreptococcales > Peptostreptococcaceae > Clostridioides > Clostridioides sp. ES-S-0001-03. The sequence goes on along the minus strand of NZ_JACVWJ010000005.1, from coordinate 196,137 downwards.
TTGAGTTGGGTCATCTAAATCATCATCAGTTGTATTAACAAAAAATAACAACTTATTCTCTAAGTCACTCTTAGTTTCATTTCCATCTAATTTAGAAGTTTTGTAAGCTGAAAACCTAGATGGATTTTTAGTTGAACCAGCAAGAAGTGCTGACTCAGCTATAGTAAGGTCAGATGCAGACTTATCAAAATAACCACGTGCACCAGCCTCAGCTCCTGCAAGACCCTTTCCAACGAAGAAGTTATTTAAATAAGTTTCTAGTATTTTGTCTTTACTTACTGTCTTACTCATCTCATATGCATAATAAATATCTTTTATTTTACGAGGTAGAGTTTGTTGCTCAGTAGTCAATAACATCTTAGATACCTGCATAGGAATAGTACTACCACCTTGCTTAGTACCAGTAAGAGTTTTTAATACTGATCTAAATAAACCTTTAATGTCAACACCCTTGTGTTCATAAAAACGTTCATCTTCTATTGCAATTACTGCATGTTGAAGATGAGTTGAAATTTTATCTAATGGAACGGGTGTCTTTTTATTTACACTTGGAGCAGTAGATAATGTTTTTCCATTAGCGTATTTAATTGTAGTTGTCTGGTTTGTTTGCTTGTCTAAAACAGCTTCTGTAACTGGAGAGACATCTCTTAATGATGCAAATACTAATCCAGCAGTACCTGCTGCACCAACAACTAATAAAACTAAAAATACTATACCAAATACTCTTAGTTTTTTAAATTTATCACTTTTCTTAGATTTCTTCTTGCTTTTAGTTGAATGAGTTTTGTTAGCTGAATTTCTATTAACTGGTTTATTTGAGCTACTAGATGAACTAACCTTTTTTCTTCTTATTTTATTTCCATTTTTATCATTATCGTTATTCATAAGATTTTAACCTCCTTACTTAATGCAATATTATAACACAAATAGGAGTAATTTTGTAATTAATAGAAAAAATGAATTTGCTATAATATTCTGTACATTGTAGATATGTATAAACAAAATGTATTAATAAGTCTATATTTTTATTTATTTATTTTTGACAAATATTATAAAAATTATGCCAAAGTTACATATAAATAAATAGGAGGGGATAAATTTGAATAGGATAGTAGATAGAAAAAAGAAAAATGAATTTAGAAAAATTGTAGCTATTTTCTTGTTAATTCTTTTCTTGTCTGTATTTATAGGCAGTTTCATATATATAGATAAAAGTTTAAGACCAACAATTACAGTTTTAGCAGAAACAAAAGCTCTTGAATTGGCAAACAGGTCTATAAATAAAGCTGTTGCTGAAATGGTAGAAGGGAAAATAAATTATGAAGATTTAATGGATATACAGCTTGATAATAACGGAAAAATAACTATGATACAAGCAAATACTATTATGATGAATGAAATTGCATCTGCAATAGCTTTAGAAATACAAGATGAATTAAAAAAAGGTAAAACAGCAGATTCTTACATACCTATAGGAACAGCATTAGGAAGTCCTATATTAGCTAAATACGGTCCTAAACTTGAAGTATCTATTGAACCTATAGGAACAGTATCAGTAAACTTTAAAACGGAATTTGAGTCTTCAGGCATAAATCAAACAAGACATAGGATATATTTAGAAGCTCAAACTCAAGTGAAAGTAGTAATCCCACTTATAACTTCAACAAAACAAATTAAAGCTCAGATACCTATCTGTGAGACTATAATAGTAGGTGATGTTCCAGAAAGTTATGTAAATATACCTGAAAAGAACCTTGGCAATGTTTTACCTAACACTGGAAAAAATGCTAACAAATAATATTAATGATATTTATTTTTTAATAAATTTAAAATAATAGTTTATAAATAAAAATTATGTCAATAATAAGTAATAAATAAGAATCAATATAGTTGTAATAAAAATTAATATAATTGTAATAAAAATTTATGTTTTAAAGTATGTAAAATATTTAATATATTTGGTCTGTAGAGTGAAGAAATATGTCTTCAGACCAAATATATTATAAACATTTATTTAATGATGATTTAAGAGTTACAAATTACTTATATAATTTATTATCTAAAGCATCCATTTAATAAATACACCATAACCTACAGCTGGGTCATTTTCAATGGCATGAGAAACTGCTCCTATTATTTTATCATCTTGTACTATTGGAGTACCACTCATACCTTGTACAATACCACCAGTTTGAGCTAAAAGGTTTTTGTCAGTGATTTTAATTTTAAAACTTTTACTCTCAGGATGGTTTTGGCTTTCTATATCTATAATTTCAATATTATATTTTTTACATTCATTAGAGTTGTTTTGTAAAATTATTTGAGCTTTTCCCAGTTTAACTTCATTTAGTGAAGCTACCTTATATTTTTTTAAGCTAGAAATATCAAAGTTATTAATTTGACCTCTTATTCCAAAATCAGTGTTTTCTGTAAAACTACCAATAATATTTTCTCTTTTTGCATTTATACATCCCACACTACCTCGATAGGATTTTTCTATGTCGAGGTGCTTAGTTGTAGAAATTGAACCTGATTTTATAGGTATTTTTCTTGAATTACCAACACTTATTGGGTGACCTACAGCACCAAATTCTGAGGTTTCTGGATTGATATAAGTTAAAGTAGCAAATCCAGAAAGTAAGTTATTAAAACTAATTTTTTCTAATATGTGTTTAGTTGTTTTCATTGTTAAAAGTTGACCACCTCTATTTAATAAAATAGACACTGGTTTTTCTTCTGGTAAAGCATTTAGTGTATTAGCAAAATCACTATATCCATCAACTTCTATATTATTTACTTTGATTATAGCATCACCTAATCTAAATGGAGATGCTTCACCAGGACTTCTAACGATGATATTTTTTAGTTCTGCATCAATTTGAAGAACATTTCCTATAGGTATTAAATATTGAGGTTCACTTTTTTGTAAATTTTGTGCATAAATTAAATTATTTGAGAAAAAATATAATAAAAATAAAAATGTTAAAACAATTGTAAATTTTGACTTAGCTAAGTTGTTTCTTTTACTTAAAGATTTATCTTTAAAATAAAAATTTTTAAATTGCATAGAACACCTCTTTCTTATTAAAATATTTTAATAATAAAATTGAAATTTTCTTGCTGCTTCAATATTATGTTGCTCAAGAATCAGTTTTTGATGCTTGGAAAACTGGCACAATAACTCCTTAGTTTTCATAAAAATAAATAAAATAAACAAGGTATATGATAAAATAGATACATATTCATATAAATTTAAAATAGATAATAGCTGTCTATCATTGAAAGGAGCAAAAGATGAAAAAATATAGATTGTTAGTTACTTGTATAATTGCCATGGGAATTATAATTATAGGTACATCAAATCCAGTTACCAATTTTTACAAGACAACAAATTTAATTAATTCAGGCACTACTAAAAATGAAAAAACAGATAAAGATGAAAATAAAAATATAAAAGATAAAGATAAAGATGAAAATAAATCAAATTCAAAAAGCAAAAATGATAATAAGTCAGAGGATAATAAATCAGATAATAAAACAGAAACTCAAAAAAATAAAAAGTTTTTAATTTGTATAGACCCAGGGCATCAAGGAAAAGGGGATAGTAATTTAGAACCAGTAGCTCCAGGTTCTTCATCTCAAAAAGCAAGAGTATCTTCAGGAACAGAAGGTATAGCTACAAAGAAAGCAGAGTATGTTTTAAATCTTGAAGCATCTGTAGTTTTAAAAAATATATTAGAGTCTAAAGGTTACAATGTAATAATGACTAGAGAAACACATGATGTAAATATAAGTAACTCAGAAAGAGCAATACTTGCTAATGAGAAAAAAGCAGATATGGTTGTAAGAATACATGCAGATAGTTTAAATAATTCTTCAAAGACTGGTGCATCTATATTAGTTCCTGAGAAGGATGGAAAATATACAGCTCCTATATATGAAGATAGTAATAGATGTGCAGAATTCATCAAAACAAACATGGAACAAGCTGGGATACAGATAAATGGAATTGTTCAAAGAGGAGATTTGACTGGATTTAACTGGTCAAAAGTGCCAGCTGTATTAGTAGAGATGGGATTTATGAGCAACTATAATGAAGACCAAATGATGTCAAATCCAGAATATCAAAGAAAAATGATGCAATGTGTAGCAGATGGATTAGATGAATATTTTAAATAAAACATAAATAGAGAAAAAAATTGGGATGGTACTATTTTCCTAATTTTTATCTCTATTTTTTATTCAAATAATAGTGAAAAAGCAAATTACAAGGCTACATACCTGTTTGTATAAGAGACTACAAACCTACATTAAATGGAAAAATAGACATTTACATATATGACTATATTTTCATAATAAACCCTAACTATATAGTTTTGTAAAGTTAGATAATATTTAGGAAGAATTTAAAGCTGATATACTTTATTAAGAAAAGACCAAAAAAAGAAGAAAACAACAAAAAGAATTATGTGTATTATAGGAAGAAAACTAAATAAAGAAAACTTTTTACTATCACGAGTTTTGATTAATGAAATAATATATGAGATAGGATATAAACCAGCAAGTAGCATAGTAATTAAAGCAATCACAGATTGTATAATCTCACTTAAAATCTTCCAGTTTACCATTCCTAAATCAGCAACAGAAATGATAGTTCCAATCCATGTTATTAGAGAAAATGGAATTGGCAATGCATAAATAATATAAATAATAATGAAATATTTTTTCTGTTTAATAACTATTTTTCACCTCCGTTTAGATAAATAACCTGTAGCACCACTTATCGCCTAAGGCAAGCAAACGTAAATTGGTTTTATTCTATTCTAATAATTGTGTCTGTAAATATCAAATGATTTGCATTGTGTCAAAACCTTATATTAATGTTCATAAGAAATTTTGTTTATTTGAGAATCAATCAGAAACCATTTTATAATTTAAAGATTAAACAGGCTACAAAGAAATTATAGCATGCATGTATTTTTTAGTCGATAAAGAAGTTCTATCATTGATGAAAGTATCTATTTTTATTTTACATAATACAGCTATAAAGTTTATTCTCAGTTAAATTATTGTAAATATAACTAAAAATATTGGTAATACTTGATTTAAGTTTAAAAAGAATATATTATAGTATAGAATGTGTAAAATTTTTTTGAGAGGTGTTAGAATGCTAGTAGTAGAAAACGTAAGCCACGGATTTGGAGCAAGAACAATATTAGAAAATGTATCCTTTAGACTTAGAAAAGGTGAACATATTGCACTAGTTGGCGCTAATGGAGAAGGAAAATCGAGTTTTTTAAATATAATAACGAAAAAGCTTATGCCTGATGCTGGAAATATAAAATGGTCTTTAAGAGCTACAGTAGGTTACTTAGACCAACATACAGTATTAAGTAAAGGTAAAAGTATAAGAGAAGTGCTTAGAGAAGCTTTTAAGCATATGTTTGATTTAGAGCAAGAAATGATTGCTATGTATGACAAGATGGGAGAAGCTAGTGATGATGAGATGAGTAAGCTTCTTGAAGAAACAGCAGAAATACAAACTATACTTGAAAATAGTGGTTTTTATATGATAGATGCAAAGATACAAGAAGTTGCAAATGGTCTTGGTCTTGGAGAGATTGGTCTTGATAAGGATGTAACTGATTTAAGTGGAGGTCAAAGAACAAAAGTACTTCTGACTAAACTTTTACTTGAAAATCCAACTATTCTTATACTGGATGAGCCTACAAACTATTTAGATGAGGAACATATAACATGGCTTACTAGATATCTTCAGGAATATGAAAACAGTTTTGTTCTAGTATCACATGATATTGACTTTATAAATAATACTTGTAATGTAATATATCATATGGAAAATGGCGAGTTAAATAGATATAAAGGTAATTATGATGAATTTGTAAGACTGAATGATATAAAGAAACGTCAAGAAGAGCAAGCTTATGATAAACAAGTTGAAGAAAGAAAAAGGTTAGAAGATTTTGTAGCCAGAAATAAAGCTAGAGTTGCAACAAGAGGAATGGCTAATAGTAGACAAAAACAACTAGATAAGATGGAAATACTAGAAAGACCAAAGGAAAAGATAAAACCTACTTTTTCTTTTAAAGATGCCAGAGCAGCAAGCAAGATAATCTTTGAAACAGAAGACTTAGTTTTAGGTTATGATGAAGCGTTAACAAAACCACTTAACTTCCATTTAGAAAGAGGAAAGAAGGTTGCTTTAAAAGGTATGAATGGTATTGGTAAATCTACATTATTAAAAACATTACTTGGAATAATAAAACCATTTGGTGGAAATGTTAGATTGGGAGATTATTTAGAAGTTGGATATTTTGAACAAGAGAGTTCAAGAGAAAATAATAATACACCTATGGATGAAGTCTGGAGTGAATTCCCTGGTCTTACGAATTTTGAAGTTAGACAAGTCCTTGCAAAATGCGGACTTACTAATGAGCATATAACTAGTCAAATGAGAGTATTAAGTGGAGGCGAAGCTGCCAAGGTTAGACTTTGTAAAGTTATGCTAAAAAATATAAACTTCTTAGTATTAGACGAGCCTACAAACCACTTAGATGTAGATGCAAAAGACGAATTAAAGAAAGCTATAAAAGAATTTAAAGGTACAGTTCTTTTAGTATGCCATGAGCCAGAATTCTATTCAGAAATTGTCGATGATGTATGGAATATAGAAGATTTCACTACTAAAATCGTTTAGGTAATTAATTTGTTACTGGGGGGATTTCATGAAAAAGTTTCTAAATATAATTTTTTCAGTGTGTATAAGTGTGGTTGTAATAGTAGGTGCTATTAATTTTACTGTTGGATTTAAGCAACTTTATTATTTTGATATTGATTATTTAAACATATCAGAGTTATCTGGTTTATCTAAAGATGATATAAAATTAAATTATGATTACTTAATAGATTACAACCTAAGCAAGGATGTATCTGAGTTTAAGTTACCAACATTAGAATCTTCTCCAGAAGGGAAAATACATTTTGAAGAAGTGAGAAATATATTTCAAAATATCAATAAATTAGCTAAGTTATTAATGATAATTTCTTTGGTGGGAATTATATTAAGTATAAAAAATAAAAATATAAAACTACTAAAAACTATATCAATGACATTGATAATAATGCCAGTAGTGTTGGCACTTCCTATTTTGTTGAATTTTGAAAAATCATTTATTATTTTTCATAAATTATTATTTAGAAATGATTATTGGATATTTAATCCTGATTTAGACCCAGTTATAAATATGCTTCCAGAAGAATTTTTCTTTCATGCTGGAATGATGATTTTAATATTGATTTTTGCAGTAAGCATGTTGATTTTTGCAATGTATAAATTATGTAAATTATTTAAAAGTAGAAAGATATAAGGTAGAGCGATATAAATTAAAACTTATATAATAAAAATAGCTATGTAATATTATTTAGACGAAAAGGAGTCAAAAAATATTTATGCATAGCTATTTTTAATAAAAAATTATTTTTTGCAAGTAATTTTAACTAAGTCTTGAAATTTTCCCATAATATAATTATAATTATCTTTTTTATGAGGTAGTATACAGCTACTGCAATCTTTAATGCCTTTCTCTGTGTACTTAAAGTTTCCTCCACAATTTTCTCCTAAAGCATATAAAGGACAATAGCAAAATAAACAGTTAAATTCTTCTGGTTTATCAGTTTTATGACAAGGGAAAAACTCACAATCTTTGTGATTAAAAAATTTATAATTTTCGCCCATATTTTCCTCCTAATTTAAATAAAATATGAAATCTTTTATAACTATATAAGATTTTGGTGATAATATAATTATACAATATTTTTATTAATAGTTGATAATATAGTACTCTTAATCATATTATTAATGGTATAATTAGTCAACAGAGAAATAATGTAAGTGTTTTTAATACAATTAGATTATGTTTTATAACAAAAAATGAGGTGATTAAGTGAAAGAAATTCAAGAAAGAGCACTTCTTGTAGGTCTGAATTTGACAACAATAGTTAAAAAAAGTGATGATATAGACACTAACGAATCCATGGAAGAACTAAAAGAATTAGCGAAGGCTGCTGGAGCAGAGGTTGTAGGTAGCTTAATTCAAAATAAGCAAGCTGTTGATGCAGCTTATTATATAGGAAAAGGTAAGGTAGAGGAAATAAGAGCATATAGTGAATCATTAGATGCTACTTTAGTAATTTTTAATGATGAATTATCTGGCGCTCAAATTAGGAATATTGAAAATGTTGTTGGAAAAAAAGTAATAGATAGAACTACCTTAATTTTAGATATATTTGCTCAAAGAGCACTTAGTAAAGAAGGTAAATTACAGGTCGAATTAGCACAATTAAAATACAGATTACCACGACTTTATGGAATGGGTGGTGAAATGAGTAGAACTGGTGCAGGAATTGGAACGAGAGGACCTGGTGAACAAAAGTTAGAAGTAGATAAAAGACATATACTTAATAAAGCAGCGGATATAAGACGTGAACTTAAAGAGGTAAAAAAGAATAGAGAGACACAAAGAGTTAAGCGTTTAAAATCAAATATACCAATTGTAGCACTTGTTGGATATACAAATGCAGGAAAATCGACCTTACTAAACGAATTAATAAAGACACACAAGGATTATGAACAAGAAAAAGAAGTTTTTGTAAAAGATATGCTTTTTGCAACTTTAGATGTAACTTTAAGAAAAGCTCTTTTGCCAAACAAGAAAGAATTTTTAGTAGTAGATACTGTTGGATTTGTTAGTAAACTTCCCCATGATTTAGTAGAGGCATTTAAGGCTACACTAGAAGAAGTACAATATGCAGATTTAATTTTACACGTAATTGACACAACGAACACTAGTTATGAATTGCAAAAAAGTACAACTGAAGGTGTATTAAAAGAACTTGGTGCAAATGATAAAAAACATATACTTGTATACAATAAAGTAGATAAGCTAGAGTTAGATATATATCCTAAGAGTCAAGAAGATATTGTGTATATATCTGCAAAACAAGGCATAAATATGGATAAACTATTAAATATGATAGAAATTGCTTTAATGGAAAATACTTATTCAGTAAGTTTGATGTTACCTTATGAAAGAGGTGATATATTTAGTAGAATAAAAGATAAATACAATGTGGAGAATTTTGAGTATGGGGAAAATGGTGTAACATTAGATGTAAATTTAGATGAAGAAGATTTTAATATCTATAGAGAGTACATATTAGAAAAATAGGTTTGATATGGATATAAATTGGGAAAATATAGATAATCTTGAAGATTATTTTATAACCTATCTTCTTTACAAAGAATCTAAAACAGTATCTCAAATTAGTAAAATTAGAAACATTTCAAATGTTGAAGCAAGTGAGCAACTTATACAAGCAAAGTTGAAGATAAAAGAAATGCAAAAAGATGATTTTGAGGCATCTAAGGACATTTTAGATAAATTTTTAGAATTAGATAAAATTAAGAGACTTGATTTTATGGATAGCTTAGATGACGAAAAAATGGTATACTTTAAGAGAAAGGTTTTCAAAAGAATCCTTGTAGAGAAAAATGCTGAAGATTTGATTGTTTTAATTTGGGCAACAGGTGAGCTAAAAGATGATAGATTTTTGAAGTTACTCCATCAGCTCACAAACCACAGACACTCAGATATTAGAAGAATAACTTATTCAGCAATAAGAAAGATTGAGTCACCAAGTAGTAGAGAAGTCTTACAAAAAGGTCTCTACGATAAAAATGCACAAACTAGACAATATTGTGCAAAAGCTCTTTCAAAATTAGGAGATGAAAACAGTTTAAAGATTTTACAGCAGTTAAAAGATAAGAATAAGAATTTTGAAAAAGAGTACGTGCTTAGAGCTTATGATGAAGCCATTGAAGCATTATTAAATTTGAAAAAGTAATTTTTTATTAAAGCAATTTGTTTACTTAATGATTTATTTATGGAGTTTAACAAGGTAATTAATAAATTAATGGGAGGGGTTTCAAATGATAGTAAGACGTTGTGCAGGTGGAGTAGTGTTTTATGCTAATAAAGTACTTATTGTAAAAAATGATAGAGGTGAATGGACACTTCCAAAAGGAAAGATACTTGGAGGAGGACTTCCATATGAAAGTGCTGTTGAAAGAGTTAAAGTAGAAACTGGCATAGACGCTAAAATGATAGATGTAGCTGGCGATACTATGTATGAATTTTTCTCAAGAAGTAGACAACAAGAAGTTTGCAATGCGATAATGTGGTATGTTATGGAAGCTTGTAATACTGAATGTGTACTTGCTCCTGAATTCCAAGAAGGTGGATTTTACAAGATAAAAGATGCTTTAGAAATGTTGTCACATCATAAAGAGCAAGCTTTAGTTGAAGTATCTTATAAAAAGTTTAAAGAATTAAAGAAATTAGTTTCAGAGGGCGACGATGTTCCAGCAAACTAGTAGTGAATTTATAGAGTTTTGAGGAAGGGATAGACCCTTCCTTTTTTAATTCCAAGTTTTAGAAATGTATACTTTATAGTTTATCTGATTTGTATTTTAATAAATTATATTGATTTATGTATCAATAAATTATATTAAAAATAAAAATTAAAAATCTTGTGATTTTATTATATAATTGTCTTATAATGCTAACTAAATGAATACTAAAAATTCTATTTACATTTTAATTGGAGTAATTTTTATAAATAAAGATATATTTTAGCAAATGACAAAAATAGGAGGAGTTATAATGAGTAATTATAGGACATTACACGAATTTGGAACAGATGAAATAACAATTGAAAAATCTGTTTTTATTGGATATGCTAAGCCTATACAAAGTGAAGAAGAAGCAGTAGAATTTATAAATGAAATAAAGAAAAAACACAAAGATGCAAATCATAATGTGTGGGCTTATACAGTTGGACAAAATATGAATATACAAAGGTATAGTGATGATGGAGAGCCACAAGGAACAGCAGGGATACCAACATTAGAAGTCATAAAAAAAGAGGACTTGAGAGATGTAGTAGTAGTTGTCACTAGATATTTTGGTGGTATAAAATTAGGTGCAGGTGGTCTGGTTAGAGCTTATACAAAAGGTGCTAAATTAGGCTTAGAAGCTGGAAAAATAATTAGTAAGGTAATGTACCAAGAAGTTAAAGTTAAGATAGATTATACTCAACTTGGAAAGGTACAAAATGAACTGATGAATTTAGGGTACTTTATAAAAGATACCATATATGAGGATAATGTTGAGATAATAGTATATTCAAAGTTAGAAGATGTGGAAAAACTATCAGAGAAAATGATTGATATAACAAGTGGAACAGGAAAGATAGTTTTAGGCGAAGAATTTTATTTATCTGAACAGGATGGAGAAATTTTACTATAAAAATCTTACTGTAATTTAAGCTAAAAGTAAAAAAGTAGAGTAGCAATATAGAAGATAAAAGCATAAAAATAGAATAGTTATATAGAAAATAAAAGCCATTAATTTATATTAAAATAATTTAATGGCTTTTATCAGACTTTGCACAGAATCCTTTTTTAACTTCAAATAAACCAACTAAAAGTAAAAACACTCCAAATATTTTCTTCAATATATCAGACGATAAATAATTAGCTAATAGTGAGCCAAATATAGCTCCTAACACTCCAAATACAGCTATTGGAATAACTAATTTGAAAATTACGTTTTTATTTTTGATATGTATAGCTAATGCTATCAAAGTCATAGGTATGGAGGAAAGTAAGTTTACACTCTGTGCTATTTTAGTATCTATACCAGCAAGTAAAACGAGAGCAGGAATAAGAATAGTTCCACCGCCCATTCCCATTCCTCCAATAATTCCTGCAAAAAATCCAATTAAAGCAAATAACATTAAAACACCATCCTTAATGCTGCAATTATCATAATCAAGCCAAAAGAAATCCTAAGAAACTTTCCAGTAACTTTATTTAGTAATTTAGCCCCTATAATACCACCAACAATACTTCCTGCCGCAACTTTTATTGTTAAGTTAATGTCGTAAGTTCCTTTAGAAACATATAAAACAGAACTTGCTGTTGTCAAGAAAATGATTATAGAAAGAGCTGTTGCATGAGATTTATGTTCTTCTACCTTCACAATATCATTTAATATTGGGACTAAAAGAGTACCACCTCCAGAGCCAAATACTCCGTTTATAAATCCTGTAAATACTCCAATTATCGTATTTTTTATATTGAAATCAAAATATTTTTTCCTTAAGTTATTAGTATTTTTCATAAAAACCACCTTCTAAAATAGTTTTACCAAAATAGGCAAATTATATTTATATAAAATAATATTAAATATAATCTTTCATTTTTGCTTAAATTTGAATAAAAAAAAACATGTTAAAACAACATATTAATATATGGTATAATATATTCAAACAAAGTAGTAAATTGAGAGGAGATAACAATGTCGAATATAAAAATACAAATAGACAAAACTGTAGAATGGCTTAAAAATAAGGTTAATGAGGCAAATGCAAAAGGATTAATTGTTGGTGTATCTGGAGGAATTGATTCAGCAGTAGTTGCCAATTTAATTAAAAAAGCTTTTCCAGAAAACTCTATGGGAGTTATAATGAGCATAAAAAGTAATCCTCAAGATAGAGAAGATGCACTTAAGGTTATAGAAGGATGTGATATAGAATATCTTGATTTAGACCTTATAGAACCACAAAGTGCTATATTAGACATGGTGGTAGGAAATTTAAAAGAGAAACATTTATATAGAGAAGAATATTTAAAAATGACAGATGCAAATTTAAGAGCAAGAGTAAGAATGAGTACTATTTACACAATTGCTAATAACTTAGGATATTTAGTTGTTGGTACAGATAATGCTGCAGAAATACACACTGGATACTTTACTAAGTTTGGTGATGGTGGAGTTGACATTTTACCAATTGCAAATTTAACTAAAGCTGAAGTATACGAATGGGCAAAAGAACTTGGTGTTCATGAAGATTTAATAAATAAAGCTCCTTCAGCAGGTCTTTGGGAAGGACAAACAGATGAAAATGAAATGGGAACTACTTACAATATGATAGATGCTGTATTAGAAGGTAGATTAGATGAAGTTCCTCAAAGAGACCAAGAGATAATAGAAAGACTTCATAGAATAAGTGAACACAAGAGAAAAACGCCTGCACAACCTCCTAAGTTCTAATTTACTATTTTCAAGATTTGTGATAAAATTTACAAGTGATAAAAATTAGAATAATTAATTGTACGTATTAAGGAGTGGAAATATGGGACGTATAGGAAATATAATTAATAGAAAAGGTAAACAAGATGCTCAAAGAGCAAAAATATTTACTAAACATGCTAGAGCAATAGCCGTTGCAGCTAAAGAAGGTGGAGCAGACCCAGAATATAATGCAGCATTAAAAACAGCTATAGAAAAAGCTAAGGCAGATAATATGCCAAATGATAATATAGATAGAGCTGTTGCTAAAGGTGCTGGTGCAGGTGCTGGAGAAGACTATGAAACTATAGTTTATGAAGGATATGGACCTGGTGGGGTTGCTGTTATAGTAGAGACTTTAACTGACAATAAAAATAGAACTGCTGGTAATGTAAGATATTACTTTGATAAAAACGGAGGAAACCTAGGAACTACTGGATGTGTGTCTTTTATGTTTGATAACAAAGGACAAATATTAGTTGGTGCAGGAGATGGCGTTTCAGAGGAAGAATTAATGGATGTTGCATTAGAAGCAGGTGCTGAAGATTTTATAACAGAAGAAGATGGTTATGAAATAATAACTACACCAGAAGATTTTTCTAGTGTTCGTGATGAATTAAAAGCAAAAGGGTATGAATTTATATCTGCTGATGTAAAGATGATACCTCAAACTACAACTGTACTAACTGAAGAATCTCATTTAAAAATGATGAATAAATTAGTTGATATGCTTGAAGAAGATGATGATGTTCAAGATATATATCATAACTGGGAAATGGAAGAATAAATATTCTAATATCTTAGAAATGTATACACCTCTGAGCCATGTTTGCATAATAATATGTTAATATGGTTCAGAGGTGTTTTTATGTCTATAAAAATTGTTCTATAAAAATATATCTTATAAAATATTGTAGATATTAAACATCCTATTATAGGAGATATGAGAGTCAATGGAAATCCAGTTAAGTTGATGACAACAAAAGCTCAAATTAATGTACCAGCGCCATCTTTAGGAGAAAATAATGAGGAGATTTATAGAAGTTGGCTTGGCTTTGATAGTGGTAAAATAAATGATTTAAAAGAAAATGGAGTTATCTAATTTTAGAGGAAAAGTATAAATATAATATTCATTATCTTCTAAAAATTGTAAATCAAATCTAAAATTATCAGAAGCATTTAAGATAGGAAAATCTATTTAGACACTAAGTCTTTTTGGATTTTCCTATTTTCGTTAAAAAATTTATAATATTGGAACAGATACATAGATATATTAAGCTAAAATATTAACTACTCAAATTAATAGAGAATAAACTATTTATATGTTGAATAAAGGCTTCTTTATTAGAGTTCAAATAAACTTGTGAATATATTACCTAAACTATTTTAGTGAAAATATCAAAAGTGAGACCGCATTCTCAAAAATGAGACTGTGTTTTTTAAGTATTTTCTCGAAAATGAGACAAAAATATTGTTTTATGGGTTTTGTTGGATAAAAATTCTTTCGTGAATTACAATCTAATCAATTCTAAAGTTAAAAATTATTAAAAATTCAGTGAAATTTATGTATATTTTGTTTATTTTATCAAAAAAAACAGTTTTTTAACAAAAATAGAGAAATTAAATATAAGTTGGCGTAGAACTTGCTACTATATATTAACAAGAAAGTGTAGAAAAAATAACAATAAATAATGGGGGGAATATGATGGGATTTGTAATGGACAATTTGAAAAATCTTAAGGTGGAAGTTAAGGATAAAGTCTGTGTTATTACTATAAATAGACCTAAAGCTTTAAATGCTCTTAACAATGACACTCTTAGAGAATTATCTCAAGTTATTGATGTAGTATCAGAAAAGGATGAAATATTAGGAGTTATTATTACTGGAGAAGGCAAAGTTTTTGTAGCTGGAGCTGACATACGTCAGATGCAAAACTATAAAAGTGAAGAAGGCAGAAAATATGCAGGTTATGCCCAAGGGATTTTCGATAAAATTGAAGCTCTTGAGAAAACAGTAATAGCAGCAGTTAATGGATATGCATTAGGTGGTGGATGTGAACTTGCTATGAGCTGTGACATTAGAATTGCATCAGAAAAGGCTATATTTGGGCAACCTGAAGTTAATTTAGGAGTCATTCCATGTTTTGGTGGAACTCAAAGATTATCAAGACTTGTTGGAACTGGGATAGCCAAAGAATTAATTTTTACAGGAAGGCAAGTAGATGCAGAAGAAGCTAAATCTATTGGTCTTATTAATAAAGTGGTTCCAAGTGATTTGCTTTTACAAGAGTCGATGAATATGATGAACCAAATAGTTGAAAAAGCACCAATAGCAATAAGATATGCAAAAGTTGTTATTAATAAGGGGATAGATATGGATTTAAAAAATGCTCTTGAATTAGAGAAAGATATTGCAGGTTTAACTTTTGCTACAAGAGATAAGCAAGAAGGAATGAATGCCTTTATAGAAAAGAGAAAACCGATTTTTGAAAATAAGTAGCTATTATAACTATTGAAACAAATATAGAACATATTTAAAATCTAAATTTCGTGAAAAAATACATATAGTTTTATAGTTTAATTTTAAAAGGAGTTAATTTATGAATACGGGAGTAATTATAAGTTTAGTAGGGATTATCATAGCCCTATCCCTTCTAGTTGTAATGGTTATGAAGGGCGTAAATATTTTTATAATAGCAATTGTATGTTCATTATTAGTTGCTATAACAGGAAATTTAAATGTGTATGATGCACTTAAGGTGGATTATATGACAGGATTTGTTGGATTTCTTCAGGCAAATTTCTTTATTTTCCTAACAGGTACCTTAATGGGAAAAATAATGGAGATTACTGGAGGAGCAAAATCTATTGCTAAGATGATTGTAAGATGGATTGGGAAGGATAAAGCATTACTTTCTATTCCAATAGCTTGTGGAATATTAGCCTATGGGGGAGTAAGCGTTTTTGTTGTAAGTTTTGCTGTGTTTCCGATAGCTTTAGAAATTTTTAAAGAAGCTGATTTGCCACGACGATTTATACCAGCAGCCTTGACTTTTGGATGTTCAACTTTTGCTATGGTTGCACCAGGGGCACCTCAGATTCAGAATATTGTCCCAGCTTCAACATTAGGAACAGATATTATGGCTGGAGCAGTAAATGGATTTATATCATGTGCAGTAATGTTTATAGTTGGAAGCATTATTTTATACAAAATGGTTTCAAAAGAAAAGGCTAATGGTGGGCATTTTATAGCACATGAATCAGATACATTTGATGAAGTAGCAGCAACTAATTCCAAGAGAGAAAATGGTCCTAATGGTCTAATTGCATTAATTCCATTAATAGTATCAATCTTGATAATCAATGTGAAAATTAATGGAAAAGCAATAGTACCAATTGAGGTAGGAGTATTTATTGGAGCTTTATTAGTGTATTTATTGTTAAATAAATATCAAGATAATACCAAAATAGTTGGACATGTTGGTGATGCATGTAAAACTACAGTAGTAGCAATATGTAATACTTGTGCTGTAGTTGCATTTGGCTCAGTTGTAAAATCAGCAGTTGGTTTTGACTTCATAGTTAATGCTATGACTAATATTCCTGGACCTCCTATTGCAGGGGCTGCAGTTGGGACTACAGTTATTGCAGGTATCTGTGGGTCAGCTTCAGGTGGACTTGGAATTGCGGCTCCACTTCTTGGACCAGTATTTTTAGCTAAGGGTGTTTCTGCTGCTGCATTAACTAGAACTATGGCAATTTCGTCAGCAGCATTAGATTCACTTCCACATAATGGATATATCGTTACTGTAACAAATGGTCTATGTAATGAATCACATAAGGATGCTTATATGCCAATATTCTGGGTAACTGTTTTAACCCCGATTATTGGAACTGTAGTAGCAGTTCTTCTGTTTACGATGTTCCCAGGATTACCATAACAGAAAAGATAAAAAGTATAAATTATATTTTGATATTGTAGAATCAATTTTCAAAGTATGTATAATAAATTTTATGTTTTAATAACATAAATACCATATTTAAAATACCAAGTTGACAGTATAAGGAGGAATTGAAAGTGTTAAATAAACCATTAGAAGGAGTTAAGGTCATTGACTTAACATATTTTGTAGCAGGTCCAGGTACTTCTAAAATATTAGCTGACTGGGGTGCTGATGTTATTAAGGTAGAGCCAAGCTTTGGAGACCCAGGAAGAAAGACAGGGGCAACAATGACAATGCCAATAGATGATTATAATAATCCTTTTTACAGCACATATAATTCAAATAAAAGAGGCTTGTCTATAAATCTTAAGAGTGAGGCTGGAATTGAAATTATGGATAAGCTTTTAAGTGAAGCAAACGTATTTGTTTCAAGCTATAGAACAGGAGCGCTAAAAAGACTAGGTCTTGACTATGAATCATTAAGTAAAAAGCATCCACATCTTATCTGGGGACAAATAAATGGTTTTGGTGATTTCGGACCTGCTAAGGATAATGCAGGTTTTGATACAGTTGCTTTTTGGGCAAGAAGTGGAGCTATGCTTGATATTGCAGAGAAGGATACAAGTCCAATAAACCCACCTATAGCCTTTGGAGATGCCACAACTTCTTGCAGTTTATCTGGAGGTATATGTGCAGCTTTATACCAACAAGCTAAGACTGGAAAAGGACAAAAAGTAATGGCATCTTTATTTGGACAAGCAATATGGAATGCATCATCTTTATTAGCATCTACACAGTTTAGTGATGAGTATCCAAAAACTAGAAAAAATGCCATTTCTCCAGTAATAAACTCTTATCGTTGTAAGGATGGAAAGTGGATATTCTTAAGCATTCTAGAGCATGAAAGATATTTTGAGGCACTTTGCAGATTATTTGGAAGAGAAGATTTAATAAAAGAAGAGAAATTTGCATCTTCAGTAGAAAGTAAGAAAAATGCTACAGAACTTATTAATATTTTGGATGGTGAATTTGCAAAATTTACTCAAAATGAGATGGTTGAAAAGCTTACTACTGCGGATATAGCCCATGAGAGAATTCAACATGTTAATGATGTGGTAACTGATGAACAAGCTATTGCTAATAACTATATATATGAACATACAAGTAAAAATGGAAATAAGACAATGCTTGCATCCACTCCAGTTAAGTTTGGGAACATTGAAGTTAACATGACTTGTGATGCTCCACTTATAGGAGAACATTCAGATGAGATATTGAGAGAGCTTGGATACAGTGATTCTGATATAGAAGTTCTAATTGAGTCTGGAATTGTAGCAATGAATAAAGAAACATGTGAAGTACGTTAATGAATAGGAGGAAATTTTATGGATTTTAGATTAACAGAAGCACAACTAATGCTTCAAAGAGTAGCAAAAGAATTTGCAGAGAATGAAATAGCACCAATAGCTGCTGAAACAGATAGAACAGGTATTTTTCCAAGAGAGCTTTTTAGCAAAATGGCTAAAATAGGCTTTAATGGTATTGGAACACCTGTAGAGTATGGCGGTTCTGGTGGAGCAGATATAGAAAAGGTAATTGTTGTTACTGAGGTTGCCAAAAAATGTGCAGCATCTGCAGCAATATTATCAATACACACAATATACGCTCAAGCTATTTTGAAATTTGGTACTGAGGAACAAAAGAAAAAATACCTTCCAATGATGGCTGAAGGTGGGTGTGTAGGTGCCTTTGCTTTAACTGAGCCTAATGCTGGTTCAGATGCTGCAAGAGCTGCAACAACTGCAATTATTGATGAAGCAACTGATGAATACGTCTTAAATGGGACTAAGTGTTTTATTTCTGGTGGAGGTCAAGCAGAATCATTAATAATATTTGCATTGACAGAGCCATCAAAGGGAATAAAGGGCATGTCTGCTATCATCGTTGACAAAGGTACGCCAGGTTTTTCAATAGGAAAAATTGAAGAAAAAATGGGTATCCATGGTTCAGAAACTGCAGAGTTAATATTTGATAATTGTAGAGTTCCAAAGTCTAATTTATTAGGAAAAGAAGGGAAAGGCTTTAACATAGCTATGACTTGTCTAGATGGAGCAAGAATTGGAGTTGGAGCTCAAGCTGTAGGAATTGCGGAAGGTGCTTTAGAAGAGAGTATCAAATATTCTAAAGAAAGAGTTCAGTTTGGCAAGCCAATTTCAGCTTTGCAAGGTATTCAATGGTATATAGCAGATATGGCGACTATGGTGGAATCAGCAAAGTTGTTAGTATATTATGCTGCAGACTTGAAAGCTAGAGGGGAAAGACACACTAAAGAAGCTGCTATGGCAAAATACAATGCGTCACGTACTGCAAGAGAGGTTACAAACCTAGCTCTTCAAATCCATGGAGGATATGGATATATGAAGGATTATCCATTAGAGAGAATGTACAGAGATGCCAAGATAACAGAAATTTACGAAGGTACTTCAGAAATACACAAGGTTGTTATTTCAAGAGCAGTACTAGGATAGGAGGAAGAGCATGAATATAGTTGTTTGTTTAAAGCAAGTTCCAGATACTAACGAAGTTAAAATAAATAAAGAGACAGGTACTCTAATAAGAGATGGTGTACCAAGTATAATCAATCCAGATGATAGAAATGCTTTAGAAGAAGCTTTAAAAATAAAAGATGAACTAGGAGCAGTGATTAAGGTTGTAAGCATGGGACCCCCTCAAGCTAAAAGTGCTTTAAAAGAAGCTTTGGCAATGGGTGCTGACGAAGCATATTTAATTTCAGATAGAGCTTTTGGTGGTTCAGACACTTGGGCTACATCTACAATTATTGCTGCTGCTATAGAGAAGGTTGGAAAGTATGATGTAATATTCTGTGGAAGACAAGCTATAGATGGAGATACAGCTCAGGTTGGACCAGAGGTTGCAGAATTCTTAGGTGTCCCACAGGTTACATATGCAAAAGAAGTAAAGGTTCAAGATGATAAATTACTAGTAACTCGTTATACAGAGACAGGAGATTATTTAATAGAAGCAAAGATGCCAGTTTTATTAACTGCTATAAAAGAGTTAAATAATCCAAGATATCCAAGTGTCAAAGGAATCTTAGAAGCTTACAATAATGGAGATGCAAAGATTACTGTGTTAACACTTGAAGACTTAGCTGTTGATACAACTCAAATTGGATTAAAGGGTTCGCCTACAAATGTTTACAAGTCTTTTGTACCAGTTAAAGACAAGCATAATGAAATAATCGAAGGTATAAATAAAAAGGAAAAAGCTGAGAAACTAATAGAAATACTATTCGATTTGAAACTAGTATAGGAGTGTTAAGATGATGAGAGCAAAAGTTAATCAAGGTATAAATTTAAATGATTATAATGGTGTTTGGGTAATAGGAGAGCAAAGGGAAGGTAAAATAAATCCTGTTACTATAGAACTTATTGGTGAAGGAAGAAAGCTTGCTGACCAATTAGGAAAAGAGCTTGCAGTTGTAATAGCTGGATATGAAGTAGAGAAAGAAGTAAAGGAGTTACTTCACTATAGTGTTGATAAAGCTTATTATATCAACGACCCTCTTCTTAAAGATTTCACAACTGATGGATATGCAATTTCAATTGCAGGTTTAATTGAAGAGAAAAAGCCAGAGGTTGTACTAGTTGGAGCTACTTCTATAGGAAGAGATATCGCACCTAGAATTGCAGGTAAAGTTGGAACAGGTCTAACTGCTGACTGTACAAAACTTGAAATAGATTCAACAGATAATAAGTTATTACAAACAAGACCAGCCTTTGGTGGAAATTTAATGGCTACTATTGTTTGTCCAAAAAATAGACCACAGATGTCAACAGTTCGACCAGGTGTTATGGCAAAAGCTGTAAGAACTGAATCAAAGACTGGAGTTTTAGAGGTTGTTACTCCAGAACTTAATGAAAAAATGATTAGAACTAGATTAGTAGAAATTCTTCCAAAAGAAAAGAAATCTATAAATCTAACTGATGCTAGAATAATAGTATCAGCAGGAAGAGGATTAAAGAGGGCAGAAGGATTTGAACTAATAAAAGAATTAGCTGATAAATTGGGGGCAGAAATTGGTGCTTCAAGAGCGGCAGTAGATTCAGGGTGGATAGAACATTCTCATCAAGTGGGACAAACAGGAACTACTGTTAGACCAGAGTTATACATTGCGTGCGGGATATCTGGAGCAATACAGCATTTAGCAGGTATGAGTGATTCTAAATATATAGTTGCTATAAATAAAGATTCAAAGGCACCTATTTTCAGTATATGTGACTATGGAATTGTAGGGGATTTATATGAAATTCTACCTGAAATGATAGAATCATTAAATAGGTAACTTCTAGAAAACATTGAATATATAGAATGGTAAGTCTTATAATATTGTATTGTAAGACTTATTATTTTTGCTGAAGGTTATAGTGGAGGGATGAAACAATGAAAGAGCACTGGTATAAGGATATATTTGCAAGAGTATTATCCATGACTGATGATGGTTTTATTGTTGTAAATAAAGATGGAGTAATCATAGATATTAACGATAAATATTGTGACTTCTTAGGGAAAGAAAGAGACGATATAATAGGACACAATATACAAAGTATTATACCAAATACAAAAATGTTAGATATTATGAGAGATAAATATTGTGAAGAAGGAGCTATACACCATTACTCAGGTGGAAAAACAAAAGAAAAAAGTGTAATAGTAAGTAGGTCTTATGTGGAGAATGATAATGGAGAAGTAGTTGCAGGGGTAGCTCAAGTTAAATTTAGATTACAATCCTTTGATGTAGCTAAAAAGTTAATGTCAGAATATATGGAACTCCAATATTATAAAGAACAGTTCAAGGATAAATGTAGTTTTGACAAGCTCATAGGTGAAAATAGAGATTTCATAGAACTTAAGAAAACAGGTATGAAAGCTTCTAAAACGAACTTCTCAGTGCTTTTAACAGGTGAAACAGGTACAGGTAAAGAAGTCTTTGCTAGAGCAATTCACAATAATAGCAGTAGAGCAGACAAGCCTATGGTTAGTATAAACTGTGCTGCAATACCAGAAGAACTATTAGAATCAGAGCTATTTGGGTATGACGAAGGAGCTTTTACAGGAGCAAAAAAAGGAGGCAAAAAAGGTAAGTTTTTAGTTGCAAATAATGGCACAATCTTCTTAGATGAAATAGGTGACATGCCTTTGACCATGCAAGCAAAACTTTTAAGAGTTCTTCAGGAAAGTGAAATAGAACCAGTTGGAGGTCTTAAAACTATAAAAATAGATGTAAGAGTAATCTCTGCTACAAGAAAGAATTTAAGTAAAATGGTTGAAGAGGGATTATTTAGAGAAGATTTATACTATAGGTTAAATGTAATAAATATTCATATGATGGAATTAAAGGACAGACAAGATGATATTTTATTGTTAGCAAATTATATACTAAATAAATTAAATGTTGAATATAAGGAATTGAAGGTTTTAAGTGATAAAGTTAAAAATTGTTTTATTAACTATATTTGGCCAGGAAATATAAGAGAACTGCAAAATGTAATAAAAAGTGCTTATGCTGTAAGTGATGATATGGTCATTATGATGTGTGACCTTCCATCTAAAATGGATAATATAAGCAGAGTAGCTCAATGTAATGTGGATAGTAATTGCTCAATTCATGAAATGGTTGAAAATTATGAGAAGAGTTTAATTATTGATGTGTTAAGGAAGTACAATTGGAAATGTTCCAAGGCAGCAGAGGTTATGGGAATACACAAAAGTCTTTTGTATAAGAAAATAAAAAAGTATGAAATTGAATTAAACAATTAAGATGACTTGAATTAAGATTAAGGCACACAAAAAATCACCCTTATACAGTGAACCATACCCACTGTTTTAACTGTACAAAACAGTGGGTATAGTTCAAAATTAGAGTGATTTTTACTTTATTTAATATTTATAAAAAATGTTTTAAAATATTTATCTTATTATTTAATCATAATTTTCCACTTCTTTATCAAGTTCTTTTCCACAAGAATCACATTTATATATAGCATTATATCCGTAATTATATTCATCAACTATTTTCTTTTGTCTAAATACACCACCACAATCACATAAAAAACCGTTTTTTATAAGAGTAACAATAAATTGTGATTTTATAAATTTTATATCATTACATTTATCATTAGTGTAAAAATTATAAATATAAGAGTTGTCACATTCATCTCTCAATTCAAATTTTTCAATATATGTGTTGTTTTTTAACTCCTCAAATTCTTCTTTAGTTAAGTATGACTTTTGTTGCAATTCGTGTAAGCGCTTAATTTGGTCCATAATTTATATCCTCCTAATAATTTTAGTATTTTAAGCTTAGATAAGGACTCTAAGTTTTATTAAATTTATCTCAAGGAATTATTTAAATTATATTTAGTTTTATTTAATTACAACATAAATAAATTAGCTATAAATAAAAACTAATTTTAAAAATAATTTCCTATGAAAATCTAAATTACTAACCCCTTACTAACCCGAAAAACTAAAAAAGAAAATAAAAAATATATCCAATCTAAATGATATATAAATAAAGATGATATATAAATAAAGGTATTTTATATAAATTTAACTTTAAATATCTCAACTGTAATATATAAAAATATATTATAGTTAAAATATACCACATATTTTGGGTATTGTATACTGGAATTAAAGCAATTAATTTATTTTTTAACACACAAATGATTTTATAAAAAAAAACAAGACTGAAAAATTCTTATATTATTTGATAAAATAAAAATGATAGTAAATTTATTGAATTTTATAAAATTTATAAGGAGTGAACTTAAAATATGCAAGAGAATAAAAATGATATATTTGAATCAATAGATAATGATGACTTTGACAATAAAACAGAAGATGAGTATTTAGAAATAGTAAAGCAAAATGGATTAAATTTAATATACATAAAAAATCAAACAGAAAAGATATGTCTGGAGGCTGTTAAACAAAATTGTAATGCAATAAAGTGTGTTGATAATCAAACAGAAAAAATATGTATAGAAGCAGTCAAGCAAGATTGGAGAATGTTAGAATTTGTTGAAGATCCAACAGAAGAAATATGTATGTTAGCACTTAGTCAAGATGGAACAGCATTAAAATATATAGAAAATCAGACAGAAGAATTATGTTTAAGAGCTGTTGAAAAAAATGGCACAGCTTTAGCATTTGTAAAAGAGCAAACAGAAGAAATATGTATAGAAGCAGTTAGAAATAGTGAATTTGGATTAGCAAGGGTAAAAAATCAAACAGATAAAATATGTATGGAAGCAGTTAAACAATGTAGTTATAACCTAAAATGGGTGGAAAATCAGACAGAAGAAATATGTATGGAAGCAGTAAGACAAAATGGGCTTGATTTGAAGTTTGTAAAAAATCAGACAGAAACAATATGTCTAAGAGCTGTAAGACAAAACGGTATGGCTTTAGAATTTGTAAAGGAACAGACTGTTGGAATATGCTTGAAAGCAGTGAGACAATATGGAATGGCTCTAAAATTTGTGAAAGAACAAACAGAAGAAATTTGCACAGAGGCTGTTAAACAAGATAAAAGAGCTCTTAGTTTTGTCAAAGGAGATAAAGAAAAATATAAAGTTTTATGCGATGGCAATGAGCCATTTGCAAAAAGATACGTTAGAAATGTAATAGAAAAAGAAAATAGAGCTTTGATTAAAAAAGGAGAAGAAAATGCAAAAATCAAAATTGCAGGAAAACTTCATGATAGAGGCATGTCTTTTGAAGATATATCAGATATAGTTGAGATTGAAATAAATAAGTTAAAGGTGAGTTTGGGGATTTTTTAATATAAAATAGTTAATTAAATAATAATTGGATAGTTCTTTGTAGGATAGTAAAATAAGTGCTATAATTTGACATATAATAAATTATTTTTATTACACATTAAGGAGGGATTGAAATTGAAAATTACAATATTGTATCAAACAAGAAGTGGAAACACAGAAAGGGTAGCTAAGTTAATAGAAGATGGTGCTAAAAAGGTAGACGGAATAGAAGTTAGACTTATGAGATTAGATAGTATTGATACAGAGTATTTAAATGAAAGTAAAGCAGTAATATTTGGAACACCAACATATTTAGCTAATACAACTTGGGAAGTAAAAAAATGGTTTGATGAGGATTCAAAAAAGATAAATCTAGCTGGCAAGTTGGGAGCAGTTTTTGCTACATGTGACTATGTCTGTGGAGGTCCTGATGTAGCAATTCTTACTATAGTAGGGCATTTAATGGTTAAGGGAATGCTTGTGTACTCTGGAGGTGGCTCTTTAGGAAAACCATTTATACATTTAGGACATGTACATTCAATTGAAGGACCAGAAATACAAGACGAAAAAGCTGTAATATTTGGAGAAAGAATTGCTACAAAAGCAAAAGAATTATTTGCTTAATTTCTATATACATAACAATGCTTGAAATAAGTTTAATGTTTTAATGGGGATTTAAGGTAAAAATTGTATACAAATAAAAATTTTCCATAAAATTACTCAATATGCTATCAATATGAATTATAATATGATTGTAAACATATTATATTAAATAAAATAGATAAAATTAAACGATAATAGTGAGGTAAGTTTATGGTATGGCATATAGAATATGAAATTTTTTCTGCAATTATAGTTATTTTTTTGATGGTATACTTTTTTAAAAGTAAATTTATACCTACTTTACAAAATAAAATATATTGTGCACTTTTAATTTGTTCATTTTTATTCATAATTTCAAATGTTTTAGGCTCACTTTGTCTAAATAATATAGACAAACTTCCAATTTTTTTAACTGCTTCATTGAATCAAATATATTTATTTTTATTGCCAATACCAGCGGCTCTTGTATTATTTTATGTCATGGCTATTATTTATCAAGATATTAGATATATGAAAAAAAAGCTTTTATTTTTATCTATACCACTTATAATTTGTATGATTCTATCTATAACTAATCCTTTTACACACATTTTATTTGGACTGTCAAAAGAAACAGGTTATGTACGTGGTTATGGATATGCTGCAACTTTTTTATCATTTTTCTTTTATGCAATATATTCGGCATTTTTATCTTTTAAATACAAAAAAGCAATGCATGAATCTAAAATATGGGCTATTAGAGGTTTTCTCATAGTTTCAATTATAGCAATTATTTTGCAGGCAATTTTTTTACAGTATCTTCTTACAGGAACAGCATGTGCATGTAGTTTGCTCTTGACATATCTCTCCATGCAGAATAGAGGTCTTATCATTGATGACCTTACTGGTGTACTTAATAGACAATCCTTTATTCAAGAACTAGATTTAAATATAAATACTGAACAATCAGGATTTATCATTACAATTGCTCTTGATGATTTCAAATTTATGAATGAAACCTTTGGAACTAAAAATGGAGATATTGCATTAAAAGAGGTTGGTAAATATTTGATTCATATTCATGATGTAAATCATGTGTATAGAATAGGAGGAGATATATTTTCTATTGTTGTTAATAGCCAGTTAGGTATATCTCCAGAGAAAATTACTAAACAGATAGAAGAAAGATTTAAAAAAGCATGGCTAATAGAAGAGATAAGTTTTAACTTATCAACTAGTATTGCAGTTGTTTCTTTTCCAGAAAATGCTGAAACGACAGAAGATGTTATAGTTGCAATTGATTTCTCTATACATGAAGCAAAACGCTCTGAATCAAGACAAGTTATTTATGCAGATGCATCTATAAGTGAAAAGATAAAGAAAAAACATATAATAAAAAATTGTTTGAAAGAAGCTCTAGAAAATGATGGCTTTGATGTATATTATCAGCCTATATTTTCTACTAGTAAAGATAGATTTGCTTTAGCAGAGGCTTTGATTAGGCTAGAACATAAAGAGTTAGGGTTTATACCACCAGATGAATTTATACCAATTGCAGAGCAGACAGGTCTTATTAATTCAATTGGGTTAGTGGTTTTTGAGAAGGTATGTAAATTTATAGCTAGTGATGATTTTGAAGATTTAAAGTTAGATACCATAGCTGTCAATCTTTCTGTAGTACAATGCATGCAAAAGAATTTGGCTGATGATTTGTTTGATATTATGAAAAAATACAAAGTGTCACCAAATAAATTTAAACTTGAAATTACAGAAACTGTGGCATCAGGTTCATTTAATATAATTAGAGAGACAATGGAAAAATTAATTACTTTAGGGGTTAAATTTGCACTTGACGATTTTGGGATAGGTTATTCTGGAGTTACTAATATGCTTTCCTTACCATTTTCAGTAATTAAGTTAGATAAGAGTCTGATTTGGTCTATGAATGAAGATAGTAAGCATAAACTCACAGTTGAAACTATTATATCTCTTATAAATAAATTAAATATGAAAGCTGTAGCAGAAGGTGTTGAAACCATTGAATACGCTAAAGATTTAAAGTCTATGAATTGTGAATATTTACAAGGGTATTATTTTTCTAAACCTGTTCCAGAGGAAATTTTAAGGGATTTGTTGAGAGAAAATGCTTTTACAGTTTAATACCCTTTATTTTTTTAATTACAATTTTGTTCATTGACACTATTAGCTAAATATTATAAAATTAACACAATAATAAATATTAAAATTATTATATATATTATTAATATTTAATATTAATTCCTAGAGTAAAGATTTATTATATATTTTTATAGCTTAAAATATATATTTTACTTAATTATTCTAACGTAAGAAAGGAAGATGTGACATGAATAAAAAGAAAATATTAGTACCAATTGATGGAACAGAAAGAAGTATGCATTCTTTGGAATTTATACAAGGAATATTCAAAAAAGATGAAGTCGAAGTGGAAATAATGAATGTAAAAGAACTAGTATTTATTGATGGCATATCCCTAGCTGAAGAGATAAAGAATTCTGAGAACTTAGGAAGACGAATCCTGGACAGAGCAGCAGAGATAATGGGAGAGTATGATGTTAAAGTTCATTTTACTTTTGGTTATCCAGGAGATGAAATAATTAGAAAAGCAAAAGAAGATAATGTAGATATTATAGTTATGACAAAATCTACTAAAAAAGGTCTAACACGAATGATAGGTTCAGTAACAGCAAGTGTAGTTAAACAAGCAAAGTGTATAGTAATGATTGTACCGGAGTAGAATTAGTGAGGTATCTGAAATATGAATAAAAAAATAGCAGCAGTTTGTGAAAGTGAAAAAAGTTCAAATTCTCTTAAAGAAGCTGCAAATATTTTAGGGTTTGACTTAGTTTATGAAATTCAAAACGATGGAAGTATAAAAAATGAACTTTCTATGTATGATATAGAAGATGCATCTATAGTGTTATTTGTTACAAGTGATTCTATAGAGGGTATAGAAAAGATTGATAGATTTATAGATAGGGAGTTTTATGAGGTCGAACCAAAATATATAATAAGTGATGCAAAATCTATAGTAAATGAAATTTTAATAGATTTAAATTAATCTTAAAAATATAGGAAAAGCTTCAAGTAAATAGTATTTACTTGAAGCTTTTTTAATATTGAGGATTAAATTATATTTGTTATTAGACAATATTTAGATGAAACACTCATTTACTGAAGTTAGAATTCCTATTGAAAAGGACAATCTTGCAATACTTAGGGATGAATATATGTTGAAGAAAAGATGGTTTCTGCTTTAAGAAAATTAGGGGCAGATTATGTATTTGATACTACATTTTCAGCTGATTTAACCATTATGGAAGAAGCATCTGAATTAATAGAGCTTATAACAAAGAATGATAAATCACTAAATTTACAAGTTGCTGTCCAGTTTGGGTTAAGTTTGTAGAAACATTTTATCCAGAACTGATACCAAATTTATATCCAGAATATAATTCTAAAAATTATATGTTAAATAATATATTAGAAAATGAGAATATTTAAATAAAAAAAATAATATTATATATAGTTGACAAAATGTGGAAATTAATATACTATATAAATATAGAAATAGTAATCATTACTATTATTAAAAAGGGGAGGAATTAATTATGAACTTAAAAGGAACTAAAACAGAAAAGAATTTAATGGCAGGATTTGCAGGGGAATCAGAAGCAAGAAATAAATATACATACTATGCATCAAAAGCTAAAAAAGAAGGTTACAATCAAATAGCTGCTATATTTGAGGAAACTGCTAACAATGAAAAAGAACATGCAAAACTATGGTTTAAACTTTTACATGATGGAATGCCTTCAACAGAAGAAAATTTAAAAGATGCAGCAGCAGGTGAAAATTATGAGTGGACTGACATGTATGCAACATTTGCTAAAGAAGCTAGAGAAGAAGGATTTGACAAAATAGCTTATTTATTTGAAGCTGTTGGAAGAATAGAAAAAGAACATGAAGAAAGATACTTAAAACTTTTAGAAAACCTAAATGAAGGAAAAATATTTAAAAGAGAAGAAGAAGTTGTTTGGCAATGTCAAAACTGTGGTCATGTGTATGTAGGTACTGAAGCACCAGAAAAATGCCCTGTATGTGACCATCCAAAAGCTTATTTCAATATAAAAGCTGAAAACTATTAAAAATTATTATAATTAAAAAGGAATGTTAACTATGAAATTTTCTAAACAAAGAGAACTGATTTTAAATGAAATATTAAATAATCCAGTTCATCCTACTGCTGATTGTTTGTATGAAAGTCTAAAAAAAGATAATCCGAGCTTAAGCTTAGGGACTGTGTATAGAAATTTAGCTCAGCTAACAGAACATGGTTTTATAAAAAAAGTTAGTATTCCAGGAAATCCAGATAGATTTGATGGTAGAATAGAAAATCACTATCATATTATATGTGAAGTATGTGGAGAGGTGTACGATTTAGAATCTGAAATTCTTAGCAATTTAAAAGAATCAATATCAGAAGAAACAGACATAAAAATAACATCTTATAACATAAGTTTTAAAGGGATTTGTAATAATTGTAGAAAGTGTAGTCAAGTAGGTTAACTTTTCAAATTCTAAAAATAATTAATGAGGTGAGTTTATGTGTAGTGAAAAAAGATTTTTTATATGTGAGACTTGTGGTAATCTTATAGGGATGATACACAGTGCAGGTGTTCCTGTTTTCTGTTGTGGAAAGCCTATGAAAGAGCTTGTTCCTAATACAACAGATGCAGCAGTTGAAAAACATGTGCCTGTGATTGAAGTAGATGGAAATAATGTTACTGTTAAAGTGAGTAGTGTTGCTCATCCAATGACTAAAGAACATCATATAGCATGGGTGTATCTTATGACTGAACAAGGTGGTCAACGTAAATGTCTAGCAGTAGATGGAGAACCTGTAGTTAAATTTGCTTTGAATGATGACGATAAAGTAATATCTGCATATGCTTATTGTAATTTACATGGATTATGGAAAGCTGAATTGTAATATTTAAATAAACTGAATTAAAAAGGAGGCTAAAAAATAGAAATTTATTTCTATAAAAATAGCCTCCTATAAATTTATATAATCTCAAATCTTAATTTATTTTGAGATTAATAGCGTATAAGGAGAAAATAATATGTCAATTTATAAATGTAGTGTTTGTGGATATATTTATGATGAATCTAAAAATGATAAAACATGGGATGAGTTAAGTGAAGACTGGACATGTCCTGTATGTACAAAGGGTCGTAGTTATTTTGGAAAAATAAGTACAGTGTATTTTGAAGGTGAAGAAAAGAAAGAAAATAAAATAGAAGCATCTGTTCAAGAAAAATCTGATGTGAGTAGTGAAAAAACAGGCGATTTAAATTATTTAAATACATATTTAAGAAGAGATGATGAAGTTGAACAACATATGGATATAATTCATGAAATGGCTGTTACAGGAAAGTCTATAATAGAGCCTATGAAAACTAAACTACCAGTAATTTCTTGGGATGATATTTTAATTATGGGAGCTCAATTAAATCCATTACCGCTAAATGAACATGATGAAGTAAATACAACAACGATAATAGGAAAAAAAGCAAAAAAGCCTATGGTAATAGAAAATCCAGTTTATATTTCTCACATGTCATTTGGTGCTTTGTCTAAAGAGTTAAAAATAGCTTTAGCAAAAGGTGCAGCTAAAAATAAAACAGCTATGTGTAGTGGCGAAGGTGGTATATTACCAGAAGAAAAGGAAGCTTCATATAAGTATATTTTTGAATATGTACCAAACAAATATAGTGTAACTGAAGAAAATCTTAAAAATTCTGATGCTATAGAGATAAAAATTGGTCAGGGAACAAAGCCTGGAATGGGAGGGCATCTTCCTGGTGAAAAAGTAACTGAAGAAATTGCAAAAGTTAGAAATAAACCTGTGGGGCAAGATGTTATAAGCCCATCTTGTTTTGAAGAAATACAATCAAAAGAAGACTTAAAGAAACTTGTAGATGAACTTAGAGAAGTTTCAGAAGGACGTCCAATTGGTATTAAAATTTCAGCAGGGCACATTGAGAGAGATATGGAATTTATAGCTTATGCTAAACCTGATTTTATGACTATTGATGGACGTGGTGGAGCTACTGGAGCAAGTCCAAAGTTACTTAAGGATGCAACTTCAGTTCCAACAATATTTGCTCTTTATCGTGCTAGAAAATACATAGATACACATGGATTAGATATAGATTTAGTTATAACAGGTGGGCTTCGTATATCTACTGACTTTGCTAAGGCTATAGCTATGGGAGCTGATGCAATTGCTATTGCTAGTTCTGCACTTATGGCAGCAGCGTGTCAACAATATCGTATATGTGGTTCTGGTAAGTGTCCTGTAGGAGTAGCTACTCAAGATGAGGAGTTAAGAAAAAGATTACATATAGAAAATAGTGCAAATAGAGTGGCAAATTTCTTAAATGTTAGTCTAGAAGAACTTAAGACTTTTGCTAGAATTTCTGGTCATA
Organism: Clostridioides sp. ES-S-0001-03; assembly: GCF_020676075.1. Lineage (NCBI taxonomy): Bacteria > Bacillati > Bacillota > Clostridia > Peptostreptococcales > Peptostreptococcaceae > Clostridioides > Clostridioides sp. ES-S-0001-03. The sequence goes on along the minus strand of NZ_JACVWJ010000005.1, from coordinate 164,013 downwards.
AAGATATACATGATTTGAGCGTTGATGATTTATATACAGTTAACTCTGAAATATCAAATTATACGAATATACAACATGTATAAATTTTATAAAGAAAACTATTTAAAAATATGAGTTTATAAAAGAAAATAGATTTTATAAAAAGAGAATTTTATATTATAGAATTCTCTTTTTTAATGTGAAAATTGGAGAGATTAAATTGTAAAATACCTTGTAATATCGTACTATTAAACTAAACAACAATTTAAGGAGTGATTAGTATGGAAAAAATGCAGATACAAGTTCTCGTTGATAATAATACATATATTGATAGATACTTTGTTGGAGAACCAGCAGTTAGTTACTATATTGAAATTGATGGAAATAGAATTTTATTTGATGCAGGATATTCAGAAATATTTATATCAAATGCTGAAAAAATGGATATAGATTTAGGTGACTTGACTCATATTATTTTTTCTCATGGACATAATGACCATACAAGGGGTATTCAATTTTTAGAAAATAAATATGATTTATCTAAAGTTAAACTTATAGCACACCCTAATTGTTTTGAACCTAAAAAATGTGGGGAGGATAATATAGGAGCACCATTTTCTATTGAGAAAGTTAGAAATACTTTTATGTATGAACCAACTAACAAACCTTTTAAGATAAGTGAAAATTGTATATTCTTAGGAGAGATTCCATCTGTAAATAATTTTGAAAAAAGAGCTAAAATAGGAAAATATAAATCAGAAGATTTATGGGAGGATGATTATGTTTTAGATGATTCAGCTATAGCATGTAAGACCGATAAAGGTGTTTTTATTGTTACAGGATGTTCTCATAGTGGAATTTGTAATATAGTGGAGTATGCCAAAAAATTATGTGGTGATGATAGAATTGCTGGAACCTTGGGTGGTTTTCATCTTTTTGAATTGGATGATAGACTAGATAGTACTATTCAATATTTAAAAAAAGAAGAAATAAAAATGTTGTATCCTTGTCACTGTGTTTCTTTTAAGGTAAAAGCCAAGATGAATGAAATGTTAAATGTAAATGAAGTTGGAGTAGGATTAACCATAAATATATAGTATATTAATAATGAGTTTGGAAAAATAAATTTTATTTAAAAAAATTAAGGGAATTAACAACAACTACAGGTGTATAAATTAAAAGCAAAAAGATACTTTCTAAAAGAAAGTATCTTTTTTATATTATGTATTTATTTTAAGATAAATAGAAATGTATAGTATTAATTTGTTGAAAGAAGAGTTATTTTTAATTATTTAGTATTTTCATTAGTAGATAATTATATCATGTATTAATAATAATGATATAAGAGAAATAAATTAAATTAGTTTATCTAAATACAATATTATTTTAAATATAAATTTATTTTTATATATAAATCTTAATGATTTCAATAAGAACGCAAATACAGTAATAAATAATTATGACCATTATAGGTATGTTAAGTATTTTCTAATTATAGAAATTGATTTGTAAAAAATTTAACACTGTAAAAACGATTTCATATAAAATAACAGGATATAAAAATATTATTAATTCATAATAATAAAATAAATATATAAAATTTACCTAATTAGAAATAAAAAAATTAAAATTGTAAATTTTTAGAAAAATTACGGTTGAATTAACTTGACAAAAATGTTATTCTTTTGTCAAATGTATGTTAAATTATAAATTTTTACTATTATTTCTAGAGGGGATGATTTTATGCAAAAAAATGTAAAAAAAGCAAAAGCAACAGGCTCTATTCTAGCTATATTTGGAGTTGCAAGTGTTCTTTTTAGTTCGCATGCAGGTGGAGGGTTTGCTACAGGTAATCAAGAAACACAGTATTATGTGCAATATGGATGGATTGCACCACTCATGGCAATTTTAGCAATGATTATACTTACTGCCACTATGAGAGAAGTTATTATAATGTATAATAATAATAATTGTAAGAATTATAAGGACTTATTTTGTGAACTTTGGAATCCATATCCAAAGCTTGAAATAATATGGGAGATATATTATTATTTAATGGTTTTAATAGCTGTAAGTGCTGTTATAGCAGGTGCAGCAGCAGTTTTCCAAAGTATAGGAATTAATTATTTTATAGCTGTCTTTATTATCGGAATTGTACTTCTTGTTTTTACTATATTTGGAGCTATGCTTGTATCTAAAGCAGCAACAGCAATGACAATAGCTATATTAGTATGTACTCTTACTATTTTCATAGTGGGTATAAAAGCTAAGGTACCAGAAATATCTGAAATATTTTCAAATAAAACGAGCTTCACACCTGGATACTTTAAGCCAATACTTAATACTCTTATTTATGCAGGATTCCAATCAGTTGTTATACCTACACTTGCAAGCTGTTCAAGACCACTTCTTAAAAATTCCAAAGAAGCTACTAAAGCAATGCTAGTTTCATTTGTTATGAATGCAGTTGCGTTGGGGCTTGCTGTAACTATGTTAATGGGATGGTATAGAGAATTTACTGCTGCTGGGCAAACAACTCTTCCTACTCTTTATGTTGCAGGTCAATCTGGAAATAACACTATATACATAATTTATAATGTAGCACTATTCCTTTGTTTGATGTCTACAGGAGTAACTACAATATTTGGTCTTGTAAATAGATTTGAAGACCATAAAGCACTTTCTTTCCTTTCTTCAAAAATGAAAAGAAGAGTATTTACAGCATGTGCAATAATGGTAGTATCAATGCTTATATCTTTGACAGGGTTAAGTAACATAGTTAAGTATGGATATGGGTATTGTGGCTATCTTGGTCTATTCACTATAGTTATACCTTTTCTAACATTAGGTCACTATAAGAATAAGAAATTTGCCAAAGAACATCCAGAGGCTAAGTGGCCAGCTGATTTAGATGAGAATGTTGAGAATTTATAGTATAAATTAGTAGTTTAAGTATAAAAAGATGGTCTAGAAAAGATTCATTAATGATGATTTAAGTGAAAAATTAATATAATATTAATAGCAGAAAAAATTTAAAATGATGTTAACAATATTATTAAAATGAAATGATATGAAAATAAAGTAAAATATAAAAATGTATGTGAATTTATCTAGGATAAGTACGCATACATTTTTATTTATGACTTTATTCAATTTTTATTTATACTGTCTTTATTTATACAATAAATATTGAAAATATGTTTTATTATTTGATAGTTGCCTTATATATTATAATTCTATAATTCTTCTATTAATTTTAGATTCTATAGCTGTTTCAATTTCACTTAACATTCTCTCATTTTTAGGGTCAATAAAAGCACAAGTATAACCCTGTTCTCCAGCTCTACCAGTTCTACCAATACGATGAATATAGTCTTCAGGCGTTTCTGGTAAATCGTAATTATATATGTGACTTACTCCAGATATATCAAGACCTCGAGAAGCTACATCTGTGGCTATTAAATATTGTATTTCTAAATTTCTAAATGATTTCATTATTCTTTCTCGCTTTGATTGTGCAATATCACTATGCAACTTTTGACAATTATATCCTCGTATAGCAAGAGCCTCTTCAAGGTTGTCAACTCTTCTTTTAGTTCTACAGAATATTATAGCCATAAAAGGATTGTCTTCATTTAAAACACTGCATAAAGCATCTAATTTCTTTCTATCTGTAGTTTCTACTACTTCCTGCTTTATATTAGTAAGAGTAATTTCTTCTTTTTCAATAGAAACAACAACAGGATTTTTTGTATATCTATAAGCTAATTTTTTAACTTGAGAATCCATAGTTGCAGAAAAGCATAATGTCTGTTTTTTATTTGAAGTTTCTTTTAAAATAGCTTCAACTTCATTTTTAAATCCCATAAGCAACATTTGGTCTGCTTCATCTAAAACAAAAGTTTTTAATTTGCTAAGGTCAATTGTTTTTCTATTTAAGTGGTCTAGAAGTCTACCTGGTGTAGCTATAATCATATGAATATTTCCTTTTAGTTTTTTTATCTGAGAACCAATGTCTTTTCCACCATAAGCTGCTAGAATATTTATATCCTTAGATTCTTTAAGTTTTATAGCTTCTTCTGTTATTTGAATAGCAAGTTCTCTAGTTGGAGACAGTACAAGTACTTGTATATCATCTACATCTAATGATATATTCTCAAATATCGGAAGCAGGAAAGCCAGTGTTTTACCTGTCCCAGTTTGCGCTTCGGCTATGACATCTTTTCCTGATTTTATTAAGGGGATACTTTCTTTTTGTATAGGTGTAGGTGTTGTTATTCCTGATGTTTTTATAATATTTATAGTATTTTCGCTAATTCCTAAGCTCTTAAAATCCATTATTATCTTACCTTTCATGAAAAATTTTCTATTTTATTAATCAATTAATAATATCATATTTGTAAGTATTTTTAGTAATTTTTTCGATTATTATTTATATAGTTTAAAAATATAGTGTATAACTCTTAAAATATAGTGTAGATTAAATTAGATTTTAGCTAGAATTTTAGAGGTTTATTTTAAAAGGTTTTTTGAAAATAAATCTATTTATAAATTAAATTAAAATGCAAGAAAAACATAATAACTTTCATTTTTAAGAAGTTTTCACAAAAAGGAAAAAATATAGTGCAATAATTAATATAAAGTAATATAATAGATTACAAGATATGAAAAGCTAAAAAAATAAATTGCAAATGAAATTAAAATGAATAAAAAATAAAAAAATAATCAAAAGTTAGAGACATCACTGAAAGATAAGACCTAATATTATTAAAACTAAATGTATACTAAGGGGGGCATTAATATGTGCATTATATCAAAAGATAGAGCAAAGGAAATCAAAATAGTAGATACTACTTTAAGAGATGGGGAACAAACAGCTGGGGTTGTATTTGCGAATAGAGAAAAAATAATGATTGCTGAAATGTTAAGTGATTTAGGTGTTGACCAAATTGAAGTTGGTATACCTACTATGGGTGGAGACGAAAAAAATGTAATAAAGCACATATGTAATAGAAATTTAAAAGCAGATATAATGGCTTGGAATAGAGCAGTGATAAAAGATGTTGAAGAATCTATTTCTTGTGGTGTTGATGCAGTAGCCATATCAATATCAGTATCTGATATTCATATAGAAAATAAACTTAGAACTTCTAGAGGTTGGGTTTTAGAGAATATGGCTAAGACAGTTGAATTTGCAAAGAAAAACGGATTATATGTTTCAGTAAATGGAGAAGATGCTTCAAGAGCGGATATCGACTTCTTAACTGAGTTTATAAATGTTGGAAAGCAAGCAGGAGCAGATAGATTTAGATATTGTGATACAGTAGGAGTTATGAATCCTTTTTCTATAAAAAATGCAATAGAAACTCTTTACGAAAGAACTAATTTTGACATAGAAATGCATACACATAATGATTTTGGTATGGCAACTGCAAATGCACTTGCAGGATTAGCAGCAGGAGCAAATTATGTTGGAGTTACAGTTAATGGCTTAGGCGAAAGAGCTGGAAATGCAGCATTAGAAGAAGTTTTAATGGCACTTAAATGCATCTATAAATGTGATTTAAATAACGTAGATACTAGAAAATTTAGAGGAATATGTGAATATGTGTCACAAGCATCAGGAAGAATACTTCCTACATGGAAACCAGTAGTTGGAGATAATATGTTTATACATGAATCTGGTATACATGCTGATGGAGCATTAAAAGACCCACATAACTATGAACCATTTGACCCAAGTGAAGTAAATCTTGAAAGAAAAATAGTAATAGGAAAGCATTCAGGAAGAGCAGCAGTAATAAATAAATTGAGTGAATATGAAATGTATATTTCTCCAGAAAACGCTACCAAATTATTAAATGCAATAAGAGCTACATCTATAAGATTGAAAAGAAGTTTGATGGATAAAGAGATTCTTCAATTATATTGTGATATACTAGCACATGAAAAAGGTACAACAGAAGAAGAAGCAGTTAGAGGTTCATATATTTAAGATATAATTGTTTAGGAGGAAAGTATGGGAGATAATATAGTTTATAAAATAATCAAAAAACATATAGTGGATGGAGAGGCTGTTGCTGGCAATTCAATTGGGATAAAAATAGACCAGACTTTAACACAAGATTCCACTGGAACAATGACATATCTTCAATTAGAAGCTATGGGCATAGATAAAGTAAAAACAAAAAGAAGTGTTGCATTTGTAGACCATAATATGTTACAACAAGGATTTGAAAATGCAGATGACCATAAATATATACAAACAGTAGCTGACAAATACGGTGTTTATTTTTCTAAACCAGGAAATGGTATCTGCCATCAAGTATTTTTAGAAAGATTTTCAACACCAGGAGATACACTTTTGGGTTCTGATAGTCACACGCCTACTGCTGGTGGTGTTGGTATGATGGCTATTGGTGCTGGGGGATTGGATGTTGCTCTAGCTATGGCAGGAGGAGCATACTATATAAAAGCACCAATCGTCTGTAAGGTAAACTTAGTTGGAAAATTAAATAATATGGTATCTTCAAAAGATATAATATTAGAAGTGTTGAGAAAACAAACTGTAAAAGGGGGCGTAGGTAAAGTCTACGAATATGGAGGAGAAGGAGTTAAAAATCTATCTGTTCCACAAAGAGCCACAATAACAAACATGGGAGCTGAACTTGGAGCAACTACTTCAATATTCCCAAGTGATGAAAAAACATTAGAGTTTTTTAAGAGTCAAGGAAGAGAAGATGCATGGATGGAACTAAAACCTGATTCAGATGCAGTTTATGATGAAGAGATTACTATAAACTTAGATGAATTAAAACCATTAGCTGCAAAGCCTCATAGTCCAGATAATGTAGATGAAGTTGAAAATATAGGAAAGATAAAAATAGACCAAGTTGCGATAGGAAGCTGTACAAATTCTTCTTATGAAGACTTAATGAAAGTAGCTCAAATCTTAAAAGGAAACAAAGTTCATAAGAATGTAAGTTTGGTAATAGCACCAGGCTCAAGACAGGTTATGGAAATGATAGCTAGAAATGGAGCTTTAGGAGATATAATAAGTGCTGGAGCTAGAATATTAGAAAACTCTTGTGGGCCATGTATAGGTATGGGGCAATCTCCAGGAACTGATTCTGTATCCTTAAGAACTTTCAATAGAAACTTCTATGGAAGAAGTGGAACTCTATCAGCACAAGTATATTTAGTGAGCCCAGAAGTAGCAGCAGTAAGTGCTATAAAAGGAGAACTTACAGACCCAAGAGAATTTGATGTTAAATTTGAAAACTTAGATGTAAGTGAATTTTTAATAGATGATAGTATGATAATAAAGCCTTCTGATGTAGGAAGTGATGTAGAAGTAGTTAGAGGTCCTAATATAAAACCTTTCCCTCTTAACACAGAACTAAGTGAGTCTATAAGTGGAAACGTAATATTAAAGACAGAAGATAATATAACTACTGACCATATAATGCCATCAAATGCCAAGTTACTTCCTTTTAGAAGTAACATACCATATCTTGCAAACTATTGTTTTAATACTGTGGATACAGAGTTTCCTCAAAGAGCAAAAGATAATAATGGTGGATTTATAATTGGTGGAGACAACTATGGACAAGGTTCAAGCAGAGAACACGCTGCTTTAGCACCATTATATCTTGGTGTTAAAGGAGTAATAGTAAAAAGTTTTGCAAGAATACACAAAGCCAATTTAATAAACAGTGGAATAATTCCAATGGAGTTTTGTGATGAAAAAGATTATGAAAATTTATCTCTTTTAGATAATCTGGAAATACCAAATATTTTAGATAATTTAGATAGCAGTGTTTTAGAGGTTAAGAATATAAGTAAAGGAACTTCTTTCAAAGTTAAAGTCGAATTATCAGCAAAAGAAGTTGATGTATTAAAAGCAGGTGGAAAATTAAATTACACTAAGAATCAAGCTAATTAATATGAAAAGAGGGAATATTGATGTATAAAGTGACACTTATACCAGGAGATGGAATAGGTCCAGAAGTTGCGAAAGCTATGAAAAAGGTTGTAGAAGCTACTGGAGTAGAGATAGAATGGGAAGAAGTTAATGCAGGAGAAGCAGTTATTGAGGAATATGGAACTCCACTTCCTCAATATATTATAGATAGTATAAAAAAGAACAAAATAGCTATAAAAGGTCCAATCACTACTCCTGTGGGGAAAGGGTTTAGAAGTGTAAATGTAACTTTGAGACAAGCATTAGATTTATATGTTAATTTAAGACCAATTAAGAGTTTTAAAGGTATAAAGTCAAGATATGAAGATGTTGATTTAGTTGTAGTAAGGGAAAATACAGAAGACTTATATGCTGGTATAGAGCATAAGATAGGTGATTATGCAGCTGAAAGTATAAAGATAATAACAAGAGGAGCAAGTGAGAGAATTGTTGACTTTGCATGTAACTATGTTAAAGATAACAAGAGAAAAAAAGTCACTGCTATACATAAAGCGAATATAATGAAAATGTCTGATGGTTTGTTTTTAGATGTATTTAGAGAAGTAGCATCAAAACATGGTGTTGAGTATGATGATTTAATTGTAGATGCAGCAGCTATGAACTTAGTTTTAAATCCAGAAAATTATGATGTAATGGTAATGCCAAATCTTTATGGAGATATACTATCTGACTTAGGAGCTGGTCTTGTTGGAGGCTTGGGTATAATTCCAAGTGCAAACATTGGTAAAGATTGTGCTATATTTGAAGCTGTTCATGGAAGTGCTCCACAAATAGCTGGGCAAAATAAGGCTAATCCAACAGCGCTTATTCAATCATCAGTAATGATGCTTAGATATTTAGGAGAATATGAAAATGCACAAAAGATAGAAACAGCTCTAGAAAAAGTATTTCTTGATGGAAGCAAATTAACTGTAGATTTAGGTGGTTCAGCTTCAACTACCGAATTTGCAGATGAGGTATGTAAGTATATTTAGTTGTTGTTTATAATAATATGATGTAAGTTTTAAAAAGAGCTGTTAATTGTATACGGGACAATTAACAGCTCTTAATTTAGTTTTGTAATGATATATTTGTAAACATCCAGTCAAAAACAAAAATAAATGTAAAAAGATTGTTTTTTTAGTTGAGTATTCAACCAATATATGGTAATATACAAATATGGTTGAAAGTTCAACTAAAAATATTTTGAATTTAGAGATATTGATTGGAGGTGTATTTGATTAAAACTTTAGACAGTAATATATTAAGAGAAGTTGGTACTTTATCTAGAGCAGTAAATTCAATAAATGATATGAAGTACAAAGAATTAAAGTTACAAAAAGGGCAATTTACTTTTTTAACACGAATTTGTGAAAATCCTGGAATAAACCTTGTAGAATTATCAAATGTGTTAAAAGTAGATAAGGCCACTACAACTAAAGCTATACAGAAGTTAATAAAAGCTGGATATGTAGATAAAAAGCAAGATGAGTTTGACAAAAGAGGATACAATTTAACTCCTACCAATAAATCTTTAGAAGTATATGAGCTAATAATTGAAGAAGAAAATAGAAGTATAGAAATATGTTTTAATAATCTTACAGATGAAGAGAAGCAAACAGCAAATAATATACTAGAGAAAATGAGAAAAAATATAGAAGAAGAATGGTTTAGAGTAAAAAGATAATAAATTAATGGATGAATATAAGGAGATATTTTTATGATTAGAAAAGCAAATATAAGTGACTTAGATAGTATTATGGGAATTATAAAATCAACAGTAGAAGAAATGAAAGGCTATAATAATACACAGTGGGATGAAAATTATCCATCAGATAAAGACTTTATTTCTGACATTGAGAAACAAGATTTATATGTAGAAGAAGTAGATGGAAAAATAGCAGGATTTATATGTATTAATTATGATGAACCTAAAGAATATATAGATTTAAATTGGTCATCTAATGATAAGGCTATGGTAGTACATAGAATGGCAGTAAATCCAAGTTTTAGAAAGATGGGAATTGCATCTAGACTAGTTAATTTTGCTGAAGAATTAGCTAAAGAAAACGATGTATCATATTTAAAGAGTGATACATATTCAATAAACTCAAAGATGAATTCATTGCTTATAAAATGTGGCTTTATTAAAATTGGTGAAATGAGTTTCCTAGGAAAAGAGAAATCTTTCTATTGTTATGATAAAATATTATAAAAAGTATTTATCATACAAAGGCTAAAGGATACATTTTTAGTACTAGTAGGGGAATAATGTAAGCCAAATGTATGCTATTATGAAAGGGTTGATTTAGATGATTGAATTTCTAAAAAAAAGAAGAAGTATTAGAAAGTATAAAAATGTTGAAGTAGAAAAAGAGAAGTTAGATAAGATATTAAAAGCGGCTCTTTTAGCACCATCATCAAAGGGACTTAGAACATGGGAATTTATCGTGGTAGACGATAAAGAAACATTGACTAATTTATCTCAGTGTAGGACTAAAGGTGGTGGGTTTTTCCTAAAAAATGCACCTTTAGCTATTGTAGTTATTGGAGATAAAGAAAAAAATGATGTTTGGATAGAAGATGCAAGTATTGCTGCTTCATATATACAGCTTCAATCTCATGAGCTTGGATTAGGTTCTTGTTGGATACAGGTAAGAAATAGGATGCATGATGATAGTATAGATGCTGATAAATATATTAGAGATGAACTGAACATACCTGATAAGTACAGTGTAGAATGTATAATTTCTATAGGCTACCCTGATGAAGAAAAAAAATCATACTGTGACTCTGATTTGGATTATGAAAAAGTCCATTTTAATAAATTTTAATGTATAATATATTATATTAAGACAGTATGTTTTTTTGATATTGTTAATATATATTTAAAATTGTAAAAATATATCTGAATTTTACTAACTTATATAAGGGTTATGTACAAGGATTTTAAAGATAAGTATAGAAATTAATGTTTATAATCGATACATAACTATAGTAACAAAATTTAAGGAGGTTCAAATATGGGTATATTTAAAACAAAAATTGATGAGGATTGGAAAGTAAATTACATCAAAGAATTTAATGAAATGAGAGACTCTTATGAGAGTAAGCTTCAAAAAAAACAATTTGAAGTAGATAGTTTGAAATCAGAATTAGATAGACTTAGAAGTTATAAAAATAGTCTTAAGCCAAAGGAAAAGCAAATTACTGATGATGATATAAATAATATAAAAAACTTGAGAAGAGATGGTTTAAGCTATAAAGAAATTTCAAGTGAAACAAGTTGGAGTAAAGCAACTGTGAGTAGAGTACTAAATGGACTTTACGATTAGTATACACATGGGGTGATTTAAATTGGGGATGAAGTATAGTTATAAAAAATGTATAATAGATTCTATTTCATTGATGTTCATAGTTCAGATAGTAAGAATGATTTTAAATTATATACTTCTAAGTCAATTTGAATTTACTCTTGAAAATTTTAATATTGTAAATTTAATTTCTTTTACACTAGTTGGATTATCATTAATTTTATTTTTGAAAAATAGTTCTTTGTATAATAAAATGAGAAATAGAAAGATTACAGAAGCTTTCAAGGAAAATAAAGATAGTGTACTTATAAAAAGGTGTAAGTTGATACTTTTTATAGTAGTCTTATCTCTAGCTGTAATCTCAATTTATTATAATAGAAGCTATATGTTTTTTAATGTAACTATGATGACTTTATCTGTATTAATAATTCCAGTATTTGAAGAATTATTTTTTAGAGAGTACATCTGGAATTATTTAAACAATTTTATAAAATCAAAGAGTAAAGTTGTATGTATAACATCTATCTTATCTGGTATTTATAATATAGGATATATAGATGTTATACGTAATTACATAATGTTATATAATAACTCTTACTATACATTTGAAGTTGTTATTTCAAAAATTATTATAGGTACTGTTTTTGGTATTATACTTGGTATTGTTAAGTCAAGATTTAAAGATGTAAGCTTTTGTATAATATTGAGAAGTCTGTTTACTATACTTACTAGACAGATAATATGATTATATATACTTAAATAATTGTAATAAGTGCATGAAGAGAATAAATGATAGCTATATATATAAAATAAACTCTAGTATCTGGAGTTTATTTTTTTTATGAAGTTATTTTAATAAATTTATATAAGAACTGGATAAATTGCTACAATACAAATTGAATGTAAATATATTTTCTATCACAAGTAAGAAATAAATGTATTACTTATACAATTTATTTTTTTAAATATTAAGAAGACTATTTGACAGGTTAGCCAATAATATGATATTTATATAAAATAAGATGAGTGTACAAACTAAAACTAATTATGAATGAGAGTGATTTACTTGAAGAAATTTTATGAAATATATTTAGATTTAGAGAAAGATATAAGAAATAATGTATATGAAGTAGGAGAGCTTTTACCAACAGAAGTAAAGCTTGCTCAAAAATATCGAGTATCAAGAGAAACTATTAGAAAAGCACAGTCGCTTTTACTAGAGAAGGGGTTTATACAAAAAAAACAAGGTAAAGGGGCTATTGTTTTAGATATAAATAAATTTGAAATAGAAGGGTCAGGGTTGATTAGTTTCAATGAATTACAAAAGAATAAAAATTTAGATACAGAAATAAGTGTACTAAAAAATAAAAAGGAGATTATGCCCTTAGAAATTTGTAAAAAACTAGATATAGATACAAAAACTAAGATTATAGCAGTTGAAAGACTTAGAAAAATTAATGGAGAAGCTGTTATTTTAGATAAAGATTACTTTATATCTGAAATAATACCAGAAATACCATTAACAGCGGTTCAAAGTTCAATATTTAATTATATAGAGAAAAATTTAGAACTAAAAATAGGTTATGCAAATAAAGAAGTAACAGTAGCTCCTGTTACAGAAGAAGATAAAATATTGCTAGATGTTGGAACAGACACACATGTTGTAGTGATACGAAGTGAAGTTTATTTAGAAGATACAAGATTATTTCAGTATCATGAATCTAGACATAGAGTTGATACATTTAGATTTGTAGATTTTGCAAGAAGAAGAAATCTTTAATTATATAAAAAGAGTGTCTTTTTTGTACTGTACCCTCAATTGTTAAATCAAAATTCTAATGATTGGGTTTCAGTATATTTAGACACTCTTTTTTTATTAGACCATATATTATTTAATTTTCTATAAATTCTTTATTAAAGTATTTGCTCTTTGAGAATATGTATGTAAGGATACAAGTAATGGCTATAGAAAGTCCCATTGCCAAGAAGTAAACACCCCATTGGTCTGTAAATATAGATAAAAACGCTGGTAACCCTGATATACCTATAGAACTTGCTTTAACATTAAAGTAAGATACAACCCCTCCAGCTATACCTGCACCTATCATAGATGCTATGAATGGGAAACGATAACGTAAGTTTATACCAAATATTGCAGGTTCAGTAATACCTAACCAAGCTGAAATTGAAGCTGTTAATGCAACACCCTTGATTTTTTTATTTTTTAATATAAAGAACATTGTCAAAGCTGCTGCACCTTGACCAAGGCTAGCCATAACTTGTATTGGCCATAATGTAGCAAATCCTAAAGTACCTATCATTTGTAAATTTATACCTAAGAATAAGTGATGCATTCCTGTTATAACCAATGGAGATAATATGAATCCAAAAAGTGCTCCTGCAAGGACTGCATTAATTTCAAATAATCCAAGAATTCCACTTGTAATTAAGTTTGCAAATGACATTGTTATAGGACCTATGATAGAGAATGTTAAGAAACCAGTTATTAATAATGTAAGAGGAGCAACAAAAATAAGTTGAACCATCTCAGGAATTTTTTTAGTTAAGAACTTTTCAATTGTTGCTAGAAGATAAGAAGAACATAAAACAGGGATTACTTGTCCTTGATAGCCTATTTTAGCAATATTAAAACCTAATATATTCCAGTAAGTAACAGCTTCAGGTGTTTTAGAGTATTGTGCACCAGGCATTAAATCTGGATTAATTAAAATAAGACCTAATACAATACCAAGTACAGGATTTCCTCCAAACTTTTTAACGGCTGACCAACCTATTAGTGCAGGTAAAAATGAAAAAGAAGTATTTGCTATAAGATTAATCATATTAGATATACCAGCCCAATTGCTATGAACTTCTAAAAAGGGTTGTTCATAGAAAATTCCTGGGTTAGCAAGTAGATTATTTATACCCATCAATAAACCAGAGGCAACTATAGCAGGTAATATAGGAATGAATATATCTGCCAACACCTTTATAGCTTTTTGAAGTGGATTTAATTTTTTATTAGAAATCTCTTTAACCTCAGATTTTGTTGCTTCCTTAAGCCCCGTAATTTCTATTAATGTAGCATAAACTTTATTCACAAGACCTGGACCTATAATAACTTGAAATTGACCATTTGAGGTAAAGCTTCCTTTCACTATATCTATTTGTTCTAATTGCTTTACATTAACTTTACTTTCTGAATTTAGAGCAAATCTTAATCTAGTAATACAGTGTGTTGCAGATATTATATTCTCTACTCCCCCAATTGCTTCAAGGATTTGTTCAACCTGCTCTTTATGATATGTATTTTCTTTTAATGTACTCATAAAATTACCTCCCCCTTAGAATGTGATGTTGTATAGACAAATTTTGAAAATAATATACCATAGAGAAATTTTTATGTCAACGTTATCCTAAATTTTTCTGAAATTTAATTACTAAAATATAAATTGTATATTATTGGAAAATCAGAAAAGTAAGAGAAAATTTGGAAGGAGTATAGGGAATATATTTTTTTATTTAGAGTAAATATTGATTTTAACAAAAAAAAGGTTTATTATAAAAATATAAAAATTGTCTAGACAAAAATGAAAGGAAAAATTTGCGTATGGATTTCAAGAAGAAAGTTATTTATCAAATATATCCAAAATCATTTAATGATTCTAATAATGATGGGATAGGAGATTTAAAAGGAATTATAGAGAAATTACCTTATTTATATAAATTAGGTGTAGATATAATTTGGATTAACCCATTTTTTGTTTCTCCACAAAGGGATAATGGATATGATATTGCTGACTATACATCAATAGATTCTATGTTTGGAACTATGGAGGATTTTGAAAAGTTAGTGGATGAAAGTAAAAAATATAATATAGAGTTGATGCTGGATATGGTGTTAAATCACACATCAACAGAACATAAATGGTTTAAAAAAGCTTTGGCAGGAGATAAAAAGTATCAAGATTTCTACTTCATTAGAGATGGCAAAGAAAATAATCAACTACCAACAAATTGGAAATCTAAATTTGGTGGAGATGCTTGGGGAAAATTTGGGGATACAGATAAGTACTACTTACACTTATATGATGTTACACAAGCCGACCTCAACTGGCGTAATCCTGAGGTTAGGGAAGAATTATATAAAGTTGTAAATTTTTGGATAGATAGAGGAGTTAAGGGATTTAGGTTTGATGTAATAAATGTAATTGGCAAAGATGAAGAATTGAAAGACTCTACAAATAATATAGGAAAAGAAATGTATACAGATAAACCTATTGTCCATGAATTTATTAAAGAAATGAATAAAGAAACTTTTGGAAGAGTTGAGGGCATAACAACTGTTGGAGAAATGTCTTCAACAACTATTGAAAATTGTATATTATATTCTTCTCCAAAAGAAAAAGAGCTTTCAATGACATTTAATTTTCATCATCTAAAAGTAGATTATGAAAATGGAGAAAAGTGGAGCGATATACCTTTTGACTTTATGATGTTGAAAAAACTCTTAAATGAATGGCAAGAAAAGATTGAAAGTGGCGGTGGCTGGAATGCACTATTTTGGAATAATCATGACCAACCAAGAGCTATTAGTAGATTTTGTAATGAAGAATACAGAGTTGAAGCATCAAAAATGTTAGCTGCTACAATACATCTATTAAGAGGAACACCATATATATATCAAGGTGAAGAAATAGGTATGACAAATCCAAATTTTGAAAGAATAGATGATTATTTAGATGTTGAAACTCATAATGCGTATAGTGAATTTTTAAAAAATAAAATTGAAAAAGAAACAATAATGAATATTATAAAGTCCAAATCCAGAGATAATAGTCGTACACCTATGCAGTGGTCAGATAAATTAAATGCAGGTTTTACAAATGGGAAGCCATGGATTAAAATAGCTGAAAATTATAAAGAGATAAATGTTGAAAAGGAACTTAAAGAAGGGTCAATTTTTAACTTCTATCAAAAGTTAATATCTTTAAGAAAGCAATTAAATATTATATCTGAAGGTTCCTATAAGGGAATTTTACTAGATAATGATAAGGTTTATGCTTATGTTAGAGGCTTAGAAAATGAAAGATTAATAGTATTTAACAACTTCTATGATTGTGAAGTTGAAGTTGAGATTAGTGAGGAATTTTTAGGAAAATCATTTACATATTTGATAGGGAACTATGAAAAGCGAGATTTAGAACCTAAGTTAAAGTTAAGACCTTATGAAACAGTAGCATTTTATAGTAAGGATATAAAAAAATAATGGAAAGAGGTAGTATTAATGAAACCAAATATTTTACTTATGATTTCTCATGACAGTGGTAGAAAATTCAGTAACTATGGATATAATGTGGAAACTCCATGTATAAATAAATTAGCTCAAGAAGGAATTCAATTTGATAATTATTTTTGTGCAGCACCTCAATGCAGTCCAAGTAGAGGAAGTATACTAACTGGATTATACCCTCACAATAATGGGTTAATGGGACTTGCACATCTAGGATTTTGTATAGATTCTAAACATACAACACTTCCTATGGAGTTACAAAAAAACGGATATGAAACAACATTAATAGGACTAAGCCATGAAACAATAGATGAAGCACCACCAATAAAAGATAGAGTATTTTCTTCAACTTATGACTTAGGATATGATAATTTTATATCGGTTCCAGGGGATAGAGCTCCTAAGGTTGCTAAAGAGGCAGTTAAATTTTTAGAGGAATATAAAGAAAATCAGGAAAAGCCATTTTATTTAAATATAGGATTTTTTGAAACACATAGAGATTTTGATGAATATAAACCTTATGCAGATAAATTGGATGAAGTAGAGGTATTTAAGTTTTTACCCGATACAGAAGATGTAAGAAAAGATATAGCTTTATATAATGGTTCAGCAAAAGTATTGGATGAGGCAATAGGCAAAATATATAATAAATTACAAGAAACAGGATTAGATAAAAATACAATTGTTATACTGACAACAGACCATGGAGTTGCTTTTCCAGGAGCTAAAGGAATGTTAAAAGAAGCAGGATTAGAGACAGCACTTATAATTTTATTACCTAATTCCTCTCAAAAAAATGTAAAAAAAGAAGCATTATTATGTAATGTTGATTTATTGCCAACGATACTAGATTTAATTGAAGCTGAAATTCCTAAAAATATAGATGGAGAAAGTTTTGCCAATTTATTAAAAACTAATGAAGATATAGGTAGAGACTCATTCTTTACAGAAATGACATGGCATGACCAATATAGACCAATGAGAGGCATAAGGACTAATGAATATAGCTATGTTAAAAATTTTGAAGATGGGCCTAAAATATATATTACAGTTGATTCACATTTGAGTTTATCAGGTAAAGCTGTTAGAGATAAATTTTATGTTCCTAATGATAAAGAAGAACTTTATGATTTAAGAAAGGACCCACTAGAAGAAAATAATCTAATAAATGATTTAGATTATCAAGATATAGCAGAGGAATTGAGAAAGAAAGTTGATAATTGGATGTTAGAAACGAATGACCCACTTTTAAAAGGACCTGTAAAAGGAACAGGCTCAAGTAGATGGAAAACAGAAATAGAAGAGGGTAGAGCTTATCCAGGAAGAGACGAATATTATAGACTATTATCTGATAAGTAGAAAATATTAAACAAGTAAAAAATATTTAATAAAGAAGGTCTTTTATAATGAAAAGTATATCAGTTTTAATTAAACCTGTTTCATCGTTATGTAATTTGAGATGTAGATATTGTTTTTATGGAAATGTGAGTGATTTAAGAGAAGTAAAATCCTATGGTATTATGCAGGAAGACACTATAAAAAACATAGTAAATAATACATTTGAAATTTTGGATAATGGAGATATAGTTACATTTGCTTTTCAAGGTGGAGAGCCTACTTTAGCTGGATTAAGATTTTTCCAATATTTTATTGAGTATGTTAGTAAAATAAAAAAAAATATAACAGTAAACTACTCTATTCAAACTAATGGAACTCTTATTGATAATCAATGGTGTGAGTTCTTAAAGAAAAATAATTTTTTAGTAGGATTATCATTAGATTTACTAGAAGACTTGCATGATAAAAATCGTGTATATTCAGATAATAAGGGAAGTTATATAGATGTAATAAATACAAAAAAACTACTGGAAACACACAAGATAAACTTTAACATACTGTGTGTTTTGACAAAACAGATTGCACTTAATCCAAAAGAGGTTTTTAATTTTATAAAATTAAACAATGTGAAGTATATACAATTTATACCTTGTTTAGATGATTTAGACTGTAAAACTAAGTCAGAGTACTCTTTAGAACCTAAATATTTTGCATACTTTTATAAAATAATATTTAAGCTTTGGAAAAATGAGTTTGATAAAGGAAATTATATAAGTATTAATTTGTTCGATAATCTTATATCTGTTTTAATTACAGGAATTCCTAGTACCTGTGGGATAATTGGGAAATGCCAACCGCAATTTGTAATAGAGGCTGATGGAAGTGTATATCCATGTGATTTTTATGTACTAGATAACTTTAATTTAGGTAATATAAAAGATAACACTTTATTGGATATTTTAAGAAAATCTAAAATGCAAGAATTTTTGCATAAAGATATAAACAAAGAAAGTATTTGTTTAAAGTGTAATTTTCACAAAATATGTGGTGGTGGATGCAAAAGAATGAAAAATTCTATGTATATTGATTCTAGTAATAATTACTGTGGATATAAAGAATTTTTAATGTCTACTTTTGGTGATTTAGAAAAAATATCAGTATTAGTATATAAAAATCAAATACCAAAATAATTTTAGTATTTAGCATTCTAAGTTAAAGTGATTAAAAATTATGTATAATTAAAGGGTTTTGAGCAGAGTAAATTTAGTTAGGATGGTTTTAAATGAATGTAATTTTATTTGCAATAGCTGTACTTTCAACAACTATAGGAGCTATAACAGGCATTGGTGGAGGTGTAATAATAAAGCCAGTACTAGATTTGATTGGAATATTTGATGTTTCAACTATAAGTGTGTTATCATCTTTTACTGTGTTATCGATGGCAATTGTTTCTGTATATAAACAAATTAAATCAAAACTTTTTAAAATAAACTTTAGACTTATTTTAATTGGTGTAGCATCAGTATTAGGAGGTACTATAGGTCAAAGGTTATTAGATTTATCTATTTCATATGTAAATAATCCTTCTATAATAAAAATAACTCAAAATATTATGATGATTATTTTGTTAGTAATGGTTTATTTATATAGAGATAAAAGTTTAAATGTTAAGTTTAATACTAACATTACATATTTTATTGTTGGCATTTTTTTAGGGGTTACATCTTCATTTTTAGGAATAGGTGGAGGTCCTATAAATGTGGCCGTGTTTACAATATTATTTGGATTATCAGTTAAAGAAGCTGCGTTTAATTCCATTATAACTATTTTATTTTCTAATATTTCAAAGTTAGTTACAGTTTTCATAAATACAGGGTTTGGTATATATGATTTATCTGGATTACCTTTTATGATAATAGGAGCAGTGTTGGGAGGAATTATAGGTTCCTCTATTAGTAAAAATATGGATGACAAAAGAGTTAAATATATGTTCTCGTATATGACTATAATTATTACTGGAATAAATATATATAGTATATTTCAGGTAATATATTTTATGAATTAAAGTGTATAATGTAGATAATACGAGAAGTTAATTTAAATTATTGGAATGAGGAGATTTAATATGTTCAAAAAGTTATTCTCAAAAAATAAAAATGAAGAAGTAAAAAGTAATTATATAAAAGGAATATTACAATCGCCACTTACAGGGAAAGTATTAAGTATAACTGATGTTCCTGATGATGCTTTTTCTAGTAAAATGCTAGGTGATGGGATTGCTATAGAGCCACAAGAAGGAGTCGTATCTTCTCCTGTTGATGGTGAGGTGATTCAAGTGTTTTTGCCATCTAAACATGCTATATGCATAAAGAGTGAAGATGGTTTGGAGATACTAATACATATCGGATTAGATACTGTAAAGATGAATGGAGATGGATTTGAAGTATTAGTAAATGCAGGAGATAAAGTTTACTGTGGGCAAAAACTTATAAGATTTAATTTAGAAAAAATTAAAAAAAGCGTTAAATCTGTTATAACTCCTATAGTTATAACCAATTCTTATGACATAGATAGAGTTGAAATTTTAAGAACTGGAGATATATGTATTGGAGAAGATTTAATGAAAGTTTATAAGTAAATAGGTTTTACCAAGAGGTTTTGTCTAAATAAAAAATATTATAACTATAAAATGGCTGTATATAATAATATTGAAAGAGTGTAGGTATGCTTATTTTATTAAGGATACCTTTTTTTTATTGTGTTTTATAGAAAATTTATCTGCATAAATAAAGTTTTTAAAACTCCATTCTTATAATTATTTTACTTTTACTAATTATATTACTTATAATAATTTCTGATATTTATGAATTGTTATACTTTTTAGAACTCTATTTTTAAATATATATTGACATATATATATTATCTATTACAATTGATATAAACTAATAAAAATAAAATATTATTAATCAAATTATTGAATGGAGGAATAGAAATGAAATTTGTAACTTTCTGTACTGGCAATGAAGAAAATATAGGTGTATTTAACTCAGAAGCAAATAGTATATATGAAATTAATAGTTTAGGATTAAGTAAATTATATACAGATATGAATGATTTTATTGAAAATGTATCTACAGGTGATTTAGAAAAAATAAAAAACAATTCATTTGAAAATGCAAAGTGTTATAAGTTAGAAGAAGTGAAATTATGTTCCCCAATTGTAAGACCTAAAAAAGATATTATATGTTTAGGTCTAAACTATAAAGACCATGTCAATGAAATTCCAGATGGTGTTATAAAAAATGTAGTTATGCCAGACTATCCTATTTATTTCTCTAAAAGAGCAGATAAGGCAATTGGAGTAGATGATAAGATAAGTCTGCATGGAGATTTAGTAGAAAAGCTGGATTATGAATCAGAGCTGGCAGTAATTATAGGAAAAGAAGGTATAAATATATCAAAAGAAGATGCCTATGAATATATATTTGGATATACAATAATGAATGATATAAGTGAAAGAGCACTTCAAGACAAACATGTGCAGTGGTATAGAGGAAAAAGTTTAGATACACATACCTCTATGGGCCCTTGCATAGTACATAAAGAAGAATTTGAGCATCCTTTAAAACTGGATATAAGTAGTGTGGTAAATGGAGAAGTAAGACAAGATTCTAATACAAAATATTTTATATTTGATATACCTACTGTAATAAGTGATTTATCAAGAGGAATGACTCTAAAACCAGGAGATATAATTTCAACTGGAACTCCAGCAGGTGTTGCTATGGGAATGAATCCTCAAGTATATTTAAAACATGGTGATGTGGTTGAATGTAAAGTCGAAGGAATAGGAGTTTTAAAAAATATAGTTGATTAATGGATAAATATGCCATATAATTTTATTAGTACGAATAATTTAATTAATATGGAATTAGTCAAATTTAAGATTAATTTACTATAGAGAGGGATGAGTATATGGCAAAAGAACTAGAACTAAAGTATGGCTGTAATCCAAACCAAAAACCATCAAAGATTTATATGAAAAATGGAGAACTTCCTATAGAAGTATTAAATGGAAAGCCTGGATACATAAATTTTTTGGATGCATTTAATAGTTGGCAACTTGTAAAAGAATTAAAAGAGGCTACTGGTCTTCCAGCAGCAACTTCATTTAAACATGTAAGTCCAGCAGGTGCAGCAGTAGGTATACCTTTATCAGATACTTTAAAGCAAATATACTTTGTTGATGATTTAGAGCTTTCTCCATTAGCTTGTGCTTATGCAATGGCAAGAGGGGCAGATAGAATGTCTTCTTATGGAGATTTTATAGCACTTTCAGATGTGTGTGATAAAGAAACTGCAACTATTATAGCGAGAGAGGTTTCTGATGGTGTAATAGCCCCAGGATATACAGATGAGGCTCTTGAAATATTAAAAGGAAAGCGTAAAGGTAATTACAATATTGTAAAAATTGATGAAAATTATACTCCTGAACCTATTGAAACAAAGGATGTTTATGGAATTACTTTTGAACAAGGCAGAAATGAAATATTAATAAATGAAGACCTGTTAAAAGATATCCCAACTGATAATAAAATCTTTACAGATAACGCAAAGCGTGATTTAATTATAGCTCTTATCACATTAAAATATACACAATCAAACTCAGTTTGTTATGTTAAAGATGGACAAGTAATAGGAGTAGGTGCAGGACAACAATCACGTATTCACTGTACTAGACTTGCAGGTAATAAAGCTGATATTTGGTATCTTCGCCAACATCCTAAAGTATTAAATTTAAAATTTAAAAAAGATATAGGTCGTCCAGATAGAGACAATACTATTGATGTATATCTTTCTGATGATTATATGGATGTACTTGCTGATGGTATATGGCAAAATTTCTTTGAAGAAAAACCAGAACCTCTTACTGGAGAAGGTAAAAGAGCATGGCTTAAAACTCTAACAGGAGTAGCTCTTGGTTCTGATGCATTTTTCCCATTTGGAGATAATATAGAACGTGCTAAAAGAAGTGGAGTAAGTTTTATAGCACAACCAGGTGGCTCTATTCGTGATGATAATGTTATATTAACTTGCAATAAGTACAATATAGTTATGGTATTTACTAAAAATAGATTGTTCCATCACTAAAGTGTAAAGAATATAAATTAAATACTGATTAAATTAAAAATCTACAACAAGTTTTGTTGTAGATTTTTTTATTTGCTGTATAATTTTAAATAGAACTTTATTTTTAGATATTCAATTTGGAGGATGATATGGCTTTAAATATAAGAGACTATAGCCTATTGTGTAGTCAGGGTACAGCTAAATTTAATGAAGATGTAGTTGGTATAAGCCCATTTGGTGCGTGGATTTTGGATGGTGCGACAGGGCTCAATGGAAAAAACTTAGTATCAAATGAAAGCGATGCAAGATGGTATGTTCAGTGGTGGAATAAGTATTTATATAAAAATATGAATAGAGAAGAATCATTAAAGAGTATTATCAGTAGTGGGATAAAAGAAGTTAAAAAAGAGTATGAGATGAAATTAAATGGAATAAAGGTCGAAAAATTAGATTTGCCATCAAGTTCTATAGTCATTGTTAAGTTTCATGAAAATAAAGTAGAGTATTTTTTATTAGGAGATTGTGCTTTGTTTATTAAAAATGGAGATTCTAAAGTCATAAAAGATAGAACTATCTGTAAATTTGATAATGCTGTGTTTGATGAAATGAGTAAGTTTTCTAATTTAAAAGAAATGACTTTTGATGAGATAAAGTCAAGTGTCATGGATACAATAGTAAGCAATAGATTGAAAAAGAATACCAAAGATGGATACTGGATATTGGATTTTGATGAGGATGCTGTGGAAAATTCAATATATGGATACTTAGAAATAAAAAAAGATTTTCAATTGATGTTAACAAGTGATGGCTTTACAAGTGCATGTGATAGGTATAACCTCATAAAAGAAGAAGAATTGATACGTATAGCAGAAAAATTTGGTATAGGATATATACATAATAAAGTTAGAGACTTTGAGGATAACGACTATAAAGCAATTAAGGTTCCAAGATTTAAAGTAAAAGATGATTCATCCTGTTTGTATCTAGATATATATAATGATTAGATTATATGAAATTGTTTAATTTTAGAGGGGCGGTAAGTAAAAAAGTGAAAATTCTTCATATAATAACACAAAAACCAAATAGTACGGGTAGTGGAATATACATGTGCGGTATGATAAAAGGGTTTGAAAAAATAGGTCATGAGCAAGCTGTAATTGCAGGTATAGATGTTAATGACAATGTAAACTGTTTTTCAAGTGATATAAGTTTTTATCCAGTAAAGTATAATTGTGGAGAACTAAATTTTCCTGTTGTAGGAATGAGTGATTCTATGCCATATGAAAGTACTAGATATAGAGATTTAAATGTAGAAATGATAGATAGATTAAAACATCAATTTAAAATAAATATAGACAGAGCTATGGAAGATTTTAAGCCAGATATTATAATATGTCATCATTTATATCTTTTAACAGCATTTGTCAGAGAGATTGTGAAAGATATTAAAGTTATGTCTGTTTGTCATGGGACTTGTTTAAGACAGTTAAATACTATAGATTTAGAAAAAGAATATATAATATCAAATATAAAAAAATTGGATTTAATATTTGCTCTTCATAAAAAGCAAAAAGATGATATTGTAAAAAGTTTTGGAGTAAGTGAAAGTAAAGTAGTTGTGATTGGCAGTGGATACAATGATAGTGTATTTTATGATAAAAATTATAAAATGCAAGGTGATAAGATAAGGATAGTGTTTGCAGGGAAGATATGTAAGTCAAAAGGGTTGATTCCATTTATAAAAGCTATATCTGAACTAATATATCGTAAAGATTTAATAGAAGTCAATTTTGCAGGTACAGGAAGTGATATTGAATCTTATAATGAGATTGTTAAGCTTGCAAATCAATCTCCATTTAAAATGAATTTCCTAGGAAAATTAGACCAAAGTGACTTAGCGGAGTTATTTAATAAGTCACATATACTTGTATTACCATCGTTTTATGAAGGGTTACCAGTTGTAGTTTTAGAGGCTTTATCATGTGGGTTAGATGTAATTACCACTGATATTCCTGGTGTTAGAGAGTGGATTGGTAGCCAAATTAATGATTCTGGCAAGATAGAATATGTAACTCTACCTTCTATGCATGGAGAAGGTATTCCAAATGAAGAAGAGTTATCTATATTTGAGAAGAATTTATATAATGCAATGGACTCTAAAATACAGTATCTATTATCCAATTTAGAGAAAAGGTCATTTGCAGATATGTCAAAAAAAACATGGGACGCTTTAGCTTATAGGATGAATGAAGTTATTTTAATGGATGAGATGTGTGTAATTTAGAGTGATTTAAATTATAAAAAAAGTGTAACTATTTCTACACTACTTTTAAGCGAATTTATATTATACTAATACTAAATATATTTATTTTGAGGGAGGTAATTTATGAAGTTTAGTAAAAGAATATTAGCATTAGGTATTTCAGCATTATTATTAAGTGTTAGTTTTCCAACATCAGCAAATGCACTAGATAAAATCGAAAATATCAAGGGAACGGATAAATATGAAACAGCTGGTATTATTTCTGATAAGCAAGATTATACAACAGCTGTACTTATCAACTCGGATTCTACGATGGTCGATGGTATTTCTGCTAGTGGTCTTGCAGGGGTAAATAATGCAGCAATTTTATTAACTAATAAGAATGATATACCAGAAGCCACTTTACAAAGGCTTAATAGAGTTACTAAGATATATATAATAGGTGGCGAAAATACTATAAGTAAAGATGTAGAAAAAATGCTACTTATGAGAAGAATGCAGGTTATAAGAATTGATGGAGTAGATAGAGTAGATACAAGTTATAAAATTGCAGCTGAAATAGAAAAGATAAAGAGTAGTGATAAGACGTTTTTAGTAAATGGATTTAAAGACGAGGCTGATGCAGTGAGTGTTGCGTCTGTTGCATACAGAGATGGTGCTCCTATTTTATTGACAAAGGATATAGCTTCAGCAGAAGAAGATACAGATTTAGACCCATGGTTTGGTGTTTCACCTGTTCCAGTATATGCTATTGGAGGAAAATCTACACTAAGTGATTATATAGTAAGTAGATATAGAGCAACTAGAATTGATGGTAGTGATAGATATGAAACTAATAAGAATGTAATTAAGAAGTTTTATAATGAAACAAAAGAGTTTTATGTGGCAAGTGGAGATGATTTAGTTTATGCTTTAGTTGCTTCACCAATGGCTAAAAACGCTCCTGTTGTTTTAGTTTCAGACAAAAGCGATAAGAGTATATTAAATAATGCTAATAAAGTTACTGCAATAGGTATAAATGATAATAAGGTTATAGAGCAATGTTTAGAAGCTACAAAATAATAAAATGTTGTTAGTAAAATGAATACATAATATATAGTAAAAGTCAGTATAATGCTTATATTTTAGTGATATATAATGTATAAATGTTAAACTATATGAATCTTCTAGTTGATTTTATGATAAAAATCAATTAGAAGGTTTTTTTATTAAAATTATGTATCAAAATTATATACTAAATTGAATTGTATATGTTAAAAAAGAGTACGTGAGCTATTCATATATACGAATCAATTATCCTCATAAGTGAAAATGTGAATGGAGTCATACACAAAATTGTATGACAATTCCATCCTATCACGTTTACATCAAAAAAGAAGATATGATGCCTATTTTTTATAAAGAATAAATCTCATAAGAGTTATCTTCTTTTAGCTTTTCTAACCAAACCATTTCTAAAATATCTAATTCTTCTAAGTAGTCTTTTTTAGTTTTGTTATCATCGTGTTTTATAAGTTCTAAAATTTCAAATGTAAATGTTTTTTCTCCATATTTTTTCCAATCATTGTTTAAATCTCTTACCATACATGACCCAGCACCAAGTTGAAATTTGAGGGAGTTAAACTTGCTTTTTATGTCATTGCTCTTTCCAAGATAAATCTTTTTAGTAGTATCACTTTTTATCATAAATACACCAATGTCAAATTTCATTTCCTTATATAGTTGTTTTAATTCACGTTTTCTATCCATTTTCTTAGTACCTCTCTTTATAATTAATATGTAATATGTAATATGTAAAATTATTTATATATTACATATTATTATAAAGAGATTAATTTCAAATGTAAATAGATTTTGATAAAATTAATTATAAGTTTACTATTACTTAGTATCAATATCTAGGCTAATTAGAGTTATTATATGACTTAATATTATATAAAATTAAAAGAAGAGTTGACATGATGAAAATTATAGAATAAACTAAAAATGTAATAGTTAATAAATCTTAACTATTACATTCAAAGGAGGCTGTTATTATGAATAAAAATATAGAATTAATTGGAAACTTTGCAAGTGATTGGATTCGCTATAGTGATTATGAATATAAAATTACTGAAGAAGATGAACTGTATATAGTACCAACAGAAGATGCTGTATTTACTATGTACAATCCATTTGATGTTGCAGATGAAATTATAGTAGATATAATTCGCATAGGACAAGAAGCATTACAAGAGATATCAAAAGAAACTAAAGAAATGAGATTAAAAAAAGAAGTACTTGAATTTGTAAAGAAATATGGGTTGTTAGGATTAATTTATTCAAGTGTATATAATAGAGATATTGTTGGTGAAGAAAGAGTACTGATGATTGAAAAGAATTATATTACAAAAGAGAATATATTGAATAATGATGAGTATGTAAATATGTTCATCCCATTTGCAAGTGATGAAGATGTATACTTTAAAAAATATAAACGAGGTATAGATGTATCAAAACGAGAGGAATCACCCAAGTTTTTTGGAAAAAGACCATTGATTTTAGATTTAGTATTTTCAAGGTTTTATACAGAACAATTGGATTGGATTGTAAATTTTGCTAAGGATATGTGTAGACATTTTAATCAAATTTGTGTCTATAAAAACATGTCTAACCTACTAACTGAAAGTGTGACTATTATGTCTGGAGGGTTTAACCCTCAAAAGATTGGATTTTCTATAAGTCAATTAGATAAACCCACAATTGCATGGGAATTTAATTCTTTAAAAACAGCTATTGAAACTATATATGCATTTGCAATTACAAGTGAACCTGCATCTTTAAATAAATGTAAGTATTGTGGAAAGATTTATATACCTACAAATTCTAAATCTCAATACTGTTCACCTTCCTGTAGAAATTGCTCAAATGTAAAGAAAAGCAGAAGTAGAGCTAAAAAAGATAAGTAAATTAATATATCATTCTTTAGATTTTAATTATAAATAACTATTAAATTGATGAATAGTTATAAAAAATATATCTGAGTAATGATATATTTTTTTTATTGAAAAATTTAATTAAAATAGTAATTTTGAGTTGACAAAAACTACTTATAATAATATTATTATAAGTAGTTCTATAAGTTAATAAATATACTAATTTAAATATAACATAAAATGAATTAAAAGTCAATAGAAAAAATAAAAAAGGAGAATTTTAAAATGATATCACCTATTATTTTGAGTTCTATGCATCAAAATTTAAAGGAAATAGAAAGAAATGAATTGCTTGAAACTAATAAAGAATCTAAGTGTTATGGTCTAGTACTTTCTGAAGCGGATGTAAAAGATATAATAACTTCAAGAAATGATACTTTAAAGGGATATGGAAGAATAGAATTAGATATAAAAGTTACAAAACAATTAATAGAAAACATATATACATCACAGTTTACGAATATGGATGATTATTTAGAAATTATTAATGATATGCAAGAAATCTTTTATTACTTAAAAAATGAAACAGATGATAAAATTTGTGATGATGAAATTATAGAAATACTTGATGAACTTTATGAAAAATTTACAGGGAATATGGATAATGTAAGGGGAGAAGCAGAGGAATTTGCAAAAAAGTTTAAATTTGGAGAAGTTTAATCTAATGAGAGGGGAAACTTACTATGTCAAATAATAATCTAACCAACATCAATATAAATGAAAATAATCTAATAAAAAATCAGTATGCAATATCTCTACTTAAAGAATGTATGGATTGTAAAGTAATAAATGAGAGAGAAGTATATAACATACAACAGGAAATATCCTTAATTCTTATAGATTTAATTAAAAAATATACAAATGGTCAAAGTACATCAGTAAAGACTGAAGTTGCTGAAAAATTATTGCTTTCAATTTGGTATTCTATTGATGCATATGTAAGTAAACTTGAAAGTATAGAAAAAAGAGTTGCAGAATTGACGTCTAAAAATATTAAGTATGTATACTTAGAAGGCATTAAAATTCTTGAATATGATTTACTTGAGTTAGAAAAATTTTATGAAGTAATGAAAAGTAGAAAATTAGACACTAATTTAATGGCGTATAATGATACTTTAATGGAACTGTCTGGTTTCTTTAAAAACTATAGTATAAAATTTGAAGCATATGATATTCCAGTGAGTATAGATTATCCATTGGCATTAGATGATATGGATATTCAAGGAATTTATTATGTGAAAAATTATATTGAGAGTATGGATATAGAAAATAGATTTTGTAATTTATTTAGAAAGAAAGATAGAGAAAAATTATTTTATGATTATGGAATAACTTATAAAATAGATTGTGATGTTATACTTATAAATTTATTTGAACTTATTATAAATAACTCTATTTTCTCTACAATTTTAGGTAATGAATCAACTAATTTGAAGATTTCAGAATATGAATATGAATTTTTAGAAAAACAATTTAAAAACATATACAATCATACTTTTGAAGATGAAATTAAGCAATATGAGGAAAATAATGTAGTTGAATTTATTGAAGAAAGTAATAGTTTTGATTTTAATAATTCTGAAGAGCTCAATAAAGAAAGTATAATAAATGAAAAAATAGTTTTATTGCTTGAAGAAGCAATTGATGTTTTGATAGAAAGATTAAATATAGAAGATGAAGCCATGATAAAATACATAAAAGCATATGAGAAGATATTTATTGAGTCTGTACTAAGTTCAATAAAAAGTGGCACTTTTAAAAGTATGATAACTGTAAGTAAGAATGAAAGTGAACCTTTAGAAAAGTATATTGTTGATGATGAAAATAAATTAGATGATGAGTCATTTAGAGCGATATTCAATGCTGTACTAGAGAGTACTTCTATAATTGAAAAAATAAAAATAATAAAGGAAAATATCAATGCAAAAAAAGACTTTATTGATATTCTTGAATCTGAGTGCTTATTTGGGGATGATTATCTAATGCTATTTGCTTCATTAAGTGAATTTGAATTGGCAATACTAGGAAGTGTAGTATTTTATGAAGATATGAGAATGGAAGAAATTAATTTATTAGAACTATTACTAAACAAAAATAATAAAACTACACCATGGAAAAGAGAGTACATTGAATTTATGAAGAAAAAAAATAAGGAAAAAATACATTGTATAGAAGAATATATAAATCAAATTAATTAACAAAAAATTGTGAATAAATAGAATGTTAGTATATAATATAATTTGTAAAGCATATCAAAAATACATATCTGTGGAGGAGACTATGAAAGAATATATTATAAATAATATTGAGGAGATAAGAGAAGAATTAATTGATTTATCTAAAAAAATATGGGAAAATCCAGAATTAGCTTTTGAAGAAAAGTATGCAAGCAGTATTCAAAAGGAATATCTAAAGTCAAAAGGATTTGAAATTGAAGAAGTAGACAATTTACCCACTGGATTTATAGCGAGTTTTGGAGAAGGTAAGCCAGTAATTGGAATACTTGGCGAATATGATGCTTTGCCAGAACTATCACAATCTGTGAGTACAGAAAAAAATCCATTGGTAGAGGGAGAATCTGGACATGGATGTGGTCATAATTTATTGGGTGTAGCAGGTGTAGGAGCAGTCGTTTCTATCAAAGAACTTATGGAAAAAAATAAATTTAATGGAACAATAAAATATTTTGGTTGTCCTGCTGAAGAAGAAGGTGGAGGAAAGACTGTAATGTGTGTAAATGGATGTTTTGATAATGTAGATTGCGCATTTACATGGCATCCTTTTGATATAAATGGCACATGGAGAGGTGGAAGTCTGGCAAATTTATCTGCTAGATTTAAGTTTAAGGGAATAACAGCACATGCAGCTCAAGCCCCTCATAATGGTAGAAGCGCATTAGATGCTGTTGAACTTATGAATGTAGGAGCAAATTATTTAAGAGAACATGTAATTGACTCTATAAGAATGCATTATGTTATAACTAATGGTGGAGGAAGACCTAATGTAGTTCCTGGTTTTGCGGAAAGTTGGTATTTTATAAGAGGTAAAAAAGCAAAGGATGCAGAGAATGTTCTTGATAGGCTAATAAAAGTGGCACAAGGAGCAGCTATGATGACAGAGACTGAAATGGAGTATGTAATTACTGATGGGATTTATGATTATATACCAAATCAGTGTTTAACTGATTTAGTATACGATAATATGATTCTTGTTGGAACTCCTAAAACTACTCCTGAAGAAGAAGAATTTGCAAAAAAATTATGTGCTACTCTTACTAAGGATGAGAGACTAGGTGTAGCTACAGCATTCCAAGACGATAAATCTATTGTGGACAGTTATATACATCATGGTATAGCTGATGGAGCAGAAGATAAGGGATTAGCTGGTTCTACTGATGTTGGAGATGTAAGTTATGTGATACCAGTAGCTCAATTTGCAATGGCAGCATGGCCTGTTGGTGTGGCAAGCCACACATGGCAGTCATGTGCATCAGCTGGTTCAAGTATAGGATTTTCAGCTATGATAAATTCAGCTAAGGTATTGGCTTGTAGTGCTTATGATGTATTTATGAATACTAAGATTATTGATGAGGCAAATATAGAGTTTGAAAAATCATTAGATGGACAAAAATTTAAACCATTGGTATAATCTTGGTAATAAAAATATTTCTGGGGGGGAATAACTATGAGAGAACAAGTTGAAAAAGTACTTGAACAAAAGATAAAACCTGTATTACAAAGAGATGGTGGAGATGTAGAGCTTATAGATGTAAATGAGAATGGTGTAGTTTTAGTTAGATTACAAGGTGCTTGTAGTGGATGTCCAGGAGCAACTATGACAATAAAAGCTGTTATTGAAAATGTTTTGGTAAGCGAAGTTCCAGGAGTAACTCAAGTGTTAGGTGTTTAATAAATTTAAATTATACATAAGGATTTATTAAGCTGTGTAAAAGAGTAAGTAAAACATTATAGATATATATGAAAAAGTGTGTAAGTGTATATTCATTTTCCTACACACTTTTTTTTATTTATTATCCAGCCATACCAATAAACATACCTATAAAGTATGGAATTAACCAGATAGTCCATACAACTATACTAAACTTATGGAAGAATTTTTTCTTATCTTCATCGTCCTTATACAAAACAAAAGTAGCCCAGCCTGCATGAAAAAGCATAAGCACAATTGCTAGGAGACCAGTTATACTATGAAGATTTTGGGACAATACAGACTTCACTTCAAAAGCGTGGCTATTAGCTATATTACTCATTGTAAATGTTCCTAAAGTATCAAATATTAAACCAAGCCAAAATATAATTACATGTTTCTTTTTTAAAATTTTAGCTTTTCTTTCTCCAAATACACCTATAGTGTAAAAAATTAAAGCTGATGTTATAAACACTATTGCAAGTATTAATTTAGAACTCATAATTATCTCTCCTTTATTTTTGCTAATATATTTCTAAGATTTTTTACTAATTCATTTAATTCTTTTTCATCACAATTTTTAAAAATACCATCAAAGCTTTCTTGCATTTTACTTTTAAAATTTGTGGCGAATTCAAGTCCATCCTCTGTAAATTTAACATATGTATTTCTCTTATCATCATATTTTTTGAACTTTTCTACATATCCAAATTGCTCTAATCTACTGATTATACCTGATACCGTTCCTTTAGCTAAAGACATCTCATCGCATAGTTGTGAAATTGTTAGTTCTTGATTATGAGCTATTAGCTTTATAACTATAATCTGTTGATGTGTTAATCCATTTTCCTTAAAATTTTCCTCTACTGTGTACATTGTTTTAGAATAGAGTTCTTTTAGAAGCATAGCTATTCTAAAACAATCATAATTAGTTTTCAATAAAATCACCTCTTAGATAGTTTGCATAGAAACTAATATAATATAGTTTCAGTAAATAGTCAATATAAAATTTAATAATTATGTAATAAATAAGAGATTAGTAATATCATAAAAATTTAATTTTAGGTAAAAATAAAACAATTTGATGAAATTTTAACAATTTTTCAAAAGTTTGTTTACACACAACATAAATGATGCTAAAATTGGTTTATAGATAAATATTTAAAATTTAATTTTTATTTAATGATAATAAAACCACGAAGGTTTAAACGTCGATTGACGCTTGCTTTTGGTGGTTTTTTTTATTGCAACAAAGGGGGAATAGGGGTTTGTTAAAGGATATAGTTAAAAAGTTGTTGCAGTTTATTTTAGTAATGTTTTTATTATCTTTTGTGGTTTTTTATATGGCAAGACTTGCTCCAGGAGACCCATTAATTTCTTACTATGGAGATGGTGTAGAAAGAATGAGTACTCAAGAAAAAGAAAATGCTATGAAAAAACTTGGTCTAAACGAACCAATATACAGTCAATATATAAAATGGATTTCAGATGCATCAAAAGGAGAATTTGGGATTTCATTTAAATATAAGCAAAATGTTACTTCTGTTATAAATGATGTTTATATAAATACTATCATATTAGGTGGTTCAGGATACATACTTACCTTTGTTCTAGCATTACTTTTAGGAATTTTTTGTACATTGCATGAAGATAAGCTTATAGATAGGGTTATATGTAAACTAGGTACGATAACCAATTGTATTCCATCATTCTGGGTTGCTTTAGTACTTATACTTATATTCAGTATAAATCTAAGTATACTTCCAAGTAGTGGAGCTTATTCAATGGGAGAGGAATATAGTATATCAAGTAGGATATCTCATTTAATATTACCTCTTACAGTACTTATATTGAGCCATTTATGGTATTACACATATATGATAAGAAATAAATTGCTAGAAGAAATAAGAGAAGATTATGTATTGCTATGTAAAGCAAAAGGTTTAAACAATAGAACCATTGTTTTTAAGCATTGCCTGAGAAATATAATGCCATCATATATAAGTATCATGGCTATTTCAATACCTCATATATTAGGAGGAACTTATGTAGTTGAAAAGGTTTTTTCTTATCCAGGGTTAGGAACTCTTTGTTTTGAGAGTGCAAAGTATCACGATTATAATATGTTATTAGTTTTATGTCTAATAACAGGAGCTTTAGTGGTATTTGGAAATATGCTAGCTCAAATTATAAACAATAAAATAGACCCTAGAATGAAGTACGATAGAGGTGATAACAATGAAGCCGCAATGTAGTGATTTTGAGATTGTAGGAGAAAATTATATTTCAGTAGTAAAAGATGAACAAATAGAAATAAAAAAAACTCTGTTTGAAAAATTTAAACAGTTACCATATATATCAATCATAATTTTATCCATTATAGTTATTGGAAGTGTATTTTCATCTTTGATAATGACACATGAGCCAACATATATGGATTTAGTAAGTTCTAATTTAGCTCCAAGTAAAGATTTTTTCTTTGGAACAGATTCAATGGGAAGAGATATATATTCTATGATATGGTATGGAGGAAAAATATCTTTATTTATAGGAATATTTTCGACAATAATATCAACTATTATAGGAATTGTTTATGGTAGCATAAGCGGTTCAGCATCTGAGCTTGTAGATGATGCAATGATGAGATTTACAGAAATCATACTTAGTATACCATCAATATTAATTATAATATTTGTACAAGCGATACTTGGGAATTCAAATCCAATATCTATGTCCATAGTAATAGGGATAACAAGTTGGATGAATATATCTAAGATTGTAAGGACTGAAGTTAGACAAATAAGAAATAGTGAGTACATACTAGCAGCTAAAAGTATGGGTGGAGGATTTTTATATATATTAAAACAGCACTTACTTCCAAACTTTGTTGCATCAATAATGTTTATGGTAGTAACAAATATAGGTGCAGCTATTGGAACTGAGTCAACACTGAGTTTTTTAGGAATTGGTTTGCCAATAGAAATTGTTTCTTGGGGAAGTATGCTATCTTTATCAGAAGAAGCACTGCTTTCAAATAGATGGTGGATTATCCTAATTCCAGGTATATTTTTAGTTACTACATTGGTCTGTATAACTAATATTGGTAATTATATAAGAAAGAGCAATAATAAAAAATCAAGTAATTTATAAATCAGCGTTTTAAGTGTTAAATAAGCAAATACTAAGGTATTTGAAATATCTATTTAAATAAATGGGGTCAAAGCTTTAAAAAATATTTATTATTAAAAGCAAAAGGGGGAGCATCATGAAATTAAAAAAATTAAAAGTTTTAAGTCTAGTAATGATACTTAGTCTAATGGCAGGCTGTTCGAGTGCAGGAAATGGGGACAAAAAAACAGATAAACCTAAAGATGGTAAAGTACTTGTTTATGGAAGTAATGACTATACAAGTATAAATCCAGCACTATATGAACATGGCGAAATAAATTCATTGATATTTAATGGATTAACAGCTCATGATGAAAATAATAAAGTAGTTCCTTGTCTAGCAAAAGATTGGAAATTTGATGAAGCAACAAATACATATACTTTTAATTTAAGAGATGATGTTAAGTGGCATGATGGAGAGAAATTTACAGCAAATGATGTTAAATTCACAATGGAAACTATAATGAATCCAGACAATGCTTCTGAAATAGCATCAAATTATGAAGATATAACAAAAATTGATGTAATTAATGATACTACTATAAAAATTGCTTTAAAAGCACCAAATACAGCAATGCTTGATTATTTAACAGTTGGAATATTACCAAAACATGCATTAGAAGGTAAAGATATAACTACTGATGGATTTAATCAAAAACCAATAGGTACTGGACCATTCAAACTTGAAAAATGGGATAAAGGGCAAAGTATAACACTTGTTAAAAATAGTGATTATTTTGTAAAAGAGCCAGGACTGGATAAAGTAGTATTTAAGATTGTACCAGATGACAAAGCTAAAGCAATGCAATTAAAATCAGGTGAATTAGATTTAGCACAAGTAACTCCTAAAGATATGTCTAATTTTGAGAAAGACGAAAAGAATTTTAAAGTAAATATAATGAAAACTGCAGATTATAGAGGTATACTATATAACTTCAATTCTAAATTCTTTAAAGATGAAAAGACTAAAGGATTACCAAATGCTTTAAGTTATGCAATAGATAGAAAAGCAATAGTTGATAGTGTATTATTGGGTCATGGTGTAGCCGCATATTCACCTTTACAAATGGGACCATATAATAATCCTGATATAGAGAAATTTGAATATAATCCAGAAAAGGCTAAGCAAGAAATTGAAAAATTAGGTTGGAAGTTAGGTTCTGATGGAATATATGAAAAAGAAGGTACTAAATTAGCTTTTGAAATAACAGCTGGCGAAAGTGACCAAGTTAGAGTTGATATGGCTAAAATATGTGCACAACAGCTAAAAGAAATAGGTGTTGATGCTAAAGCTGTAGTTGTAACTGAAACAGATTGGGCTAATCAAGATGCGCACTTAATCGGTTGGGGAAGTCCATTTGACCCAGATGACCATACATATAAAGTATTTGGAACAGATAAAGGTGCAAACTACAGTGCTTATTCTAATCCTACTATAGACAAAATACTTCAACAAGCAAGAGAAACAGAAAATAAAGATGAAAAATTAAAGTTATATAAACAATTCCAAGTAGAGATGACTAAAGATATGCCATATACATTTATTGCTTATATAGATGCTATATATGTTGGAAAACCAAATATAAAAGGTTTAACACCTGATACAGTTTTAGGTCATCATGGTGTAGGGATATTCTGGAACATAGCTGATTGGACAATAGAATAATAGTTAGATTAATTAGAAACCTTAGGGATGAAATATATCCCTAAGGTTTGAATAGCATAGGGGTTGATGGTTTTTGGAACATTTATTGGAGGTTAATAATCTATCTGTAAGCTTTAAAATAGAAGAAGGCGAAGTACAGGCTGTGAGAGATGTGTCCTTTACCCTAAAAAGGGGTGAAACACTAGCTATAGTTGGAGAATCTGGTTGTGGAAAATCTGTATTATGCAAAAGTTTGATAAAGATACTTCCATATAATGGATATATCAAAAGTGGAGAGGTTCTATTTAAATCAAAGGACTTAGTTAAAAAATCTGAGAAAGAAATGGAAGATATTAGAGGAAGAGATATATCAATGATATTTCAAGACCCTATGACATCTTTGAATCCAACCATATCAATAGGAAAGCAAATAACTGAAGCTATAGTAATCCATCAAGGCATAAGTAAAAGTGAAGCTAAGAAAAGAGCTATAGAGCTTATTGAATTAGTTGGGATAGATAATCCTGAAAAAAGATTTAAACAATTTCCGCATCATTTTTCAGGAGGAATGAGGCAACGTATAGTAATTGCTATAGCACTAGCTTGTAATCCAGAAGTATTAATTGCTGATGAGCCTACAACAGCCTTGGATGTGACTATACAAGCTCAAATAATTGACTTAATAAAAGAACTACAAAATAAAATAGGCTTATCAATAATATTTATAACTCATGATTTAGGTGTAGTTGCAACTATGGCTGATAGGATAGCAGTTATGTATGCAGGTAAGATTGTAGAAATAGGAACAGTAGAAGATATATTTTATGACCCTAGACATCCATATACTTGGGGATTATTAGGTTCATTACCTACTTTAGATTCACAAGAAGATTATTTGTATAATATACCTGGAATGCCTCCAAATTTATTAAATCCTCCAAAGGGGGATGCATTTGCAGTAAGAAATAAAAATGCTCTTAGGATAGATTATGAAAAGGAGCCACCAATGTTTAAAATTAATGATACACACAGTGCAGCAACTTGGTTATTGCATCCAGATGCACCTAAAATAAATATACCAGTTAGGGTAAATGGTGGAAGGGTGATTTCTAATGAATAAAGAAAAAATACTAGAAATAAAAAATTTAAAACAATATTTTCATTTGGATAAAAGTACTATTGTAAAAGCAGTTGATGATATAAGTTTTGATATATATAAAGGAGAGATATTTGGTTTAGTAGGAGAATCTGGTTCAGGAAAATCTACAACTGGTAAAACTATAATAAAGTTACATGAGCCTACTGGTGGAGACGTAATTTATAAGGGAAATTGTATCTCAGATAAAAAATCATATAAATTTGTAAAAAAAGATGTAAATAAAAGTATGCAGATTATTTTTCAAGATTCTACCTCATCATTAAATCCTCGTATGACAATTGGAGATATAATTTCAGAGCCACTTAAAATTCAGGGTGTCTGTAAAAATAAAGCAGAAAGACTGGATAAAGTCTATGAGATGTTAAATTTAGTGGGACTTGATAGAAGCTATGCAAATAAATATCCTTCTGACTTTTCAGGTGGGCAAAGACAACGTATTGGTATAGCTCGAGCTCTTTCAGTAGACCCAGAGTTTATAATAGCTGATGAACCGATAGCCTCTTTAGATGTGTCTATACAAGCACAAATAGTAAATTTATTTAAAAAATTACAGAAAGAAAAGAATTTAACTTGTTTATTTATAGCGCATGATTTATCTATGGTGAGACATATTAGTGACCGTATAGGAGTTATGCATAATGGAAAATTAGTAGAATTAGCGAATTCAGAAGAGTTGTATAATAATCCTATACATCCATATACAAAGTCTTTACTTTCTGCAATTCCTATTCCTGACCCAAGATATGCTAAGGTAAGAAATAGAGTGGAATATAATTATAGTATGTATAATTGTTCAAGTGATGAGTTATCAAGTTGGATTGAGGTTTCAGATGGTCATTTTGTATATGCTTCTAAATCAGATATAAATAAATACCAACAAAATTTAAAAGTTGTTTAGTGTAAAAACCATTCTAGGTAAGAGTTGCTTATTTAGAGTGGTTTTTATGTATGTAAATTTATGTGTAAAAGTGTAAGCTTTAGAACGTTCCCTTTAATTATTATATTTAAAAATTTTATGATTAAAGTGTTAGCAAGTAGCATATTATTTTATAAAGGTTTATATAAAATACTTAAAATTGTTCTATATTTTGTCTTTAAATATATTAATATTAAAAAATTTACACTTTTAACAGGATTTATGTAAGTGTTTATAGAAATAAATAAGTATGTACATAATACATAATTATTTTTTATAATTCTAAAATAAAAGAATGGAGAGATAGCTATGAAGTGGAGAGATTATGCTGATGATGTAAACTTATTTGAGGATTTTGATAGAAGTATCAAACCTCTAACTGACGAACAAAGAAAGAAAAATATAAACACTTTAATTGCATATTTTTCAAAAGAAGTTCCTTCTAAAATATACAATTTATCAAATGATGAAATCAAGCCTAGAGATATACTTAGAGGACTTCTTAATGTATATCCACCAAAAGAAATTGCTCCAGAGATACTTAGTATGTTACATAACTTATTGTTAATTGAATGTGAAGAAAGAGAGTTAGTAGATGTAAATGATATAGAAGAAGTTGAGGAAGGCATTGCTATATGGAGAGGCAATATAACTAATTTAAAAGCAGATGCAATAGTAAATGCTGCAAACAATAAGCTATTAGGATGTTTACAACCATTACATTTATGTGTAGATAATGAGATACATTCATGCGCAGGTCCTAGACTTAGAGAAGATTGTGACAAAATAATAAAAAAACAAGGACATTTAGAATATACAGGAGATGCTAAAATAACTAGAGGTTATTGTCTACCTGCAAAATTTGTAGTACACACTGTTGGACCTATTGTATCTGGTGGTCAGCCAAGCAAAGAACAGGAAAAACAATTACTACATTGCTACAAATCATCTCTAAATACTATAAGAGAAATTGATGAAATAAAGAATATCGTTTTTTGTGGTATTTCTACAGGGGTATTTGGATATCCAAAAAAAGAAGCAGCTAATCTTGCTGTAAATAGAGTGAGATTATGGCTAAAAGAAAATCCTGAGAAAAATTTAAAAGTTGTATTTAATGTATTCACAGAAGAGGAAGAAGAAAAATATAGAAGAATATTTAGATAGCACTTGCCAATAAAGTATCTAGTAATATTTATTAGATAAGGCAATAGCTTATAAATATTAATGATTGATAAAATATAATTTGTAATTTTAGTAGATTAATAGGTATAATAGAAATCATAAGAGTAGTATAAGTAGCGATTGTATTACTTTTAAAAAACAAAATATAGGAAAATTAAATGGTAAATAAATATGAAAAATAGTTTTAAGAATTATATTAGTTTAAGAAATAAGGTAATAATTGTATCAGTTGTATTTCTGTTAATACCGTTAATCATATCGTATATATTTGGCAAATTGGTGTACGATAGCTCAGTTGGCTCAGAACAGTTAATAAAAAAAGAAGATGTATTAAAAGTATTTTCTAAGAGGAAAGATAAGCCCTTAGATAAATTGAAAAACTACAAGACAGATGAGCTGATGATACAAAGTTCTAATAATTACAAACTTGAAAGTCTTTTTATGAATTCAAATATAAAAACAAAAAATACTATTATAATTGTTCATGGAATGGGAAGTAATCACTATGAAATGCTAAAAATAGCATATGAATACTTAGATAAAGGTTATAATGTATTGATTTACAATCAAAGAAATACTGGTAATAGTGGAGGCGACAATTATACATTTGGTCTTTATGAGAGATATGATTTAGATAGTATAGTTAAGTTTGTAAAAAATAAATTCCCAGATGGTAAATTGGGAATCCATGGATTTTCTATGGGTGCAGGAACAGCTGCTATGCATACAGCTATAAACTCAGAAAGTCAAGAGGTCGATTTTTATATATTGGATTCTCCATATTCTGAAATGAAGGATGCCATTAGAATGGGAGTAATAGAAAAACATATACCAAATGTATTAGTAAATTATGTCGTAGCATGTGGGGATGTGTATAATAAATTTAAATCTGGATTTTGGTATAGTGATGTAGAACCATATAAGGCAATCGAAAAGAGTAATGTTCCTATACTATTTATACATGGAACAAAAGACACTGTTTGTAATTATCAAAATAGCCAAACCATGTATGACTTAGTCAAGCATAATAAAAAAGAGCTATGGCTCATAGAAGGTATTGAACATGTTGCTGGATATGACTCTGATAGTAGAGCATATTTCAATAGAATTTTTAGGTTTATAGATAGTAGTATTATCAATTAATAGAAATTAGTTGTATATTTTAATAGCTTATTTATTTTATTACAAAATAAATAAGCTATTTTTCATATTAAATATAAATATTTAATATGAATTAATTGATTATGAAAATGAAAATAACTACCAATTAAATTCACCTGTACCTCAAATAAAAGAGTTAGTATTATATACAATAAAATCTAACGAAAAGAGAGGTAGTATATATGAAAAACAAAAATAATAAAGAAAAAGGCATGTTGAATATGAGAGTATTAAGAGTTTTGGGATTACTATTAATATTTTTTGACTATACAGGAGATACTTTAAATTTTTATAACTTTTTTGCTAAACCCTTAGTATCAGGAAGTTTATATCAATCAGGAGGAGCTGATTATATAGTATTATTGTTATTTGTTACAGAATGTGTATACTTAGTTGGAAGATACATATTAAAAGTTAAAATAAATTGGAGTGAAGTTATTGAAAATGAAAAAGATAATTTTATTAATAATTTATTAGTTGAGAAGATACAAGAAGAAAGCAACTTTGTATATAACCTATTAAACTCATTTATTTTACCACATGTATACAAGATAGGAAAATTATTCATATCAAAAACACATAATACGTTAATCTACATTAAGGAAAATTACTATTATGTAAATATATATTAATATATTTAACTATTTAGTATATTGAATTTTATATGTGGCTACCAAAATGAACAATATAGGTTTTTATGATAGACTGAGTTTTTTGATGTACGTTTTTGGCATACATAAAAATCGCAATTTACTTTACAATTAATTTATAAATCATGTAAAAATAGATTGCGATTTTTATTTTTAAACTTCTGCTATGATTTTGCCTGTGTCAATCAAATCATATCCACCAAGACCTTGAAGTTCGGCCTTAAATTCAGCTGAATTAATTATACTAATTATAGTTTGGTAGACAGGGTTTTTCAAGTCTTCTTTTTTAATAACCAAATCATAACGTTCCTTGTGAAGAGGAATAAAGTCAATATTGTTTACTTGTAGAGCAGCTTTTTCATTGCCTAATCCAACATCAGCTATACCACGAGAAACCTTGCTTGCTACACCTAAATGCGATAATTCTTCATTATAATAACCATTTATATCAGTGCCATTAAAATTTAAAAGTCTAAGTTTGCCATCAAGCAAAACTCTAGTTCCAGCCCCTTTTTCTCGATTTACAAGTGTTATATTTGGTCTGGTTAAATCATTCCAACCTTTTATTTCCTTAGGATTTCCTTTAGCAACATAAAAACCTTGCATTCTATATGCTAGATTTATAAGTACACATGGGATTCCTGGCAATAGTTTTTTAACAAAAGTACTATTATATTCGTCTGTTTCAAAATCCCATAGATGGGATGATGCTATAGAAACCCTGCCATTATATAATTCATATAAAGCATTATAACTTCCTATATAAGAGCGAAATGTATTTACTCTATCTAATCTTTTTTCAACAGACCTAGCTAAAATGTCTAATATTACATCTTGACCAGAAATAATAATTTTACAATTATTATCAATATCTATATTTTTATTGTTAAAATGTGTATCTTTAATTTTACCAGTTTTTTGATTGTTGATATATTCTTCGACATCTTTAATATCAACTCTTATTTTTTTACCTACTTTGTAAGAAGGAAGTTCACCTCTTTTGATTAATTCATATACAGTATTTTTTGTTATCTTTAATAATTCAGCTACTTCAACAGGTGTCAAAGATGATAATGAGTCCATAATCCACCTCCATATAAGGTTATTTTAACATTAAAAAAAGAAAAATGTAGAAAAATATTTAAAAGTAATATAAATAATTTACTTGAAAATTTATTAGCAGGTATATATAATTAAGTTATACATAACAAAACGTGATAAAACATGATAAAACGAATTAAAATATGTATCAAATTTACAAAAAGGGAGAGTATTATGAAAAAAATATTGGGAATATTAGGATTAGTTGCATGTTTAACTTTGGGGACAGTTGGATGTAGTAGTAAAGAAAGTCCAAAAGA
The DNA here is from genome assembly GCF_020676075.1 of Clostridioides sp. ES-S-0001-03. Lineage (NCBI taxonomy): Bacteria > Bacillati > Bacillota > Clostridia > Peptostreptococcales > Peptostreptococcaceae > Clostridioides > Clostridioides sp. ES-S-0001-03. Next base: position 120,586 of record NZ_JACVWJ010000005.1, on the reverse strand, counting down.
TGATAGTAAAGAAGAAAAAACAAATAAAAGCAGTGAGACAGTAGAACTAAACATATCTGCTGCTGCAAGTTTAAAAGAAGCAATGGCAAAAATTGAAGAAGAATACAAAAAAGTTGATTCCAATGTAAAGCTTACAGTTAACTATGGAGCATCAGGTTCACTTCAACAGCAAATAGAACAAGGTGCACCATGTGATTTATTTATTTCAGCAGGTCAGAAACAAATGAAAGCTTTAGATGAAGAAAAGTTATTGGTTTCTGATACTATGAAAGATTTAGTTAAAAATGATTTAGTTCTTATTTCTTCAGCTGGTAGTGATGTATCTAGTATGAAAGACTTAACTACAGATAAAGTAAAGAAAATTGCAGTTGGAGAGGCTGAAAGTGTTCCAGCAGGTAAATATGCAGATGAAGTATTAACTAATTTAAATTTAAAAGAGACATTAAAAGATAAATTGGTGTTTGCAAAAGATGTAAAAGAGGTTTTAGCATGGGTGCAATCAGGTAATGCAGATGTTGGATTCGTTTATTTTAGTGACACTGTGAATAATGATAAAATAAAAGTAGTTGAGAAAACAGATGAAAAAACTCATTCACCTATTACATATCCAGTTGCAGTAATTGAAGCTAGTAAAAATGCAGATGCTGCTAAGAAATTTGAAGAATTCCTGTTGAGTGATGCAGGACAAAAGATTTTTGAGGAATTTGGATATAAAAAAGTAGAATAAGCTTACAAATAATTTATATGTAATTAAAAAGAAGTTGTATATAAATAAATGAAAATTGAAAATAATTGTATATTATAATAAAATGGAAATAGTGAAATTAATATATTTATTAATTTCACTATTTCCATTTAAATTAAGGAGGGAAAAAATGGGGACAGATTGGTCACCTTTATGGATATCACTTAAGACAGCTTTTTTGTCAACGATAATAACTTTTATAATAGGAATATTTGTGTCATATATTATGGCTAACTATAGAGGTAAGTGGAAAGGTATTATAGATGGTATCTTTACACTTCCATTAATTTTGCCACCCACAGTTGTTGGATTCTTTTTATTGTTGTTATGTGGGAAAAATGGCTTTGTAGGTAAATTTTTACTGAATTTTGATAAAACCTTAATATTTAGCTGGACAGCAACTGTAATCTCAGCAGTAGTAGTATCTTTTCCTATGATGTATAGAACTTCAAGGTCAGCTTTTGAACAAATTGATAGCAACATGTTGTCTGCTGCTAGAACCTTAGGTCTTAATGAATGGAAAGTTTTTTTAAAGATTGCAGTACCATTAGCTTGGCCTGGGATAATAGGTGGACTTGTGTTGTCGTTTGCTAGAGCACTTGGAGAATTTGGTGCTACACTTATGATAGCTGGAAATATACCTGGAAAAACTCAAACTATGCCAATCGCTATATTTTTTGCAGTTGAAGGTGGAGATATGAATAAAGCTATGATGTGGGTTATGATTATTGTAGCGATATCTATAGCAATGATTTTATTATTAAATTATTGGTCAGAATTCCAGCAGAAAATAATAGGAAAGAGGTGCAGATAGTTGAGTTTATATGTAGATATTGAAAAAGATTTATCCTCTTTTAAATTAAAAGTAAAAATTGAACAGGAAAAAGGAATTTTAGGATTTTTAGGTGAATCTGGTTCTGGAAAAAGTATGACATTAAAATGTATAGCAGGACTTGAAAAACCTACAAGAGGTAAGATTATATTAAATGAAAGAGTATTGTTTGATTCTGAAAAAAAGATAAATTTATCAACACAAGAAAGAAACATTGGTTTTTTATTTCAAAACTATGCATTATTTCCTCACATGACTGTAAGCCAAAATATCGAACTTGGTCTTTCAAAGTTAAGTAAAGATGAAAAAAAGGAAATAATAATGAAATATTTAGAAATACTTAAATTAAATGGATTTGAGGGTCGATACCCTTGGCAATTATCTGGTGGTCAGCAACAAAGAGTAGCACTAGCTAGAGCCTTAGCTACATCTCCAGATATACTACTTTTAGATGAACCTTTTTCTGCATTAGACCATCATTTGAGAAGTAATATGGAAAAAGAACTTATGAATATGTTAAAAGATTATAAGGGAGATATATTGTTTGTTACTCATGATATTGAAGAAGCTTACCGAGTTTGTGATGATATTATGGTTTATAATAAAGGAGAAGGTCTTCCAAAAAGACCTAAAAAAGAACTATTTGAGTCTCCAAAATATCTTATAGAAGCAAAAATAACAGGATGTAAAAATATATCTCGATTAAATAGAATAGATAACAATACTATTTATGCTACAGATTGGGGATGTAAGTTGACATTAACTGGAAACATAGGTGATAATATAGAATATGTGGGAATCAGAGAGCATCATATTAAGGTTTTAGATTCTAGTGAAAATTTAGATGGCAAGTTATGTTTTAGACTAATTAACATTATAGAAAATCCATTTACATACACTATATATGCTATAAACAATAATTTATCTAGCAAAAGTATGCCTATTCAGATAGAATTAGAAAAAAACAAAATGAAATTTGATAAGGGAGACAGCATTTATTTAGATTTTCCACAGGAATATTTATTTTGCTTTAAGTACAATTGCAAAGAAAAGGAGTAATTTATATGACTGAAAAAGAAAAAATGTTGTCAGGGAAAGGTTACTATGCAAATGATGAATTGCTAGTAAAAGAAAGAGAGTATTGTAAAAAATTAACTAGGTTGTTTAATAACTCTTTGGAAGATGAATATGAAAAAAGAGTGGATATTTTAAAAAAACTATTTGGTTCAGTTGGGAATCAAATAAATGTTGAACAAAATATAAGGTGTGACTATGGATATAATATACATGTAGGTGAAAATTTCTTTGCAAACTATGACTGTATTTTTTTAGATGTATGTAAAATTGAAATTGGTGATAATGTAATGTTAGCTCCAAATGTTCAAATTTATACAGCTTATCATCCAATTGAGGCACAGCTTAGAATTTCAGGAATAGAGTATGGTTCACCTGTAAAGATAGGAGATAATGCATGGATAGGTGGAGGCGTGATTATAACTCCAGGAGTTACTATAGGTGATAATGTGGTAATAGGTGCAGGAAGTGTAGTGACAAAAGATATACCATCAAATACTGTAGCCGTTGGAAATCCATGTAGAGTAATAAAACATATAGAAGAATAATTTTATTTATATAAATAAGTTAAGATTATTAATATATTATCTTTGGATAAGAAATATATCAATGTAAAATTGAATAGACAATATATTAAAATAAAAAAATATGCCTGTTTTTATGTTTGGAAAGATTCATAGAAACAGGCATATTGATTGTATATAAAAATATCATTAAATTTTACTTTATTTTCATATTTTATATTAATTAGAGTGGTCAAATTATTTATTTTCAGTTTTAATATAAACTATGTTCTTGTCAGAAGGTTTATCTAGAGAAAGTGCCTTTAGAGTATCTTCATTAATAATTAAATTAGTTTCTTCTAAACTTGTTATAGGCATATCTGAAACTTTAGATTCTCCTTTTAGGACCTTAACAGCCATCTCACCAGTCTTATAACCTAATTTTTCATAATCTATACCTTGGCAAGCTAATGCTCCACCTTTTACCATACCTTCCTCTGCAGCTATTATAGGTATTTTATTTTTAGTAGCAAGTTGAGAAACGATAGGCATAGAAGATGCAAGTAAATTATCTGTAGGAGCATAAATAACATCTACGCTACCCATTAAACTAGAAGCAGCTTGATTTATTTCACTAGAAGAACTAATTCCTTTTTCAACAACTTTAAGACCTTTATCATTTGCATATTTCTTCAAGTTATCAACTTGAACTTTAGAATTTACCTCACTAGTATTATATATAACACCTATAGTCTTTGCTTGTGGGATTAGTATATCAAGAGCCTTTAAACTCTTATCAATAGGTGTAAAATTAGAAGTTCCAGAAACATTTTTACCTGGTTTATCTAAAGAATCTGCAAATCCAGCTGAAACAGGGTCAGTTACAGCAGTTATAAGTATAGGTATATCTTTAGTAGCATTGTATGATGCCTGAGCAGATGGAGTAGATATAGCAAATATCAAATCTTTTTTATCAGAAACAAATTTACTAGCTATAGTTTGTGTAGTAGGCATATCATTTTGAGCATTTTGATAATCTATTTCTATATTTTTACCATCTTTAAATCCATTATCTTCTAGAGCTTTAATGAATCCTTCTCTGGATGCATCTAAAGCTTGATGCTCAACTAATTGAGTAATACCAATTTTTTTAATTTCATTATTTTTATCAGATGATTTATTTGACTCACCTTCATTATTTTTAGAACAACCTGTAATGGTAGATACACTAAGAACACCAATTAAAATTAAATTTATCAACTTACTGGACTTCATTTTGACCACTCCCTCATAAAAATCTATTATATTTATTCTTGTTTAGTTTTTACATAAGAAATATTTTCATTAGAAGGTTTTTCCATACCTAAAGCTTTTAGTATATCTTCATTAACAATGATATCTGTATCATCTGATGTAGCTACAGGCATATCAGAAACTGATTCACCATTTAAAATTTTAACAGCCATTTCACCTGTTTTGTAACCAAGTTTTTCATAGTTTATACCTTGACAAGCAAGAGCACCTTTTTCAACTGGACCAGATTCAGCTGCTATAACTGGAATCTTATTTTCAGTAGCTATTTTAGAAACTATTGGCATAGAAGAAGCTACTAAGTTGTCAGTAGGAACATATAAAACATCTATCTTACCAACTAAGCTAGAAATTCCCTGATTGACTTCATTTGAAGTAGTTATTCCTTTTTCAACAACTTTAAAACCATTTTTAGAAGCATATTCTTTTAAAGCATCAACTTGAACTTTTGAATTAACTTCACTAGTATTGTACATAACTCCTATAGTCTTTGCTTTAGGAGCAAATATTTTAAGTAGTTCTAATCCTTTTTCTACAGAAACAAAGTCTGATGTTCCAGATACATTTCCACCTGGTTTTTCAATTGATTTAACTAAGCCAGCAGCGACAGGGTCACTGACAGCAGTTATAAGTATAGGTATATCCTTAGTTGCATTATAAGCTGCTTGAGCAGATGGAGTAGATATTGCAAATATTAAGTCCTTTTTATCAGATGCAAATTTACTTGCAATACTTTGTGTAGTAGGCATATCATTTTGAGCATTTTGGAAATCTATATCAATATTTTCTCCATCTTTAAATCCATTTTTTTCTAAGGCTTTTACAAATCCTGTTTTAGTAGCATCTAATGCTGGATGTTCAACCAATTGAGTTATACCAATTTTTTTAACTTCTTTGTCTTTAGAGTTATTTTCTTGTTTAGAATTGCTAGAGTCTCCACCTTGTGAACATCCTGTAAGCATAGATATTCCAAGAGCACCAGCTAAAATTAAACTTACCAATCTTTTTTTATTAATCATTTTTATATCCCCCTCAAAAATTTTTTTATTATTATATATGTTCATATATTCATATGAATGGTTGTAGTATTGCTAAAAATATTATGACTTTAAAATTATTTTATAAATAAACTAATTTGTAAGTAAGCTAAAATTAAATTATCATAATATATACTTTTAAACAGCATATTCAAATTTTTCTAAGATTTCTTCAACTGTTAATTCTTCTTTTTCTTTTCCCTTTACATCTAAGACCACTTCACCTTTATGGAGCATAATTAATCTATCTCCATATTGAAGAGCATGCTTTAAGTTGTGAGTTACCATAAGTGTAGTTATATTTTTTTCTCTTACAATTTTATCGGTTAATTCAATTACCTCATTTGATGTCTTTGGGTCAAGAGCTGCTGTATGCTCATCAAGTAATAAAACTGAAGGACTTGTTAAGCATGACATAATTAGTGAAAGTGATTGTCTTTGACCTCCTGATAAAAATTGTACTTGTACGTCTAGGTATTTTTTTAAATCTAGAGAAACTCCTTCTAATAAATTTTCTAGAAAATCTCTTTTATAACGAAGACATTTTTTTAGATTTAATAACTTACCTTTATTAAGAGCCAAAGATAAATTTTCTCTAACTGTCATAGAGGGACAAGTTCCTAAACTTGGGTCTTGAAAAACTCTACTTACTATTTGAGTTCTTCTATGTTCAGCCAAATTAGATAAATTGTGTTTATTTAATAATACTTGACCAGAAGATTCTTTTATAAGACCCGATATTATATTTAATAAAGTGGATTTACCAGTTCCATTGCTACCTATGATACTTACAAATTCACTGTCTTCTATGTCAATTGATAAATTTTCAAATATAGTATTAGGTTGACCGTATGGATTTGGGAAACTCTTTGAAAGATTTTTAATTTGTAACATCTATAACACCTCTTTTTTCAGATTTATTTTTGGTACTAGCCTTGTACTTGTTTTTTTTTAGTGAGATATTTAAGTTACCAGTAGCTAAGAAAGCTATTATAACTATGGCAGTTATCAGTTTTAAATCAGTTGATAACATACCTAAACTCATTGCAAAGTATATAGTGAATTGGTATATGAAAGAACCAACAATTATTGCAGTAGTATTTTTAATGAAAGTGAATTTCTTAAATAATGTAATACCAATTATGATAGAAGCAATTCCAAGTACTAAAGTTCCGATACCCATATTTACATCTGAGAATCCTAAGAATTGAGCCATCAAACTACCAGATAAAGCTATAAGTCCATTTGAAATCATAAGCCCTAATATTTTTATAGAACCGATGTTTATACCCAAAGATTTAATCATTTGAGAGTTGTCACCAACACCTTTTAGAGTGTATCCAAGACCTGTCTTTAAGAATAAATCCAAAAGTACTTTACAGATAAGTACAAATGCTAGAGCTAAAACTATAGGAGATATTTCTCCATTGAATAAATGCTTAAAACTAAATAGTGGGATATTTGATTTTCCCATTATTCTTAGGTTGATAGAGTAGAGCATTCCCATAACTAAAATACCAGAAAGTAAGTTAGATATTTTAAATTTAATGTGAAGTATACCAGTTACAAGACCAGCAATACAACCACATAAAATAGCCATTAAAGTTGCTACTATAGGAGAAATCCCATTAGTAAGAGAAAATGCTACAATAGAAGCTCCCATTGTGTAGCTACCATCAGCAGACATATCGGGAAAATCTAAGATTTTGTAAGTTATATAAACCCCCAGTGCCATGATTGATAAAATTAAACTTTGCGTCATTACAGATATAATACCTGACATAAATAAAACACTCCTTTAAAAATATTTTTATAATTTTAATTATTTGTTAATTTTGTATATAAAAAAACCACATAGTATAAACAACTATGTGGTAAAAACACGAATAAGCCACATAGTATAATCTATGTGGCTCTTATATAGTTAAATGAAAACTCTATAAACAATATAGCCTACATAGATACAATCCCAAAGTTTTGCTAGTCTTAAGGGGTCTGTATCTATGTTAAAACGTAGGTACAAACCCTAGAAATAGTGGCTATAGTAATAATAATATTTTTTATTGTTTAATAAAGTATTCATAATTATCTCTCCCTTTTAATATTTTAATTAGTCAGAAAATTATATGTATTCTTGACTTGTTATAAATTATAAATTATACAATAATAAAAGTCAACTGCTAAATTTAATTAAGATACTACATAGTGTATACTTGGAATTTTTAAAAGAAAATGTATCAATTGGAAAAAACGTTATCCTAAACTTATAAATTGAATGGGAATTTTGTGAAAAAATATTTAATTAAAGAAAAATGTGGAATGAAGATAAAGCTGTAGATATTAAAATTTATAAAAAAAAGCTGTCTAAGAAATTTAAATTTCTATTTAGACAGCTCAAATAATGATTAGAAAGTTATATAACTTTCATAATCTGTCGTCAAAATAGACGACTTTATGGAAAATGAATAACTTTATATGCAATAAATTGCTACAATAAGTACAATTTTCAAAGGGTTAGGGTGGATAAGAGTACTTACTATATAAAGTTTTCATATTACCTACTTTTTTGAATTTACTACATTTTACTCTGCAGATTTTGCATTTTTATCTGACTTTATATACTTTATATTATCTGCTGATAGCTTTTGCATGTCAAGTGCTTTTAGTGTATCTTCATTGATTATTATTTCAGTTTCATCTAACATAGCAACAGGTATATCACCAACAGATTTACCCTCTAACACTTCAATAGCAAGTTCTCCAGCCTTGTAACCTAGTTTTTCATAGTCTATTCCACAACAAGCTAAAGCACCAGATGATACAGAGCCTTCTTCAGAAGCTATTATAGGTATTTTGTTTTCGTTAGCTACTTTAGAAACTATAGGCATAGAAGAAACTATTAAATTATCAGTAGGAACATATAAAACATCTATTTTGCCAACTAAACTAGAAATAGCTTGGTTAACTTCACTTGAAGAACTGATTCCTTTTTCAACAACTTCATAATTATTTTTCTTAGCATAATCATGTAGAGAATCAACTTGTATTTTTGAATTAACTTCACTAGTATTGTATATAACGCCTATTTTCTTTGCTTTTGGAGTTAAAGTTTTAACCAATTCAAGTGTTTTATCAATTGAAAGATAATCTGATGTACCTGAAACGTTTCCACCTGGTTTTTCAAGAGATTTAACCAAGCCAGCCTCTACAGGGTCTGTAACAGCAGTCATGATTATAGGTATATCTTTAGTAGCATTATAAGCTGCTTGAGCTGAAGGTGTAGATATAGCATATATCAAATCTTTTTTATCAGATACGAATTTACTTGCAATACTTTGTGTAGTAGGCATATCATTTTGTGCATTTTGGAAGTCTATTTTTATATTATCTCCATCCTTATAACCTTTATCTTCTAGTGCTTTTATGAATCCCTGTTTTGCCTTATCTAAAGATGGATGTTCTACTAATTGAGTGATTCCTATATTTTTTATTTCTTTCTTGTCTGTTTTTTCATTGTCTTTTGAAGCATCTGAGCCTCCATTTTGAGAACATCCAGTGAGCATAGATATTCCAAGAGTACCAGCTAAAATTAAACTTACCAATCTTTTTTTATTAATCATTTTTATATCCCCCTCAAAAATTTTATTATTATATATGTTCATATATTCATATGAATGGTTGTAGTATTGCTAAAAATATTATGATTTTACAATTATTTTATAAATAAACTAATTTGTAACTAAGCTAAAATTAAATTATCATAATACATACTTTTAAACAGCATATTCAAATTTTTCTAAGATTTCTTCAACTGTTAATTCTTCTTTTTCTTTTCCCTTTACATCTAAGACCACTTCACCTTTATGGAGCATTATCAATCTATCTCCATATTGAAGTGCATGCTTTAAGTTGTGAGTTACCATAAGTGTAGTTATATTTTTTTCTCTTATAATTTTATCAGTTAATTCAATTACTTCATTTGATGTCTTTGGGTCAAGTGCTGCTGTATGCTCATCTAATAATAGAACCTTAGGGCTTGCTAAACTAGACATAATTAGTGAAAGTGATTGTCTTTGACCTCCTGAAAGATATTGTACTTTGATATCTAAGTATTTTTTTAAATCTAGAGAAATTCCTTCAAGTAAGTGTTCTAAGTCATTTGTTTTATGACGAAGACATCTCTTTAAATTTAGCAAATTCCCCTTATTAAGAGCCAAAGATAAATTTTCTCTAACTGTCATAGAAGGACAAGTTCCTAAGCTTGGGTCTTGAAAAACTCTACTTACTATTTGAGTTCTTTTGTGTTCAGCTAAATTTGTTATATTAGTATTATCTAGAGTGATTTCACCAGAGGATTCTTTTAATAATCCCGATATTATATTTAATAAAGTAGATTTACCAGTTCCATTACTACCTATGATACTTACAAATTCACCGTCTTCTATACTAAGGGATAAATTTTCAAATATAGTATTAGGTTGACCATATGGATTTGGGAAACTCTTTGAAATATTTTTAATTTGTAACATCTATAACACCTCTTTTTTCAGATTTATTTTTGGTACTAGCCTTGCACTTGTTTTTTTTTAGTGAGATATTTAAGTTACCAGTAGCTAAGAAAGCTATTATAACTATGGCAGTTATTAGTTTTAAATCAGTTGATAACATACCTAAACTCATTGCAAAGTATATAGTGAATTGGTATATGAAAGAACCAACAATTATTGCAGTAGTATTTTTAATAAAAGTAAATTTCTTAAATAATGTAATACCAATTATGATAGATGCAATTCCAAGTACTAAAGTTCCGATACCCATATTTACGTCTGAGAATCCTAAGAATTGAGCCATCAAACTACCAGATAAAGCTATAAGTCCATTTGAAATCATAAGCCCTAATATTTTTATAGAACCGATGTTTATACCCAAAGATTTAATCATTTGAGAGTTGTCACCAACACCTTTTAGAGTGTATCCAAGACCTGTCTTTAAGAATAAATCCAAAAGTACTTTACAGATAAGTACAAATGCTAGAGCTAAAACTATAGGAGATATTTCTCCATTGAATAAATGTTTAAAACTAAATAGTGGGATATTTGATTTTCCCATTATTCTTAGGTTGATAGAGTAGAGCATTCCCATAACTAAAATACCAGAAAGTAAGTTAGATATTTTAAATTTAATGTGAAGTATACCAGTTACAAGACCAGCAATACAACCACATAAAATAGCCATTAAAGTTGCTACTATAGGAGAAATCCCATTAGTAAGAGAAAATGCTACAATAGAAGCTCCCATTGTGTAGCTACCATCAGCAGACATATCGGGAAAATCTAAGATTTTGTAAGTTATATAAACCCCCAGTGCCATGATTGATAAAATTAAACTTTGCGTCATTACAGATATAATACCTGACATAAATAAAACACCCCTTTGAAAATATTTTAAAATAATTTTTTAAATATAATTGAAAATTAAATTTTGGATATAAAAAAACCACACAGTACATATAACTGTATGGCAAAAACACGAATGAGCCACACAGTATAATCCATGTGGCTCTCTATAATATGATGATAAAATAAAAACTTTAACAACAATCACTATAGCCAACATAGATACAATCCTTAAAAATGGTAATCCTAAGGGGTCTGTATCTATGTTATGACAATTTGTCTTAACTTAGCTACAAACCCTAACTAAATTGGCTACTAAAAAATCGTACTTGTTTGTTTAATAAAGTCTTCATATTTACCTCTCCTTTTAATTTAATAATTTTGAAAATTTTGTTTTATATTTTGTATAGTAATTAGTTTAATACAGTAAAAAATAAAAGTCAACAATAAATTTTGAAAAATTATTAAATTGTCAGAAAATTGAGTTCGAATAAAAAAAGTTTTATGTATAGGATTGGGTAGTTTTCTTAAATTTTAATTTATAAATAAAAATTAAAATTCATTTGGATTTTAGAAACAAATTGAGCAAAAGGTAAACTTTTTATAGAATTAATGAAAATAGATTTTGAAGTAATATAATGACCAAAATTATATGATATAATAAATTGAATGATTATTTCAATTCAGAATTTTTATTATTTTTTTAATTATTTTTAGGAATCTTATTTTTGATGTTTTTATTCAAGATGTTTACAAGATTAAAAAGACTTCAGTAGATATTTATATGTTTTTATTTAAATATTTTAGGAAGTATTTAATTTTATAGGAGTGATGATATGTGTTGATAGGTACAGCGAATTTAAGTAGAAGTGTTGATAATGCATGCGTAGAAGAATTGGGAATTCCAATGATTGTATTGATGGAAAATGCAGTAATATCTGCAATGAGAAACATGGATATAGATATATATAATGATTATACAATTGTATGTGGTGTTGGAAATAATGGTGGAGATGGTCTTGGAATAGCAAGACATTTAAAGCTAAAAGAAAAAAATGTAAATGTCTTTTTAATTGGTAATATCAAGAAACTAAGTGAATGTTCTAAAATCAATTATAATATACTTTTAAATATGGGGATTAATATTATAAATATTGATAAAAATGATTTAAGCGAGGAATATAATGACTATATAAATAAAAATAAAGTAGATAAAATTATTGAAACAGAAAAACAGAGTATAATTAAAAATAAAAATTTAACAATGTTTAAGGAAGCAGTATCTAAAAGTGATGTTGTAATAGATGCAATATTTGGAACAGGACTAAAGAGAGAAATAACTGGTATTTTTAAAGAAGTAATTGATATAGTAAATGATAACAGCAAAAATACATATTCTATAGATATACCATCTGGTATAGATAGTGACAAAGGAAGTATACTTGGAATTTGTATTAAAGCAAAAAAAACAATTAGTTTTGAGTTTTATAAAAGAGGTTTTTTAAATTATGATGTAAACTCACTTATTGGGGATGTAATTGTAGAAAAAATAGGTATTCCAGATTTTATTACAAGAAAATACCATAATGATGAATTCATAACTGATGAGAGTTTTGTAAAAAATAATATTAGAAGAAGAGATAAGAATGGATTTAAAAGTGATTTTGGAAAAGTATCTATAGTTGCAGGCTCAAAAGGATTTTATGGGGCTAGTTTCATAGCAACTGAATCTGCTGTTAAAAGTGGAAGTGGTCTTGTAACTTTGATTAGTAGTAAAGATGTACAAGAAAAAGTATCTATTAGACTCACTGAAGCAATGACTGTAAATTTTGAAGAAGAGAGAGTTGATAAACTATTGAGCTCTAGCAATGCAATTGGTTTTGGTCCAGGAATGGGAGATAATCACAAAACTTTTGAGAGATTACTTAGAGTAGTAGAAAACTCTAGTTGTCCAATAATATTGGATGCAGATGGATTAAATGTTATGAAGGATAGATGCTATAAGTTTTTAGAGTGGAAAAATAAGTTTGTAATTACTCCACATCTGGGAGAAATGGCCAGGTTGACAGGTGACTCAATTGGGTATATAAGAGAACATAGAGTAGATGTGGCAAAAGAATTTGCTCAAAAATACAATGTAGTTGTCCTTTTAAAAGGATATCAAACTATCATAACAGATGGTAAAGAAACATATATAAATCCTACAGGAAATAGTTGTATGGCAACTGGTGGAATGGGAGACTGTTTACTTGGTATGATTACTTCTTTTGTAGGTCAAGGTATGGATATACTTGAAGCTACAGTGAGTGGAGCATATGTACATGGTTATATAGGAGATAAGTTAGGAAAAAGTATGTATACAGTAAATGCAACAGATTTAATAAGTAACATTTCGTTAACAATGAACAAGTTTTTGATTATTTAATTACTAATATTTGATACTACTTTGTAACAACTTTAACAAAGTATGCTGATATAATACTATTAAATTAATCTCAAATTGACTTATTTTATTGGTTTTTGGTTGATTGTTTAAAATCATATTCAAATATATTGTATAAAGAATATGATTTATATAGTGTTTGATAATTCATATGAAAAGAGGGTAGATAGTATGAAGTTGATATGGTTAATAGTAGCAGTCTTATTTGGAATAGCAGAAATGTTGACTCCAAGCTTAACACTAATATGGTTTAGTGTGGGAGCAGTAATACTTATATTTTTAAGTACTTTTATAAAGAGTATATTTTTACAAGTTTTAATATTTGCTGTAATTTCTATAGCTATGTTAGTTGTAGCTACTAAGAAAATTGTAAAAAAAGATAAAACTTATAAATCTAACACCAATTTACAAGCAATGATATCTAAAAAAGGTGTTGTTACAGAGGAAATTTCTCCAAATCAAACTGGTTTAGTTGTAGTTGAACATGAAACATGGACTGCTATTTCTATAGATGATGAAAAGATTGATAAGGGTTCTACAGTAGAAGTATTAAAAATAGAAGGGGTAAAACTAGTTGTTAAAAAAGTAAATTCTGCAACTAGTGTGACGAATCAATAAAATAAAAGGAGGATATATTTATGGGCATGAAAGTTGTTTTAAGTATTGTATTAATAATAGTAGTAGTAGCAATAAGTTTAACTTGTATAAGAGTAATAAAACAATCTAAAGTAGGTATAATAATGCGACTTGGTAAGTTTCAAAAAGTGGCTGAAACAGGAGTACATTTCTTGATACCATTTTTAGATAAAATGGCATATGTGATTGACTTGAGAGAAATTGTAATAGATTTCCCACCTCAGCCAGTTATAACTAAAGATAATGTAACTATGCAGATTGATACAGTTGTATATTATAAAGTTACAGACCCAGTTAGATATGTATTTGAAATAGCAAATCCAATAGCTGCTATTGAAAATCTAACAGCTACAACTTTAAGAAATATAATTGGTGAACTTGATTTAGATGAAACACTAACATCAAGAGATATAATAAATGTAAAAATGAGAACAATCCTTGATGAAGCAACAGATAAATGGGGAATAAAAGTAAATAGAGTAGAGTTAAAGAACATAATGCCTCCTCATGATATTCAAGTTGCGATGGAAAAGCAAATGAGAGCGGAAAGAGAAAGAAGAGAAGCAATACTTCAAGCAGAAGGTAATAAGTCAGCTGCTATATTACAAGCAGAAGGAGAAAAACAATCTGCTATATTAACAGCAGAAGCAAGAAAAGAAGCTATGGTACGTGTAGCAGAAGGAGAAAAAGAGTCTGCTATATTGGTAGCAGAAGGTGAAGCTGAGGCTATAAGACAAACAGCTATTGCTAAAGCACAAGGTGAAGCTGAAATGATTAAAAGAACTCAAATGGCTACTGCAGAAGGTTTGAAATTAGTATTTTCAGCTATGAAAGAGTCTGACATTGACAATAATATCTTAGCATTAAAATCTATGGAAGCACTTGAAAAAATGGCTGAAGGTAAGTCAACAAAATTGGTTTTACCTTCAGAAGCAGTTAATTTCTTAGGAACATTCAAAGGAATAAAAGAAGTCATGAGTGATGATAAAAATGATATATTAGATGTAAAAGATGCATTTAGTGGAAATGATTCATTAAAAAAATAAAAGAGTTTTTTTATAGTAGGAAGGAAATGGAAATTAAATGTCGAATTAATTAAATATAGTATAGAATGCACATTGAAAAGAAGAAGACTTATAGTTTTTTAGGTCTTCTTCTTTGTTTTTATTTATAAAACGCGATTTTAAAAATAAATTAACAGAATTTTTATACAATTTACCCTTTACTAATGTAAAAAGTGTTATATAATATTAAATAAAACATATAGGAAAAGAAAGTAACTTTAATTTGGATATTTATATTGATAACATATATAGTTATAAAAATATCAAACATAATGAATATGTCTAACAATAGAACTAAAATTTTATAATTCAATGATTTAATCATAGATGAGCAAATAACAAAAAATAAAATTAGCTAGTAATTATTTAAAGATTTTTAGATAATCATGTCATATTATGTTCTATTATTATCAAATCAAAAAAGCATAAAAATTTAAGTACGTTTGTATGATATAAATTGATTTATAAAAAATATTTTTTATATCTATAAAATAAATGTTTATATTATTTTCTAACTAGGAATTGAATATTATAAGTACTATAGCACTTATGGAAAATAATGTATACTTCAATAAAGTAATTATGGGGTATACATTATAGAAATTGTATAGTTTATATTATTTTACTCTTATTACATTATCATTTGGGCAAAATTTATACACAACATTTATTGACTAAAAGTTTATAAAGGTAAAAATGCAATTATAAATATTAATTACTAGATGAGGGGAGTGTCATTAAATGAAAAAAGAGATGTTAGCTATGATTTTGGCAGGGGGGCAAGGTTCAAGACTTGGAGTTTTCACAAAGAGAATTGCAAAACCAGCTGTATCATTTGGAGGAAAGTACAGAATTATTGACTTTGTTTTAAGTAATTGTTCAAATTCTGGTATAGATACTGTAGGTGTTTTAACTCAATATAGACCACTGATATTAAATTCTCATATAGGTATGGGAAGTCATTGGGATTTAGACAGAATAAATGGTGGAGTATATGTATTACAACCATTTATGAATGAAAAAGAGGGAAATTGGTATAATGGTACAGCACATGCTATATATCAGAATATGGATTTTGTAGATACCTATAATCCAGAATATGTATTAATATTATCTGGTGACCATATATATAAGATGGATTATAGTAAAATGCTAAAATTTCATAAAGAAAAAGGCTCTAAGGCTACGATTGCAGTAATTGAAGTACCTTGGGATGAAGCTTCTAGATTTGGCATAATGAATACAAATGAAGATTCAAGTATTTATGAATTTGAAGAAAAGCCAGGTGAACCTAAAAGTAATTTGGCATCTATGGGAGTATACATATTTGATTGGAAAATGTTGAGAAGTTATTTTAAAGAAGCAGAAAAAAATTCAGATATAAATTATGATGATTTTGGAAAGAATTTAATACCTAAAATGTTAGAGGATAATGTTGGAATGTATGCATATCCATTTAAGGGGTATTGGAGAGACGTAGGAACTATACAAAGTTTATGGGATGCAAATATGGATATAATTAAATCTCCAGAAACACTGGATTTATCAGACCCTAAATGGAAGATATATACAAATACAATGGCAATGCCTCCTCAATATATAGGCAAAAGTGCAAATGTTCATAGATCAATGATAGCTGATGGTTGTAGAATTTTAGGAGAAGTAGGAAACTCTGTATTATCACATGGAGTTGTTGTTGGAAAAGGAAGTAAAGTAATTGATTCAGTAATCATGCCAAATGTTGTAATAGGAGAAAATGTAACTATAGAAAAAGCTATGATAGGTGAATGTGCAACTATAAATGACAATGTTCAGATAAAAAATGTAAATAATGAGATAAATGTAGTTTCTGAATATGAAAATATAGAGCCTAGATGCGTATTAATAGAAGGAGGTCTTTAAGATGAGAAATGAATGTTTAGGTATAATAAATTTAAACAAAAAAGGAGACCCTGCAATAAATAAACTTAATTATGGAAGACCGATAGCTTCTACACCAATAGCTGGAAGATATAGAATAATAGACTTTGCTCTATCTAATATGATAAATTCAGGAATCACAAAAGTTGGAATATTCGCAAAAGAAAAGTATAGATCATTGACAGACCATATAGGTAGTGGAAAAGATTGGGATTTAAGTAGAAAAAAGGGCGGTTTATCAATTTTTAGCCCAGAAAATACTAAGTATAGAAATACTTACTCACATAGAGAAGGAGATATATACACAATACTAGCTAATCTTGATTATATAGAGAAAAGTGAAGAAGAATACATTTTAATAGCTCCAAGTTATATGTTATGTAACCTAGATTACTCTCAGGCTTTGGAGTACCATAAAAAATCTCATAATGATATAACTATAATATATAAAAATGTAAACAATGCAAATAAAGATTTTGCTGGTAATCTAACCTTAAACTTAGATAGTAATAACAGAGTAATAAATGTAGGAAATAATTTAGGAAAATTCCCTAGAGCAAATATATGTATGGAAACATATATTATGAAACGTGAAGATTTTGTAGAATGTATATATAATATTGTAAATAAAGGGAATTATTGTTATTTAGAAGAGTTCATTGTTGAAGAAGCAGAAAATATGAAAATAGGAGCTTATGAGTATACAGGATATTTGAAATGTGTAAATTCTGTTGAATCATATTTTCAAATGAGCAAAGATTTATTAGAAATAGAAGTGGCTGATGAATTACTGTATTCTGAAAGAAAAATATTTACTAAAGAAAAGAATGAGTCACCTACAATTTACACAGATAGTGCAAAGGTAGAAAATAGTTTTATAGCATCAGGTTGCTTAATAGAAGGTACTGTAAAAGATAGCATTATATTTAGAAAAGTTAATGTTGAAAAAGGAACAGTTATAGAAAACTCAATAGTAATGCAAAATTGTGTAATAAAGTCAAATGCAAAACTATATAATGCAATACTAGATAAAAATACAAGTGTATCAAAAGGAAAAGAGTTAAAAGGAGATGAAAAATATCCTATTGTAGTAGAAAAAAATACGAATATATAAAAATATTTTTTAGAAGGGGGAATAGCTAGTGAAGGTTTTTTATGTAACAGCAGAGTGTTGGCCCTTTGCTAAAACTGGAGGATTAGGAGATGTATCTTATGCATTGCCTAAAGAATTAAAAAAAGAAGGTGTAGATGTAAGGGTAATAATGCCTAAATATTCAACTATACCAAGTTATTTAAAAGATCAATTAAAAGAAATAGCCGTTTTTAGTGTACGCGTTGGATGGAGAAATCAATATTGTGGTCTTTTAGAAATGGAACTAGATGGTGTTAAATTTTATTTTATAGACAATGAATTTTATTTTAGAAGAGAAGATGAGAGAAAGAGTATTTATGGGTATGGAGATGATGCAGAAAGATATACATTCTTTACAGATGCTGTCTTAGAAGCTATAAGTAGAATTGACTTTTATCCAGATGTAATACATATAAATGATTGGCACACAGGTATGTTACCATTAATTTTAAAAGAGAGATATGCAACCCTTGAGGGGTATAAAAATATAAAAACTATGTATACTATACATAATCTACAATATCAAGGTGTATTTGATAAGTATGTCTTAAATGATATATTAGATTTACCTGAAAAATATTTTGATAATGGAGATATAGAGTATTATGGTTCAATAAATTTTATGAAAGCTGGAATAAATTTTGCAGATAAAGTTATAACTGTTAGTCCTACTTATGCAAATGAGATACAAACATCTTTTTATGGAGAACAATTAGATGGTTTACTTAGAAAGGAATCAGGCAAATTAAAAGGGATATTAAATGGCATAGATTATGACCTGAATAACCCTGAGAAAGATAAGGATATATTTGTCAATTACAATGTAAATTCTATTGAGAAAAAATTGGAAAATAAATTAAGATTACAAGATATATTAGGATTAAAAAAGGATTCATCTATTCCATTAATAGGGATAGTTTCAAGACTAGTTTCTCAAAAAGGATTTGATTTAATAGCCTATATGATGCCTGAGCTTATGAGGGAAAATTTACAAATTGTCATTTTAGGAACTGGGGAACATCAATATCAATCAATGTTTAATTATTATGATTCTAATTTTTCAGATAAAGTATCTGCTAGAATTACATTCAATGCATCGTTGGCTCAACAAATTTATGCTGCAAGTGATATATTCTTGATGCCATCACTATTTGAACCTTGTGGTATAGGTCAAATGCTAGCTATGAGATATGGTTCTTTACCAGTAGTTAGAGAAACTGGAGGACTTAAAGATACTGTAATACCTTACAATCAATTTACTGGAGAAGGTAATGGATTTAGTTTTAAAAATTACAATGCTCATGAGATGTTTTTCTGTTTGCAAAATGCAATTAAAGTTTTTAAAGATAAAGAAAAATGGATTAAAGTAGTTGAAAATGCAATGAATACTGATAATAGTTGGAAAAAATCAGCTAAGGAGTATATAGAAACATATAGAGACATATGTGATTAAAGGAGTGGTTTTTTTGGTAACAATAAGCAAAAAGAAATTCAAGCAAAAATTTGAAGTGAAAATGTATAGCTTATATGCACAGTCTATCAAGGAAGCTACTGATGAACAATTGTTAAATGTATTATGTAGTCTACTGAAAGATGAAATAGCAAAAAAATGGGTTGCTACGAAATTAGATAAGAAAAAAGAGGTTTATTATTTTAGTCTAGAGTTTTTAATAGGAAGACAATTAAAATCTAATTTACTAAATTTAAATATTGAAGAAGAAGTTAGAGAAGGATTACTAGAATTAGGAATTAACTTAGATGATTTAATCAAAGCTGAGGTAGACCCAGCTATAGGGAATGGTGGTCTTGGAAGATTAGCAGCATGTTTTTTAGATTCTATGGCATCTTTGAACATAAGTGGTCAAGGATATGGAATTAGATATAAATATGGTTTATTTGAACAAAAATTTGTAAATGGTTATCAGGTCGAAGTACCTGATAACTGGCTTACAGAAGGACGTTATGCATGGGAAACTGTAAGACCAAATGAAGCGACGATGGTAAAGTTTGGTGGAGAAGTAGAGTTGATTAAGGAGGGAAACCATTTAAAAGTAGTCCATAAAAACTATCTTCCTGTAATGGCAATGCCTTATGATATACCAATAATCGGATACCAGAATCAGTGTATCAATACTTTAAGATTATTTAAAAGTGAGATACCAAAAAGAGACTTTGGAGAACTTACTTCAAATGCTCTAAATTATTCAGGAAGTTATGAAGAGGCCCTAAAACACAAGTACTATACTGAAGAAATTTCACAGGTGTTGTATCCTGATGATTCAAATTATGCAGGAAAATTATTGAGACTGAAGCAAGAGTATTTCTTTGTAAGTGCAGGTGTACAAGATATAATAAGGAAGTATAAAAAGAATAAACTAAACATCAGTAATTTATTTGATAAGGTGGCAATTCATATAAATGATACACATCCTACCTTGTGTATACCAGAACTTATGAGAATTTTACTTGATGAAGAAGGCTTATCTTGGGATGAAGCATGGCAGATAACTAAAAAAACAGTATCTTATACTAATCATACTATAATGTCAGAAGCAATGGAAAAGTGGCCTGTAAGTATGATAAAAGAGTTATTACCAAGAATTTATATGATAATAGAAGAAATAAACAGAAGGTATGTAGAAGAATTAAATAATAAAGGATATGACCAAGATAAAATAAGAAGAATGAGTATAATAGACTGGGACAACATAAATATGGCAAATTTATGTATTGTAACAAGTCACAGTGTAAATGGAGTTGCTAAGCTTCATACTCAAATTCTTGAAACAGAAGTTTTAAAAGATTTTTATCAAGACGAACCAAATAAATTTAACAATAAAACTAATGGAATTGCACATAGAAGATGGCTTATAAGTTCAAATCCGCAACTTAGCAATTTAATAACAGATTTAATTGGTGATTCATGGAAAACAGATACTTTACAGCTAAAGAATATTGAAAAATTTAAAAATGATTCTTCTGTTTTAAAAAGACTTGATGATATAAAATACAATAATAAAGTAAATTTAGCAAATTTTATAAATGATAAATACGATTTAAATATCGACCCTAATTCTATATTTGATGTTCAGGTTAAGAGGTTGCATGCTTATAAAAGGCAGCTATTGAATATTTTTAATGTACTCCATATGTATCATGAATTACTTGACAATCCTAATTTAAATATTGACCCAAGAACTTTTATATTTGGAGCAAAAGCTGCACCAGGATATTATTTAGCCAAGTGCATAATTAAATTTATAAATTCAGTTGCAAGTACTATAAATAATGATGTTAGAGTAAAGGACAAGTTAAAAGTCGTATTTATAGAGAACTATGGTGTATCATTAGCAGAGATAATAATACCAGCAGCAAATGTGAGTGAACAAATTTCAACGACAACAAAAGAAGCATCAGGAACAAGTAATATGAAGTTTATGATGAATGGTGCTATAACTTTAGCAACATTAGATGGTGCAAATGTAGAAATATGTGAACAAGTAGGAAAAGAAAATATGTTTTTATTTGGACTTAGTGCAGAGCAAGTACTTAATTATAATAAGTTTGGTGGATATTCTTCACTTGATTTGTATCATTCTAACATGGATATAAAAAGAGTAGTAGATGACTTAATAAATGGATTTATTCCTAACCTAGGTGAAGAAGGTAGAAGTATTTATAATTCACTTACCACTTACAATGATGAATACTTTGTATTGAGGGATTTTGAAAATTATGGGCAAGCTCAAGCAAATATAAACAAACTATATCGTGATAAAGAAAAATGGAATACAATGTCTTTGGTTAATATAGCTAATTCAGGATTTTTTTCTTCTGATAGAACAATTTCTGAATATGCAAAAGACATTTGGTTTAAAAGGGTGTGATTATAAATGCAAAACATAATAGAATATAACTCTTGGGATAAAAATTTTAAGGCTCCGTTTGGAGCTTTAAAATTTGATGAAGAATTGATGATTAATGTCAAAGTAAATGAAGGATATAATGTTGAGTCTATTTCCCTAGAAATAAACAAAGAAGATGAATCAAAAACAATAATTTTAAATGAAGAATTAAACAATAATACACTTAGAAAGTATTTTTATTGTAAGGTTGGAAAATTTGATATAACTGGTGTTTATTTTTATTATTTTAAAGTGATTGCTGAAATAAATGGTGAGAAAAAGACTGTATTCTATGGAAAGAATAGAGAAAATGGATACACTTGTGAATATAATTATAATGATATCAATAAATATCAAATTACTGTTTATAGAGACTTTAAAGTGCCAAACTGGTACAAAGAAGGAGTACTTTACCATATATTTGTAGATAGATTTAACAATGGAAATCGTAATGGGAAGGTTGATAATCCTAAAAAAAACAGCTTTATATATGGCAATTGGGACGATATACCTATGTACATAAAGGACAATAGAGGGGATATTATAAGATGGGATTTTCATGGTGGAAATTTAAGGGGAATAATTAATAAACTTGGGTATCTAAAAAAATTAGGAGTGAGTATATTATATCTGAGTCCTATATTTGAAGCTTCTAGTAATCACAAGTATGACACAGGAAATTATAAAAAGATTGACCCTATGTTTGGAGATGAAGATACATTTAAAGAATTAATTGATAAAGCAAAAGAAAAAGATATATCAATAGTACTTGATGGTGTTTTTAGTCACACTGGAGCAGATAGTAAGTATTTTAATATGTATGGAAATTATGATAGTTTAGGTGCATATCAATCAAAAGAATCACCATATTATTCATGGTATGTGTTTGAAGAATTTCCTCATAAATATAAAAGTTGGTGGGATATAAAGACCTTGCCAAATACAAATGAATTAGAAAAAAGCTATATGGATTATATAATATATGACAAGGATAGTGTCATAAACAAATGGATGAATATGGGGATTAAAGGATGGCGATTGGATGTTGCAGATGAACTGCCAACTGAGTTTATAAGAGAGCTGAGAAAGGAACTAAAAGAAGCTGATAATGACTCTATACTTATAGGGGAAGTATGGGAAGATGCCTCAAATAAGATTAGTTATGGTCAAAGGAGAAGCTATTTATTAGGTGAAGAATTAGATTCTGTTATGGGATATCCATTTAGAAATAATATGTTTTCATTTTTAAAAGGAGAAATTAATTCATATGAACTTAGCAATAAATATATGCAAATTAAAGAAAATTATCCAGAAGAATCATTTAAGTCTAATTTAAATTTAATTGGAACACATGATGTCACAAGAGCTAAAACTGAATTAAATAATGATATAGATTTGATGAAACTTGCTGTAGCTACGCAGATGACCTTTGAAGGAGTACCATATATATACTATGGAGATGAGGCAGGTCTTTGTGGAGATGTAGACCCAGACAATAGAAGAACATATCCATGGAAAAATGAAGATGAAGATATGTTAAATTTTTATAAAAATATTATAAAAATCAGAAATAAAAATAAAATTTTAAGTTCTGGAGAAACAGAATTCATATATACTAAAAATGACAATGTGTTTGCATTTATAAGATTTAATGAATATAATGATAGGATACTGATTTTAATAAATAGAAGTAACAATCCTGAAAATATATCATTAAATATAGAAGGTAACTTTATAGAGGAAATACCTATAAAGTATAATCTTAAAAATATAAATAAAAATATACAGATAGAAAACAATGAATTAAAAATCCATATGGATTCTAAATCATTTATTATTTTTAGTGTATTTTAAGTATAATAATTTAAGTTAAAAATAAAAATGTAGCAAAAATTTTGATTTATCAAAGGTTTTGCTACATTTTTGTTTTAAATTATCATAAAAATTTTAGTATTTCAAAATATACAAAGAAGTGTAAAAAATATAGAAGTTATGATATTATATAGATAAGTAAGATAAAACAAAACCTCTCTACTGAAGTTGTAGGGAGATTTAACTTTTATAATCTTAATATGGAGGAGTGTCTTATGAAAGTAGATCCACTTACAACTCAAGTCTATGACTATATATCAAAAAAAATCCAAAATGGAGAGTATGAAGCTAATCAGAGAATTACTGAATCTGAAATTTGTAACTCTATTGGAGTTAGTAGAACACCAGCAAGGGAAGCACTAACGAGGTTGGCAGGTGAAAATTTACTAGAAAAGATACCTAATAAGGGATTTGTGGTAAAAGAGTTTCAGGAAAAGGAAAAACTAGACACATACTCTGTAATTGGTATGTTAGATGCGTTAGCAGGCTCTTCATCTTTAGAAAATTTAACTGAATCAGATTTAATAAAAATGGACGAGTTAACAGAAATGATGGCTATCTCTATAAAGTATAAAAATTACAATAACTACTTAAAACTAAGCAATGAATTTCACGATATATACATAGCAAAATCAGATAATCAGGTGTTAATAAATATGTTGAACTCTCTTAGATATAATTTTATGTCAAAGTCATATACTAGCGACAATGAAGAAGAATTGTATAAAATGCTAACTTACAGCAATAATCAACATATTGAGGCAGTGAAGTTTATGAGAGCAAAGGATTCAGAAAATGTTGAAGCAATTTTAAGAAAACATTGGAAAACGATACCTATAGCAGAGATGGAATAAGAGAAGCTTTTAAAAGCTTCTCTTATTTTTTTATAATTCTATCATTATTTTATTATTTTTAATATATAAATATCAATATAAAATTAATTAAAAATACAATTAATTTTATATTGATATTTATAGGTTAATGTAGTACTATTTTAATGCAAAATATAAAGGGAGGGGATAATATAAAAACATATTTTTCAATAGGAGAAGTGTCTAGACTTTTTGATTTATCAATAAAAACTCTAAGATACTACGATAAAGTAGGTATATTAAAACCAGCATATGTAAATCAAGAAAATAAATATAGGTATTATTCAAGAGAACAATTTATGAGTATAGATGTAATTAAGTACTGTAAGATTATGGGGATGGCTCTTGAAGATATAAAAAAATTAATTGATTCAGACAGTTCAATTGATTCTATGATGAATACAATTGATAGACAAAATAAAATGATAGAAAATAAAATAAAAGAACTATCAGATGTGAAAAATTATCTAAATGATATAGAATTTAAAGTAAATGAATTGTTAAAATATGATTTAAATAATGTATTTATAAAATACAATAAAGAAAGAAAAGTAAATGTATATAAATGTAATTCAAAGGATGAAGTGGAACTTGAGATGTATCTGAGACATATTATTTTACACATTCAAGATAAGTATAATGATGTATATCCTATAATCTCAGGTAGTATTTCATATGAGAAAGTAATCAAAGAAGGTAAAGCATTATTATATGATGATATAGTAGATTTTAAAGAAAGAGAAGAATATGAGAATGAGCATATTTTACCAGCAGGTGAATATTTAACAATTATATATGATGATAATTGGAATAATGCCTATGATTATTATCAAAAAATAATAGATTATGCAAAGAATAATAATATAGAACTTGTTGGAAATTTTAATGAAATATGGATGCTTTCCAGAGTAGATTCAGATACAAAAGAAAAGACATTGGTTCAATTAGAAATAAGAAAAAAATAGTATACAAAAAAACTTGACTCTACCCTCAGAGGATAGATTAGTATTTTATATAGTGAAATAATATTTATTATAATAATCTATGGGAGGGAGATTTTTAATGGCAAAAAAATTTTTAGAGTATGCTATACCATCAGCTCTTGCTATGTTTGTATCATCATTTAATACAATATTAGATGGAATATTTTTGGGAAAAGGACTAGGCGATTCAGCACTTACAGCTGTTAGTATAGTAATGCCTCTTGTAATGGTATTTTTAGGATTATCCAGTTTAATGGCAGTTGGAGGAGGAGTACTAGTTTCCAAAAAATTTGGTTCTAGAGATGATGAAAGGGCTGTAAATATATTTAGACAAGTGATAAAAATCTTAATAATAGGTAGTTTATCTCTTACAATAATTTGTATACTTTTTTCAGAGCATATAGTTAGAATTATGGGAGCAACAGAAAATTTAGTAGGATTATCTTCTGAATATTTAACATTTTATGCTATTTTCTGTCTACCAAATTTGCTAGGTCTTGTTTTTTGTAGTTTTTTAAGAAATGATGGAAGACCAAAACTTGCTATGATAGCTACTGTGTCAGGAACAATATTTCATATAACTTTAAATTATCTATTTATATTTAAGCTTGGATTTGGTGTAAAAAGTGCAGCAATTGCAAGTGGCTTAGGTCAACTATCCACACTTTTAATAATGTTACCTCATTTTATGTTTAAAAAAGGTAAGTTATCTTTTGGTTCAGCAAAGATAGAAAAGGATGTTTTAAAAGAATTATTTAATATAGGATTTCCCTCATTCTTTGCAGAGAGTGCTTTTTCAATAATTATACTTGCACATAATATAGTTTTGACAAGAGTTGTTGGAGATGTAGGTCTTTCTGCTTATGCTGTAGTAAACTATGTAACTACTAATATTTATAATCTCTTAATGGGTATAACTTTAGGTGTTCAACCACTTATAAGCTATAATTTTGGTTCTAAAGAAAGTAAAAAAATGTTAGGCTATTATAATATGGCAACAAAAATGAGTTTCTTTGTATCTATAATGTTTACAGTAATATGTTTTTTATTTGGAAAAGAAATTATAAAAATATTTACAAGTGATAGAGAAATTATTTTAATGGCCTATGTTGCACTTAATATGGCTAATTTAGCCTATCTTATGATTGGGAAGAATTTGACAACTATGATGTATTATCAGGCGATAGAAATGCCAGTACATTCTAATATTATAGGCGTTTTACGTTCAATCCTACTGTTGCCAATTATACTACTTGTTTTTTCTAAGTTATTTGGAGTAAATGGAATATGGGTAAGTATGGCTGTTTCAGAACTTTTAACAGTTATAATTATGAGTAAAGTAGCAAATATAAAGGAATGTACAAAAAATGCTATAAGTCTATAATGTTATGATACTATAAATCTAGAGTAGTGAATTTATTTACTACTCTATTTTTGTTTGCATAAATAGAATTTATTCTATAGTATTAGATTAAATTTTAATAATTTTTATAAAAAATTTAAATCTACAAATATGAAAATTATTTAGTTACACTAAACTATGGATTTTAATATATAAAATAAAAATAGTATAAAAGTTTAGTAATAGAATACATACTAATTAAAAATATTAAACTTAAAGCGTTAGTAAAACTTGAAAAAAATAAAAATAAGAAATTGACTAAAAATAAGAAAGTTTACAAATACTAATTTTAAAAAAAATTAATATAAACAATAAAAAATATAAAAGTTTATAAATATTGATAACACTAAGGTATAGGTTTTTGATATGAAATAAAAAAACACTTGTAAAAATACTTGTTTGTTAATATAATAAATATCATGAGTTTAATAAAAGTAAAAATAAAAAATAGAAATAATAAATAAAAACAATGAAAATATTAGAATATAGAGAGGGGATGAATTTAAAGTCATGGACAGTGAGTTCGCAAATGCAGTTGAATTGAGCTATGAATGTGCTCCATTATTGGAATCATTAAAAGAATATTCAAAAAGAGATATAGCTTGCTTTGATGTACCTGGACATGTGAAAAATAGAGGTGTAGATATATTAAATAAATATCTAGGTGAAAATCTCATGAAAATGGATATAAACTCATCACCCACTATGGATAATGTATCTAATCCAACTGGAGTCATAAAAAATGCACAAGATTTATTAGCACAGGCTTATATGGCTGATGAAGCATTCTTTATAACTAATGGTACTACACAAGCAATACATGCAATGATTTTAAGTGTAATAAATCCAGGAGAAAAAGTATTGCTACCAAGAAATATTCATAAGTCAGTAATAAATGCTTTAATACTTTGTGGAGGAATACCAATATTTATACAACCAGAATTTGATGAGCAATTAGGTATAAGTTTAAATATTACTATTGAGAAAGTTAAAGAGGAAATAGAAAAAAACTGCGATATAAAAGCTTTATTTTTACTTAATCCAACTTATTATGGTGCTTGTGCAGACCTTGAGAGCATCATAGAATTATGTCATAAAAATAATCTTTTAGTATTAGTAGATGAAGCTCATGGTGCTCATTTTCCATTTCATTTAGATTTACCTCCTTCTGCAATAAGTTTAGGAGCAGATATGGTGGCTGTAAGTATACATAAAACTGGAGGAGCATTGACACAATCTTCAGCACTTTTATTGAATAGAGAAAATATAAGAGTTGAAAAAGTACTTCAGTCAATCAACATGTTACAGTCTACATCTGCATCTTATTTACTTATGGCAAGTATAGATGGAGCAAGAGTTAACCTAGTTGAAAATGGAGAAGAACAATTATCAAAAGCATTAAATTTATCTAGATATGCAAAAGCTAGATTAAATAAAATAGATGGAATAGATGTTTTGTCTACCGAAATATTAAAAAGAAAAGGTGTTAAATTTATAGATGAAACTAAATTATGTATAAATGTAAAAGGGTTAAATTTAACTGGTTTTGAAGTGTATGATTTGTTGTATAAAAAGTTTTCAATTCAAGTAGAACTAGGCGATTTGTACAATATCTTGGCACTTGTGTCTATTGGAACCAACAAATCAGATATTGACAGATTGGTTAAGGCTCTTTCTATAATTGAAAAAAATTATAGAAAAGAAACCAAGTTAAATGAGTTTAATATGATTCAAATAAATCCAACTATTGAGCTTAATCCGCGAGAAGCTTTTTATGCATCTAAAGAAAGCATAGATATTAAGTCATGCATAGGTAGAATTTGTGGAGAATCAATAATGGCATACCCACCAGGCATACCAATTGTTACTCCAGGAGAATTAATAACAAAAGAAATTATGGAGTATATTGTTTTTTTAAAAAAGAGTAATGCATATTTGACTGATATGCAAGATAAAAACTTAGATACAATACTCGTTATAAAATAAATTGTGTTATTGGATAAATACAATAGTACATATAAATATGTAAAAGGAGTTGGGATTGAAATGAAATTTGAAACACTAGGAAGACATATACTAGTAGAATACTATAACTGTGATGAGAGTATACTTAAAGACCCACATCTTATAGAAAATTTTATGAATGATTCAGCATTAAACGCAAAGGCTACAATTGTTGATTCTGTATTTCACCATTTTAATCCTTGGGGGGTTTCAGGTGCTGTAATAATTGCTGAATCTCATTTGACAATACATACTTGGCCTGAATATGGTTATGCAGCGGCGGATTTTTTCACTTGTGGTGATATAGACCCATGGAAAAGTTTTGAATTATTGGAACAGCTTCTAAAATCAGAAAGAAGTGAGTCCACAGAAATTCCAAGAGGATTGACAACAAAAATAAAAAAATATTCAAAAAAAGATTTAGGTAAAATCACTCATAAACCTGAAGCAGTATAAACGTAAAATAGATAAATGAAAGTGAGGATTATTATATGGAACTTTGGTATACAGAGGAATGGACAAAAAATGTAAGATTTTCTATAAAAGTAGATAGACATTTGTTTGAAGGAAAATCTGAATTTCAAAGAATAGATGTGTTTGATAGTGAGGAATTTGGTAAGTTTCTGACAATAGATGGTTTAATGATGGTGACATATAAAGATGAGTTTATATATCATGACATGATAACTCATGTTCCTATGGCTACAAATCTAAATATTAAAAAAGTCTTAGTTATAGGTGGTGGAGATGGCGGTACAGTAAGAGAGTTAAGTCGTTATCCTAAAATAGAAAAAATTGATATGGTTGAAATAGATAAAATGGTTGTGGATGTGTCTAAAGAGTATATAGATATATGTTCGTGTAAATTAGATGATGAAAGAGTAAATTTATATTTTGAAGATGGAGTTAAATTTGTTAAGGAAGCTTATGACAAATCTTATGACCTGATAATAGTAGATTCAACTGACCCAATAGGACCAGGAGAAGGACTTTTTTCAAATGATTTTTATAGAGATTGTTATAGAATACTAACTGATGATGGAATTTTGGTAAATCAAAGTGAAAGTCCTTATTTCGAGTTTAATGCTAAGGAAATGAAAAGAGCCAACGATAAGTTAAAAGGGATATTTCCAATAGCTAAAGTTTATCAAGCACATATACCAACATATCCATCTGGACATTGGTTATTTGGCTTTGCTTCAAAAAAACTAGACCCAATAAAGAATCAAGATAGAGATGGCTGGGAAAAATTAAATTTAAAAACGAAGTATTATAATAGTGATATCCATTTAGGTTCATTTATGTTACCTCAATATGTAAAGGAGATGCTAAATGAAGAGTAATTTCTATCATATAAATACATTTATGGGTATGGATAAAAGTTATGAAGAATCAAATCTGATAGTGTTTGGAGTAGGGTTTGATGGAACTACTTCAAATAGACCTGGAGCTAGATTTGCAAGTAGCTCAATGAGAAAAGAATTTTATGGTCTTGAGACATATAGTCCTTTTTTAGACTTGGATTTAGAAGATTATAATATATGTGATTATGGAGATTTGGAAATTAGTGTTGGAGATACAGAACAAGTTTTGAAAGAAATATATGATGAAACTGCTAGTATAGTTGAAGATTTAAAGATTCCATTTATGATTGGTGGAGAACATCTAGTTACTTTACCAGCCTTTAAAGCAGTTTATGAGAAGTATAATGATGTGTATGTAATTCATTTTGATGCTCACACAGATTTAAGAGAAGAATATAATAACAGTAAAAATTCTCATGCAACAGTAATTAAAAGAGTATGGGATATTGTTGGAGATGATAAAATATTTCAATTTGGAATAAGGTCTGGAACAAGAGAAGAATTTAAGTTTGCAATAGAACAAAAACATACCTATATGGAAGTCGGTGGAATAAATACATTTGAAAAGATAATTAATAAATTGAATGGGAAAAATGTTTATTTAACTATAGATTTAGATGTGTTGGATGCATCTGTATTTCCAGGAACAGGCACGCCAGAACCTGGTGGTATAAATTATAGAGAATTTCAAGATGTTTTTAAGATTATAAAAAAATCTAATATAAATATAGTTGGTTGTGATATTGTAGAGCTTAGCCCTGATTATGATACGACAGGAGTATCAACAGTTATAGCATGCAAAGTATTGAGAGAATTATGTTTAATAATATCAAGTAAATTTAGGTAGAGAAGTCTGTATAAATAATATACTATAAAATAAAGAAGTTACTTTAAATAAGTTGTTTTAAGCTTAGCACTTTTTTAAGGTAACTTCTTTATTTTTTAAACAATAAATTTAAACAATAAAAAAGAGCCTTATGTAGCTCCTTTTTCTAAAATATATATATTTAAATTAAATAATTATATTCTATTTACGTTTTCAGCTTGAGGTCCTCTATTACCTTGAGTTATATCAAAGCTAACCTTTTCGCCTTCTTCTAAAGTTTTGTATCCATCAGTTTGTATAGCTGAGAAATGTACAAAAACATCGTCTTCTCCTTCTACTGATATGAATCCAAATCCTTTTTCACTATTAAACCATTTTACTATTCCGTTTTTCATTATAAAAAAACCTCCGCTTTATTAAAAAATACAAACTAAATAAATTAAGTCTGTTCTATTAATATAGCATAAATTTTAAAAAAAAGCAATTGAAATTTTAAAAAAAGTTAATCAATTTTATAATTTAAAAAAATTTATTAAAAAATATATTAATAATGAAAGAAAATAAAATAGAAATCTGAGAGAGTCTGGTAAATTTAATATCAAAAAATGTAATATATAAATTGAAAAATAAAAAATAAAATTTAAAAAAATAATAAAAAATATTATAAAATAGGTTAAAAATAAAATTTAAAAATAGTGAAATTTCAGAAATATCACTATTATTATATAATAAAATAAAAAAACAATATATGAATTCGATAAAATAAAAATTAAATATATAATATTTTACATATATATTAATAAAAGGAAATATTATGCTATAATAATACCGTATAAAATTATTTACGGGGGTGGTATTAACATGTTTCAATTTGAAACACAAATACACAAATTAAGACATGATGTTTTAACTGCAATAGCTAGGCTTGGAAAAGAAGATAACCTTACAAGAGAAGCAATGGATAATATTCAATATGAAATAATAAAAGGCGAGAAACCTACATACAGATGTTGTGTTTATAAAGAAAGAGCTATAATATCTGAAAGAGTAAATGTAAGTATGGGACTATTGCCAGGTCAAGATAAAATAGATTTAGATACAATGGATGTAGGAGAAGATGAACAAATAATATATATTTTAGAAGCAGCATGTGATAGTTGCCCAATAAATGAATTTACAGTAACTGATATCTGTAGAGGTTGTTTAGCACATAGATGTAAAGAAGCTTGTAAATTTGGGGCTATTACACATGTTGGAGGAATGGCTTATATAAATCATGAATTATGTAAGGCTTGTGGAATGTGTAAAAAAGCTTGTCAGTATGATGCCATCTCAGAGGTTGTAAGACCATGTAAGAGCGTATGTCCAACTAATGCTTTAGGGTTTGATAGAGAAAATATGAAAGCTATGATACATGAAGATAAATGTTTAAACTGTGGTGCTTGTATGTCAGCATGCCCATTTGGAGCGATATCTGATAAGAGTTTGATAGCTCCAGTAGCTAGAAAATTAGTACAAAAAGAAAAAATGTACGCAGTAGTAGCTCCAGCTATAACAGGTCAAGTTGAAGCAAATGTTACATATGGTCAAATAAAAAATGCTATAAAATCATTAGGTTTTGTCGATGTACTAGAGGCAGCTTGTGGAGCAGATGCAGTTACAGTTCATGAAAGTTTAGAGTTTGCTGAAAGAATGGAAAAAGGAGACACTTTTATGACAAACTCTTGTTGCCCAGGATTTGTTGGTTACATAGAAAAGACATTCCCAGACCTTGTAGGAAAAATATCTTCTACTGTATCTCCTATGATAGCTAGTGGAAGATTTATAAAAAATTATGAACCTGATGCAAAAGTAGTATTTATAGGTCCTTGTACAGCTAAAAAGAATGAAGCAGCTAAAAAGGAATTAAAAGGAGCTGTTGACTATGTACTAACTTTTGAAGAAATAATGGCACTATTTGAAGCCTTTGATATAGACTTAGCTAAGTGTTCAAATGAAGATATAGATGATGCATCAATATTTGGAAGAGGCTTTGGTGCTGCTGGCGGACTTACAAAAGCTATAGAAAATTATCTTGCTGAAAAAGGTATTGGAGTTAATTTCGAACCTGTAAAAATTTCTGGTTCAAGAGAGATTAAGAAGACAATTACTATGGCTAATTTAGGGAAATTAGAAGGAAACTTTATAGAAGGTATGATGTGCGAAGGTGGATGTATTAATGGTTCTGGTAAGTTCTTACTAGGAGCAAAAGCTAAAGCTACATTTGATAGAAAAAATTCTCAATCAACTAAGAAAAGTGTTTTAGCAAATACAAAAATAAAAGATTTTAGTGATATAAATCTAGAAAAATAAATCTATAGATAATCATAAAAAATATAGATGGAGAATAGAGTTGTTCTAAGTTGTAATTTAACATTAGGATAACTCTATTTTTATTTAGATTTATATCAAGATGTTTAAGTACTTAAAATAAAAATTAGATATATAATATTTTGTATATAACTTAACAAAAACTATGCCTGTGTTATAATAATTTATGGAAATAAATAAAAAATACAATATACATAATAGTATAAATATAGGTGAAATAGGTGATTTATAGGGAGGAGTACTTATGTTTGAGTTCGAAACACAGCTAAAAAGATTAAAACATGAAGTTTTAACAGTTGTAGCAAAGTTATCAATTGAAGAAAATTTAACAAAAGAAAATATAGAAAAAATTCCATATGAAATAATTAAAGGAGAGAAAGCAAGATATAGATGTTGCGTTTATAAAGAGAGAGAGGTAGTTCTTGAACGAGCACAGCTTGCACTGAGTTTGACACCAAATGCTAAATATGAAAATATAAATCCAGATTCAGTAAATTTAGGTTCTAATGAGCAAATTATGTATATAGTAGAAGCTGCATGTGATAGATGTCCAATAAATGAATTTACAGTAACAGAACTTTGTAGAGGGTGTTTGGCACATAGATGTAAAGAAGCTTGTAAGTTTGGAGCAATTTCTTATATAAATGGAAGAGCTTATATAAACCATGATTTATGCAAAGCTTGTGGAATGTGTAAAAGTTCATGTCAATATGATGCTATCTCAGAAGTTGTAAGACCATGTAAAAGTGTATGCCCAACTGGGGCGTTAGATTTTAACAGGGATACTATGAAGGCTATGATACATGAAGATAATTGTATAAATTGTGGTGCATGCATGTCAGCCTGTCCATTTGGAGCAATATGTGACAAGAGTTTGATAGCACCAGTTGCAAAAAAACTTGCAAGAAAAGAAAATATGTATGCTATAGTAGCTCCAGCAATAACAGGTCAAATTGATAGTAATATTACATATGGACAATTAAAAAATGCTGTAAAATCACTAGGATTTATAGATATGATAGAAGCTTCTTGTGGAGCAGATGCAGTTACAGTTCATGAAAGTAATGAATTTATTGAAAGAATAAAATCTGGAGATAAGTATATGACCAATTCATGTTGTCCTGGCTTCTTTAAGTATATAGAGAAGATGTTCCCAGATGAAGTTGATAAAATATCTTCTACAGTATCACCTATGGTAGCCACAGGAAGATTCGTAAAAAAATTTGATTCTGATGCTAAGGTAGTATTTATAGGTCCATGTACTGCAAAAAAGAGTGAGGCAACTGAGGAATGTTTAAAAGATGCAGTAGATTATGTACTTACTTTTGAAGAATTAATGGCATTATTTGAAGCTTTTAATGTAGATTTGTCAAAATGCTCAAATGATGATATAAATGATGGTTCAATTTTTGGAAGAGGATTTGGAGCATCTGGTGGGCTCACAAAATCAATACAAAATTATATTGCTGAAAAAGGTATCAGTTTTGATTTTGAGCCTATAAAAGTTTCTGGACCAAGACAAATTAAGAAAACAATGACAATGGCTAAATTAGGTAGATTAGAAGGTAATTTTATAGAAGGAATGATGTGCGAAGAAGGCTGTATTAATGGAGCTGGTAAGTTCTTATCAGGTGCAAAAGCTAAAAATACTTTTGATAGAAAAAATGGACAGTCAACTAAGAAGAGTGTTTTATCTAATGATAAAATAAAAGAGTTTGAAGATTTAAATTTAGAAAGATAGTATTAATTAATATTTTAAAAAATACTTAGTTACAATTATAAAACTAAACTATTTGTTATATTTAATGCCACAAATATGCCTAGAATTTGCCCTTTTTCTAGGTGTATTTTATTATGTCAGCATTGCTATACTATAAATATGTAATAAATAAAATTTATAGGAGCTTTTGGATGAAGAAAATAATATTAAAAGACATCATGTTTTTAATTACAACAGTATCTTTGATTGCAGTTCTATTGATTGTAGTAAATGTAACTGCTAATGGTAAGACAGAGTCAACAAGTAAATCTTATTTAGATAGTGAGAAAAATAGTATGAGTCAAAATAATATTCAAAATGATATAGGAAATACTGCATTTAAAACTACTATACTAAATACTGGAAAGTCAGATTGCATATTAATTGAGATAGGCAAAAAAGCCATAATGATTGATACAGGAGAAGATAAAGATGGTGAACAAATAGTTAATAAGTTAAAAGAAAAAGGAATAAATACACTTGATTATCTAATTTTAACTCATTTAGATAAAGACCATATAGGTGGAGTTGATAGTGTGTTGTCCAGTGTTAAAGTGAATAATTTAATACAAGCAAATTATAAAAAAGACAGTAAACAATATGATGAATATGTTAACTCACTTAAAAAAACTGGTATAGAGCCCATAATATTGAAAGAAAAAATGAATATTGTAGTTAATAATGCAAATATAAGCATACAACCAGCTTTAAAAAGTGAGTATGAGAGTTCAAACGATTACTCAATAATCACTAGTATAAATTATGGCACACACAATTTTTTATTTGCAGGAGATGCAGAAGAAGAACGTTTAGCTGAATTTATAAGTGAAAATACTTTAAAATACGATTTTGTGAAAATTCCTCATCATGGAAGGTATGATAAATTAAGTGAAGCATTTTTAAAATCTATTTCACCAAAATATGCTGCTATTACTTGCTCACAAAAAAAAGAACCTGATAAAGAAGTATTAGAAATATTAAAAAAATTAGATATAAAAACTTTTCTTACTTAATAATGGAGAGATAGTTATAGATAGTGATGGAAATAAATTAAGTGTAAGTCAATAGTGTTTTCTGAAAAATTGTATAAAAAAATTTAAAAAAATCATTAGCAAATATAAGACCTTAAACATAGTATATTTTAGGAGCTGAAACTCCACATACAAAATAACTAGGAGGTAACATATTATGTTGGATAGATTTTTTGGTGAAGGCGGATTTGGCGGATGTGCTTGGTGGATAATAATATTATTTTTCTTATTCTTAGCATTCCAAGACTGTTGGGCTGAGATGGACTTATGTGCATGGATACCTTTCTTAATATTATTATTAATACTTTGCGAATGTGGTGACGGTTTTGATGGAGGATGTGGATGCTAAAAAAATCAATTTAAATGATTTAAAAAAGCTTATGGTGGGTATAAACAAAATACCAAACCAATCACAATCTAGTGTTTGAAGGTAGTCGGAGATCCCCCGCTACCTTCTTTTTTTTATTATTTAAAATTTATTTATTCATCATTTTATTTACATACAATAATTTTTTCTATAAAGTTTGGTATAATTAAAAAGAAAATAAATTTTATTTATAGGAGATGTAAATATGGCTATAGTGGATAAGATTTTCAATGAGATAAAATTGATGGTTGCAAGATTCTTATTGGGGAAAAAATACAGTGAATATGAAGAGAAAGATTTAGTATATAATACTGAAGAAGAAGTTATATTAATAACCTTGAAAAGATTAGTTTTCCAGGGAAATGTGAATGAAGCAGAAGAAATTTTATTTGATAAAGCTAAAACTGTAAATAGTGAAAATATGCAGTATATAGCAATAGAATTTTATACTATGCTTATGGAAAAAACTGATGAAGAATTAGAGGCTATGAATTTTTCTAAACAAGAAGTTTATCAAGGGATAGAAGATATTAGGAAAGTTTTAAATTTAGAATAAAGCATGTATAAATATATTAAAATAAATTAATGTTAAGATGAGAATATTATATTTTATATATTTAAATATAATATTCTTATTTTATTAATAATATAAGTATATCTTATTTACCATAAAACTATCTTGAAAAAAATTAATCTTAAATGTATAATATTACTTTGAGTGAAAAAGTATTAACATTTTTTTATAAGATGTTTTACTAAAAAAATATATATAAATATACTGTTATCAAAAAGAAATTTAATTTAGTGAGGTGTTAAGATGAAAATAGGATTTGACCACAAAAAATATTTAGAAGAGCAGTCTAAATATATCTTAGAAAGAGTAAATAATTTTGACAAGCTTTATTTGGAGTTTGGAGGAAAATTAATGGGAGACCTTCATGCAAAAAGAGTACTTCCAGGGTTTGATGAAAATGCAAAGATAAAAGTATTACAACATATGAAAGAAAAAGTTGAAGTTGTAATTTGTGTGTATGCAGGAGATATAGAAAGAAATAAAATAAGAGGTGACTTTGGTATCACTTATGATATGGAAGTTTTAAGATTAATAGATGATTTAAGAGGTTATGAGCTAGATGTAAACAGTGTAGTAATCACTAGATTTGAGGGACAACCTGCAACGACTGTATTCATAAATAAGTTAGAGCGTAGAGGAATCAAAGTTTATAAACATTATCCAACAAAGGGATATCCTTCAGATGTTGAAACTATAGTTAGTGATGAAGGATATGGAGCAAATGATTATATAGAAACTACAAAGCCAATTGTAGTAGTAACAGCACCAGGACCTAATAGTGGAAAACTTGGTACTTGTTTAAGTCAGTTATACCATGAAAATAAAAGAGGAAATGTAGTTGGATATTCTAAATTTGAAACATTCCCAGTTTGGAATATACCTGTGAAACATCCTTTAAACATAGCTTATGAGGCAGCTACAGTAGATTTAAAAGACGTAAATATGATAGATTCATTCCATCTTGAAACGTATGGTGAAATGTCAGTAAACTATAATAGAGATTTAGAGTTATTCCCAGTGCTAAAAAAAATAATAGAAAAAATAACTGGAAAAGAATCAATTTTCCAATCTCCAACTGACATGGGTGTTAATAGAGTTGGTTTTGGAATAATAGATGATGAAGTAATAAGAAAAGCTTCTATAGAAGAAATTATAAGAAGATACTTTAAAACTGCTTGTGAGTATAAAAAGGGACAAGTTGATAAAGGTGCTTATGATAGAATGAAAATGATTATGGAAGAGCTTAATTTAAAGCCAGAAGATAGAAACGTTGTTTTACCTGCTAGAAATTACAGTAATAAGTTAAAAGAAAATGCTGATAAAAATGATACTTGTCCTGTAGTGGCACTAGAATTAGAAGATGGGACAATATTAACTGGTAAAGGTTCTGACTTAATGAATGGAACAGCAGCAGCAGTACTGAATGCAATTAAGCATTTAGCTAATATATCTGATGATATGCACTTAATATCACCTGTAATATTAGAGCCTATTATAAATTTAAAAACAAAAACTTTAGCAAGTAGAAATGTTTCACTTAGTTGTCAAGAGGTTTTAACTGCTCTTAGTATTTGTGCTGTAACTAATCCAACTGCACAATTTGCTATGGAAAAGTTAGCTTTATTAAAAGGGTGTCAAGCACATTCTACTACTATATTAAATAGAGATGATGAACAAACATTTAGAAAGCTTGGTATAGATGTAACTTGTGACCCAGAGTATCCTTCACAAAATCTTTACTATAGCTAAAAATATAATTATACAAAAAAATATGGGCTGTTTTAAAGTAATAGTTTGAGCAGTCCATTACAATTATAATAAAATCAGTAGACTGTCTTGTATAAGGCAGTCTTTTATTTTTAAAACATCCCATTTAAATTAATATATATACTGTTATCCATAAGGAATTTTAATTTAGTTCCTTGGAATACCTATTGTAAAGCTTTTACCTAGTTTTTGCAAGTGTTTTTTATGATTTTTTATAAATTGTATTGAATTAATTGATTATAAACTGTTTTAGTAAGAGAAAGTATTGACATATAAATAAAATAGATGAAAAAATAGCATAAAGAAACATAAGTTTGGTATAATTAAAACAGTGATGTAAATAAATTTAATCTAGTTATACTTTAAGGTGATAAGAATGGAATTTTATAGAAAAATAATTCATATAGATATGGATGCTTTTTATGCGTCTATAGAACAAAGAGACAATAAAAAATTAAAAGGTAGACCTGTGGTTGTTGGTGGAAATCCACAAAGCAGAGGAGTAGTTGCAACGTGTTCTTATGAGGCTAGAAAATTTGGCATACATTCAGCTATGCCATCCACTGTAGCTTACAATAGATGTCCATATGCAGTTTTTGTAAGACCTAGATTTGAGGTATATAAAAGTGTATCAAATCAAATAAGAAATATATTTTATAGATACACAGATTTAGTAGAGCCACTATCTTTAGATGAAGCATATTTAGATGTAACAAAAAATAAAAAGAATATTGATTCATCAATTGAAATAGCAAAGCAAATTAAAAGAGATATATTTAGGGAAGTTGGACTTACATCTTCAGCGGGTATCTCATATAATAAGTTTCTTGCTAAGATAGCATCAGACTTAAAAAAGCCTAATGGTTTGACTGTAATAAATGAAGAAAATGCTCAGGATTTTTTAGATAAATTGCCTGTAAATAAATTTTTTGGTGTTGGAAAAGTCACTTCAAATACTCTTAAAAATTTAGGGATAAAAACAGGATATGATTTAAGGTGTTTAGATTTATTTGAACTTGAGAACATATTTAAGAAAAAAGGATATGACTTATATAAATTTGCAAGGGGTATAGATGATAGACCAGTAGAGCCAAATAGAGTTAGAAAATCTGTTGGAGCAGAGACTACACTAAGTCATAACTTGGATATTGACGAAGAGGAAACACGTAATATCCTTGATGAACTTTGTGAGGAAGTGTGCCATAGATTAAAAAACTCTGAGAAATTTGGAAAGACGTTGACATTAAAAGTTAAGTATGAGGATTTTACACAGATAACTAGAAGTCTTAGTTTAGAACATTATATTGATGAATATAATGATATAAGAAATAGTGTTGACAATTTATTGAGAAATGTTGAAATGAATGGAAAACAAATTAGACTATTAGGAGTTACAATATCAAACTTAAGCGACAAAAAAGAAACTTACAAAGACATTACTTTATTTGAGTATATGGATAGTATTCAGTGATGACTATTTGTTTAAATGAATGAATTAACACTAGCCTTAATTATATATAATTAAGGCTAGTGTTGTATTGTTTTATTAAGATTTTTTTATTTTTTTTTATATCTTTTAAATTTGAGTATTGTATACAAATACTTGATATTTATAGTAATGTTTACTAATATGTATTAACCCAAAAGTCGTACTTTGTTTACATAAAGGGGATATTGTGATATAATTATAAAAACAACTTATTGCGTTGGCAAGGGTTGCTTGTCGAAAGAGGGGATGATAAATTATGATAGAGATAAGAAACGTAACCAAGAAAATGGGAAATAATGTAATATTAGATGATATTTCTCTAGCTGTCGAAACAGGCACATTGGTAGTTTTAATTGGCTCAAGTGGTTGTGGGAAAACTACTACTTTGAAGCTTATAAACAAATTAATAAAACCTACATCTGGTGAAATATATATTAATGGTAAACCAATTTCTCAAGAAAATGAAATAGAACTTAGAAGGAAAATAGGATATGTTATACAGAACACAGGTCTATTTCCTCATCTTACAATAAAAGAGAATATAGAGTTAATTCCACGTTTAAAAAAGGAAAAGTCAGTTGAAGAAATTGAGGCAAGAACTTTACAATTACTTGAAATGGTAGGTCTTGATAGTGATGATTTTTTAAATAAGTATCCTTCAGAGCTTAGTGGGGGTCAACAGCAAAGAATTGGTGTTGCAAGAGCCATTGCAACTGATGCTGAAATAATATTAATGGATGAGCCTTTTAGTGCTTTAGACCCAATAACAAGAACATCTTTACAAGAACAATTATTTTCTCTTCAAGATGAACTGAAAAAAACTATAATATTTGTAACTCATGATATGGATGAAGCTTTAAAGATAGCTGATAAGATTTGTATTATGAAAGATGGAAGAATAGCGCAGTATGATACTCCAGAGAACATACTTAGAAATCCAGCAAATGATTTTGTAAAAGACTTTATTGGAGAAGATAGAGTCTGGGATAATCCAGAATATATAAAAGCAAAAGATATTATGATAAAAAATCCTATTGCTGTTAATTCAACAAGAACTGTAACTCAAGGTATAGAAATTATGAGAACGAGTAAGGTTGATAGCTTACTAATCATAGATAGAGCTAGAACACTAAAAGGTATTGTCACTGTAAAAGATATGAAAGACCGTCATGATAAATCGACATTGCTTGGTGATATTATGTCAAGAGAGCCTTTGCATGTAAATGAAGGTGATAATTTAGTAGAAATACTAAATATAATGAACTGTAATTCAGTTGGATATATTCCAGTTGTTTCAAGTGAAAATAAATTAGTAGGACTGATTACTAGAAGTAGTTTACTTTCTGTTTTAAGTGAGCAATTCCTAGAGATGGAGGTGAGTGTCCTTGGATAATTTTTTTAATTTTATACTATTGCAAAAAGATAAGATTATAGAGCTTTTGATACAACATATGAGCTTAACTGTTACATCTATTTTGATAGCTATACTAGTGGGTGTTCCTCTAGGAATAATTATTTCAAGAATACCATCTCTTAGAAAAATTGTGCTTGGATTTGTAAACTTAGTTCAAGCAGTTCCATCAATGGCACTTTTGGGTCTTCTTGTACCAGTACTTGGTATAGGAAGCAAACCAGCAATATTTATGGTAGTAGTATATTCATTATTACCAATTGTAAAGAACACATATATAGGTATAACAAGTATTGACCCAGTAGTATTAGAATCGGCTAAAGGTATTGGTCTTACAAGAAATCAAACTTTATTTAAAATACAGTTTCCTTTAGCTTTGCCTATAATAATGGGTGGGGTTAGAATTTCTGCTGTTACAGCGGTTGGTCTTATGACTCTTGCAGCATTTATAGGTGCTGGTGGTCTGGGATATTTAGTATTTTCAGGTGTACAAACTGTAAATAACAATATGATTTTAGCAGGAGCAATTCCATCGTGTATAATTGCATTGCTAGTTGATTATTTATTTAGTAAGATTGAAGTTGCAGTTACTCCAAAAGGCTTAAATCCAAAGGCTCCAAAGAAAAATTATATAGGGCTTAAAGTAGTATCTGCTATAATAATTATTGCAATGTTATTTGTTACTTTTGGTTCAAGTTTTTCAAGCAAAAAAGAGACAATAACTATAGGTTCAAAAGATTATACAGAACAACTTATTCTTGGTAATGTTTATGCTGAATTGATAGAGAAAAATACAGACCTTAATGTTAAAAAGAATTTAAATCTAGGTGGTTCATCTGTTGCATTTAATGCTATTAAATCTGGTGAACTTGATATGTATGTAGATTATACAGGTACACTTTTAGTAAATGTAATGAAGCATGCTCCAATTAAAGATGCTGATGAAGCATATAAAGTTGTTAAAGATACTATGGAAAAAGAGAATCAATTAACTTTACTTGACCCTATTGGATTTAACAATACTTATACATTAGCCATGATGCCTAAAACTGCTGAGAAATATGGAATAAACACTATTTCTGATTTAACTAAATATAGTAGTGACTTTACTTTCTCACCAACTTTAGAGTTTGAAAATAGAGAAGATGGTTTTGTAGGTATTTCTAGAGATTATGGTCTAAAATTCAAAGATATAAAAGCTATGAATGGAAGTTTAAGATATACAGCTTTAGATAATAATGAATCTCAAGTTGTAGATGCGTTTTTAACTGATGGTCTTATTAAGAAGTTTAATCTTAAGATATTAGAAGATGACAAAAACTTCTTTGTTCCATATTATGCGGCTCCATTAGTGAGACAAGATACTCTTAAGAAATATCCTGAGTTAGAAAAAGTGATGAATATTCTTTCAGGAAAAATAAATGAAGAAACTATGAGAGAACTTAACTATCAAGTTGATGAGCTTGGAAAATCACCAGAAGAGGTTGCTCATTCATTCTTAGTTAAAGAAGGTTTAGTATAGAAAATTAATAGTTTATATTATGAACTTAAGTTATAGATAGTATTTTAAATACTATTTATAACTTATTTTTTTGTATACAAAACCTATATTATGATTTTTAATTCATAATTAATTTTTAAATTGAATGAACAAGTACAACCAACTTTGAATATAAATATAGTAAGTGTGCATATATACAATTTGCTTTATCTAGTCAATTGATATTGATACATAGTCTTTTTTCGATTAAGTCGAAGGGAGGAGGTATACAGTTATGGATAATTATAAAAAAGTGAAGCAAGTGTTATGGATAATTTTATTTGCCAATTTTGCTGTAGCATTATTAAAAATAATTATTGGTAATAAAATTAAAAGTTATAGTATGACAGCAGATGGGTTTCATTCTCTGTCAGATGGAGCATCTAATATAGTAGGATTAATAGGTATTTTTTTTGCATCTAAACCAAAAGATAAAGATC
This sequence comes from Clostridioides sp. ES-S-0001-03, assembly GCF_020676075.1. NCBI lineage: Bacteria > Bacillati > Bacillota > Clostridia > Peptostreptococcales > Peptostreptococcaceae > Clostridioides > Clostridioides sp. ES-S-0001-03. The sequence continues at coordinate 76,517 of NZ_JACVWJ010000005.1, read as the reverse complement.
ATCCTTATGGGCATAAAAAATTTGAAATTATAACCAGTTTATTTATTAGTGGTATGCTATTTGTTATAGCAGTTAAGATAATTCTTAGTTCTATATCAAGACTGGCAAACCCAGTTACACCTTCTATAACTATAGAAAGTTTAATTGCTCTAGTCATTACTCTTTTTATAAATATTTTTGTCTGTATATATGAGTATAGAGTTGGAACTAAACTGAATAGTTATGTCTTAATTTCAGACTCATTGCATACAAGAAGTGATATATTTGTGTCTTTAGGAGTATTGGTTACTTTAGTTGGTGTTAAGTTAGGATTTCCAGTAATAATAGAATCTGTAGTTCCTATTATTATTTCTGGGTTTATAATTTATTCAGCTTATGGAATATTTAAACCGTCTATTGGAATTTTAGTTGATAGAGTAGCTGTAGATGAAGAGTATATAAGGGAAATTGTATTTGAATTTAATGAAGTGAGAGATGTTCATAATATTAGAAGTAGAGGTAGTAAGAGTGTTATTTATATTGATATGCATGTAATGGTAGACCCATTTATAAGTGTAGAGCAATCACATGACTTAACACATAAAATTGAGAAACAAATACAAGAAGAAATTAATGAAAATGCTCAGGTAATAGTGCATATTGAACCTTTTTATAGCTTTTAATTTGATTATAAAGACATAAGTATAAAAATTTATAATTCATAAAAAAAATATTATACCATAAATATTTTCAGAAAATATTTATGGTATAATATTTTTTATAGAGAAATTAAGTCTTAATATACCTAAGGAGGAATTTATTATGAGATACGTTGAATATGGAAAGACTGGGAAAATGGTTTCGGTAGTTGGATATGGAGGATTAAGATTTGATTTAGAAAAAAATGACCAAGAAAATGCAGATTTAATTAAATATGCATATGAAAAGGGCATTAATTATTTTGATACAGCACCAGGGTATTGTGATGACAGAAGCGAAGATATATTTGGACTAGCTTTTAGACAAATGATAAAAGAAGGTAAAACAGACTTTTACGTATCTACAAAAGGAAAGCCAAAAGTATACGACACAGCAGAAAAAGCAATAGATGCTGTGAAAAAGTCAATAGAAAGATTGGGCGTATCTAAAATAAATTTCTATCATATATGGAATATTAGAAAGATGGAACATTATGAATTTGCAATGAGACCTGGAGGTCAGTATGAGGGTCTATTAAAATGTAAAGAAGAAGGATTGATAGACCACATAGTATTTTCATCTCATCAGCCAGGAGATGAAGTCATAAAGGTTCTTGATGAAAATAAGTTTGAAGGTGTTACTATGGGAATTAATATACTAAACTTTCCATATAGATTAAAAGGTGCTAAACATGCTATTGAAAATGGATATGGTGTTGTAGCTATGAATCCATTAAGTGGTGGAACTATTCCAAAGTACAATGAAGAGCTTTCTTTTCTAGCAAGAGAAGGTGAAAGTACTATAGAATCAGCCTTAAGATTTAACATAGGAATTCCACAAATAAATATATCGTTAATAGGAGTTAATAAAAAGCAGGATATAGATGATGCTTGTAAAATTGCAGATGAGCATAAAATATATTCAGATGAAGATATACATGATATTGAAACTAGATTAAGTAAAAATATGAATGAAATATGTACAGGTTGTGGATATTGTAAAGTATGTCCAAAAGATATAAACACTCCAGCATATATGCTTTTTTATAATGAAAAACAGATGTTTAAAAAGAGTGATGAAGAAATGACAAAATCGGTCTATGGGCTAGCACATTGGAATTATACAATGAATAGTAAAGCAAAAGCTAAAGAATGTATAGCTTGCGGAAAATGTGAAATTGAGTGTACTCAACATTTACCGATAATTGACAGATTAAGAGAAATTAAGCAATGGGAAGAACATGGAGTCAATAATGTCACAGTATAGTCAGTTTATATTGTACTTAAAATTTGTATAGTATTTAATAAGGTTTAATATATAAGGAGACAAATTATGATTTTGTCTCCTTATATATTATGCTTTAATTTATTATGGGTAAATTTTATCTATACTAACTGACAGTATCTATTTTCACATTGAATTATTCCAATATTTTACAATAAAATTACTTGCAAACTCTAATTTTATAAGCTTTCAATATATATTACACAAATAATTTTTATTTAATTATAGCTTTTAATAAAGTAAATATTGTGGTTGTAAATAAGGAATTATTCAATTACAATAAAACAAGTAAGGATATTATAAAAGTGATTATTATAATTAAAAGAATAAATTGTAGGTAGTAACAAATCCTATATAATGAATGGAGGGTGATATATATTGAAAAATAATATATTTAAATATAAAAATGAGATGTTTTTATTTATATTAGTCATAATAACTTATTTAATAATAACAATAGCATTCTTTTCTAAAACTACAATATTTTATGATTTGAACAACACTTATGATGTGTTATTAGATACAGATACAGGTGTACTATTCAATTTAAATGTATTTGCTATAAATCAAGACAATAGCAAGCACGTATTATTTTCAGCTATTATATCAATTTTTGCATATCCAATATATTTACTATGTACTTCGATAGCAAATCCAGGGACAACCGATTTTAATACTGCTTATGGATTTGGATTGATTTGTCTACAAATAGTAACTAGTGCTATATCTATAACTTTAGTTTTTAATCATATTAAAAAAATAAAAATGCAGAGGTTAACCTTAATTTTACTTACTATGATAATGATATTTTCTTTTCCACAACTATTTATGACCTTAAATGTAGAAAGATTTATATATAGTCAGTTTACATTAATATTTTTTATATTTATTGCAAATAAAATGAACGGAAAAAACTCTTATTTAGTAGAATTAGCAGCTATACCATTATTTGGAATAACTATTAGTAATATATATTTGTATTTGCTTAACATAATATTTGAATTTAAATTAAAAATAGGAAAAATATTAAAGCATTTAATTACATTTATTTTAATGGCATATATTTGTGTAGTTTCAACAAAATCTTATGAAAGTTTTATGAATCTTGGAAATGTAATACAATATGATACAAAGTTTATAAGTGGAGAGCCTATTTTAGAAAAAGTTGCAATGATTATAGAAAGATTATTGTATTCAGTTTTTTATTTTCCTGGAGCAGAGATTAAAAAAGGACTATTTTTACAAAATGGAGAAGTTGCAACGATACCAGTTATCCTTACTTTATTAGCATTTTGTTTTTGTGTTTTAGCTGTTATTGAGAACTCAGAAAAAAGAGTTCCTAAATTGTGTATGGGAATAATTTTATTTAATTTAGTTTTACATGGTATAATAGGGTACAATCTGACTAATTCAAGTATAATGACTATAAATTTTAGTTTTGCTGTTATAGTTTTGTTAGCTTACTTTACTAAAGCACTTAGAAAAAATGAAAAAAGTATGTACAATATATTTTTATCATTGTTGCTAGTCACTATAATAATTAGTAATATAAATGGATTTATAGAAATTTTAAATATTGGGATAAAATCATATCCTGTTTAAAAAATAATGTTGAAAGGGTAGTAAGTTTATGAAACAGACAAATATAATAATTAATCTTCTTACTAAAATTTCAGATTATATAAGATTAATGAGAATAAAGCAGTATATAAAGAATTTATTTATATTTGCTGCTATAATATTTTCAAACAATATACTAAATATAAGTCTATTGTTAAATACATTTATAGCTTTTGTGTGTTTTTGTTTGATATCATCATCAGCATATGCATTAAATGATGCTATAGATATGGATAAAGATAAAAGACATCCTAAAAAACGTAATAGACCAGTAGCAAGTGGAAGAATAAGTAAAAGAAGTGCGAATATATTATTTGTTGTTTTAGCTTTAATTTCAATTTGCTTGTCAACGGTTATTAATTTTAAATTAACTATAATTCTCATTTTATATTTGATAAATAATATATTATATTCTCTTAAGTTAAAGAATATAATTCTATTAGATGTGTTTTCTATATCTCTTGGTTTTATACTTAGAGTTTATGCAGGATGTGTAGCTATAGATGTTAGATTATCAAACTGGATAATATTATGTACATTTTTTTTATCTCTGTATTTAGCTCTTGGAAAGCGCAAAAAAGAAATCATAATTTTAAAAGATAATGCAGTTGAGCATAGAAAAATACTAGAAGATTATGATATAGAAAATTTAAATCAAATGATGATAGTTATACTAAGTTCTACAATTGTATGCTATGCATTATATTCTACAAGTAATCCAGAAAAACCAGATATGATATTTACAACAATATTTGTAGTTTATGGTGTACTTAGATATAATTATATAATTAACAAAACAAATGAAGGAAATCCTACTGACATTATACTAAAAGATAATGCTTTAAAAATAAACGTAATCTTATGGGTAATTACATGTTTAATAATATTAATTTTTTAGTGATAGGATGGGAAAATACTTATGAAAAAAAGTGTATTATTGCTCGATATAGATTATACTGTTATAAATACTGATAGTATGGTAGACTTTTTTATTTATTCTTTAAAAAATAAAACACTTAAGACTATTATAAAATTGCCATACATAATTTTTACTCTAATGATGTATTTGGTTAAAATAGTACCTTTGAAAAAAGCAAAAGAGGCAATCTTTTATCCAATAGTAGATTTTAGCGAAGACGAGTTAAAAGATTTTTTTGATAGTTGTATAATGAAAAAAATTAATGAGTCTATAAAAAAAGTAATTTATAAAAACAAAGAAGAGCATAATGTTGTAATTATGATAACTGCATCTCCATATGCATATATGAAGTACTTTAAGTATTATGATTTCGCAGATGAGGTTATAGGCACTGAGCTATTTTGTGAAAATTCAAGATACAAAAACCAATTCATTGGCGAAAACTGCAAGGGAATTGAAAAAATACAGAGAATAAATACTGTATTAGATAAACTTGGAATTGAGATTGATTATGAAAATTCATATGCATATTCAGACTCTAAAAGTGATTTACCTATGCTTTCCTTAGCTAAAAATGCATTTTTGGTTAATAAGAAAAATGGTGAGGTTATAGAACAAATAAATTCATAGCTTTATATCACTTAGAATAGGAGGGGATAGTTTGGGATATTTGCACATATTAATTTTGTCTATGGTTCCTGTAACAGAGTTAAGAGGAGCCATTCCTATAGGTATTGCAATGGGCTTAAATCCTATATGGGTTTATGTATTTAGTGTGATTGGTTCTACATTAGTATCAATTCCTTTGATATTGACATTTAGACATATATTGCAATTTTTGAAAGGTAAAAAGTTATTTAAGGGACTTGCTAACACAATTGATAAAAAAATAAATTCAAGAATGAAGAAATTAAAAAGCGTTTCAATAATAGGTATAATACTATTTGTAGGCATACCACTTCCAACAACAGGAACATGGACTGCGTCTGCGATAGCCTCAATACTAAAAATGAGAATAAAAGATGCTTTTATAGGAGTATTTTTAGGAAATTTATTGTCTGGAGTCATAGTGTCAGCCCTTTCTCTACATATAATATAAAACTATCCAAATATACTATTGGATAGTTTTTTTATGAAAATATGTGAAAAATATTTTTTATTTAGACAAAATATTTAAATTCATTTGGTCTTAAAATGTTTACTATCATAAAAGAAATATAGTATAGTAGTATTTATGAGGAAATTAATTTAAACTTGCCTATCAATAAAATAAAGTTTTTATATAAAATGTATTTTTAATAGTAATAGATTTAAACATTAAATTATTAAGGAGGTTTTAAGATGGAAAATTCAAATACTGATTTAGGTCGTGAGAATGTAGGCAAATTGCTTTTTAAATTGGCTACACCAGCTATTATTGCACAAATTGTGAATGTTTTGTACAACATAGTAGATAGAATCTTTATTGGTAGAATGGAAAGTGGCGAAGTTGCTATGGCAGGTGTTGGAGTAGCATTTCCTATAATAATTATAATAACTTCATGTAGTTATTTAATTGGTATGGGGGGAGGACCTTTAGCTGCTATAAAAATGGGGGAACAAGATAATGATGGGGCAGAGAAAATAATGAGTAATAGTTTTTCTGTATTAGTTATTTTGGCGATACTATTGACTATAGGTTTTCAGATTGGAAAAGAACCCTTACTTTGGCTATTTGGAGCAAGCGAATCTACAATTGGATATTCAATGGATTATTTGAATATTTATTTAATAGGGACAGTATTTGTTCAAATTTCACTAGGTATGAATACCTTTATAAATACTCAAGGATTTGCGACAACTGGTATGATTACGGTTGCTATAGGAGCTTTGATAAACATAATACTAGACCCAATTTTTATATTTGGATTTGGTATGGGGGTAAAAGGAGCTGCATTAGCCACTATAATTGCACAAGGAGTTTCTGCTATTTGGGTATTGGTATTTCTATTTGGAAAGAAAAGTATACTTAAGATAAAAAAGAAATACATGATGCCTAAAGCAAGTATTATTTTGCCAGTATTAGGTCTGGGAATTTCTCCATTTATAATGCAATCTACAGAAAGTTTAGTGCTTATAGCCCTAAATAGCAAATTACAGATGTATGGAGGAGATTTAGCAGTAGGTTCAATGGCAATAATGAGTAGTATAATGCAAATTCTTATGCTTCCTAACATGGGATTTACACAAGGGGCACAACCAATAATAAGTTACAATTATGGTTCAGGACAGATTGACAGAGTAAAAAAGACTTTTAAGTTATGTTTATTATCATGTTTTACATACTCTGCAATTTTGTGGATTTTACTTATGATATTCCCTACGTTCTTTGTAAGTATATTTAACAAAAACCCACAATTACTTAGTATGACTAGTTGGAGTATAAAAATATATTTTGCTGGCTCTTTTATGTTTGGAATACAATTAGCTTGCCAGCAGACATTTTTAGCGCTTGGAAAAGCAAAAATATCTTTAATTTTAGCTCTTCTTAGAAAAGTTGTACTTTTGATACCTTTAATATTTATACTTCCAATGTTTTTTGATGAAAAACTTTTTGCTGTACTTTTAGCAGAGCCGATTGCAGATATAACAGCAGCCACTATTACAGCAATTTGTTTCTTTGTGTTTTATAAATGTTCTCTATCAAAACCTAAAGTAATAGAGGAGTAAAATATAAATAGTAGAAAGTTTTTAGGAGCATATATTATTAGTTAAAAATTAAAATTTGTATTTTAATTTAAGAAGATATTTTTTATAATTTACAAAGATACAAACTAGAATTAAAATTTAAAATTATAGTAAGAAAAATGTAAGTATTTGCAATATTAATGGTATAATATTTACAGATATGATAATCAATAAGAGGAAAGGATGTTTATATAATGGAAAATGATTTAACAATGCAAGAGCTACTTGAGCAACAAGAGCAAGTGTTCAGCAAAGTGAAAGTTGGGGAATTGATAACTGGAAAAATAACTGCAGTGAGAAATGATGAAGTACAACTAGAATTAGGTTATGGGTTTGATGGAATAATACCTATAAGTGAATTAAACATAGAAAAAAATCAATCTATAGAAGAGTTATATCATATAAATGATGAAATAACTGCTATAATAACAAAAGTATCTCAAAAAGATGGAACAATAACTTTATCTAAGTTACAATTAGATAGAAAAAATGATTTTGCTGATTTACACAAAGCTTATGATGAACATAGAATAATAACTGTAAACGTTGAAAAAAATATAGAAAAAGGTGTATTTGCTAATTACAATACATATACATTTTTTATACCAATTTCTCAGCTTGACACAAAGTTTATTACAGATACGTCTAAATTTGTTGGTCGTAACTTAGAAGTATATATAAAAGAAATGGATGCTAGAAAAAATAGATTTGTAGCATCTCATAGAGACGTATTACAAGAACGTATAAATAAAGAGAGAGAAGAAAGAAGAGTTCAAATTAAGGCAGAAAAGGAAGCCGAAAGAGCTAGAATAAAACATGAAAGAGAAGAAGAAAAAGCTCGTATTAAATTAGCTAAAGAAGAATTGTTTAATTCCCTTGAAGTTGGTCAGAAAAGAGATGGTAAAGTAACAAAGATAATGTCTTATGGTGCATTCATAGATATTGGTGGAATTGAAGGATTAGCACATATAAATAACCTATCTTGGACAAGAGTTGAAAGTGTGGAAGATGTTGTCTCTGAAGGTCAAGAAGTGGAAGTTTATGTATTAGATGTAAATCAAGAAACTAAAAAAATTGCACTAGCATTAAAAGATATAAACAATGACCCATGGGATTTAATAGCAAAAGAATTACAAGTTGATGATGTTGTTAATGCTAAAGTTCTTAGAATTATAGAAAAGGGAGCTTTTGTCCAAATCGAAGAAGGTGTAGATGCTTATTTACCAATTTCTGAATTGAGTGATACTAGAGTAGCTAAAGTTACTAATGTTGTTAATATTGGAGACGAAATTAAAGTTAAAATTCTTGATTTTAAACCAAAAACTAAGAGAATGTTAGTTTCGATAAAAGAAGCAACTAGAGAGCCAGAAGAGGATATAACAGAGTTTTTAGAAGTAGAAGAATCTCTAGGAAGTATTGGAGAATTATTTAAAGATAAATTTAAAGACTTAGAAATATAAAATAATCAAAAAGGGGGGCTGTTTTAAAACATTACTCTGTCTATTTTGACAGCTTTAGTTTTAAAATAGCCCTTCAACTATCTATAAAAATTTATATACAGTATTAGGAGGAAAATTAATGAAAAAAGCTATTATAGATGTACATTGTCATACTTTAATAAGTGGACATGCACATAGTACTTTTAAAGAAAATGTTGAAGAAGCAATTCAAAAAAATATAAAATATTTAGGCATATCAGACCATGGTCCTAATATGCCAGGAGGACCACATCCATTTTACTTCTATAATTTACATCTACTTCCACGCCAAATACAAGATTTAAAAATTCTTAGAGGTATAGAAGGAAATATCATGGATTATGATGGAAACTTAGATGTTCCAGAAGACATGCTACAACATTTAGATTATATAATTGCAAGTTTGCATAGACCTTGTATAGCTTCAGGTACAAAAGAAGAAAATACAAATGCTATTTTAAAAGTGATGGATAAACCTAGAGTAAAGATAATTGGGCATCCAGATGATAGTAGATATCCTTTAGATTATGAGTCTATAGTAAAAAAAGCAAAGGATAAAAATATTCTTTTAGAAATAAATAACTCTTCATTAAGTTCAAATTCTCATAGAACTGGAACTTGGGAAAATGCAAGTGAAATGTTACTATTATGTAAACAATATGGTGTAAGAGTTATTCTTGGTACAGATTCGCATATATGTTACTCTATAGGTGAATTTGAAAGTGCAGAGAAAGTTTTAAAATCAGTGGATTTTCCAGAAGAACTAGTAATAAATTATCATGAAGATGAAATTGTAGAGTTTTTTAATATAAATTTTTAGAATTTTAGGAGTGAGAAAATTTGAGTAAAAATAAGTTTATCTACATGAATTATTATGACAATGGTTATTTCAAAAAGGGAATGGTTATAAATATGGTTTTAGCTCTTATAATTTTGGCCACAATTTTTATATACTCAACAACATTTTTATATCTTTTATGTATAATAACAGCGGTTTTTCTTTTTAAGCAAGGTCGTGATTTTTCAAATAGATATAAGGGAAAAGTATATCTTACTCTTGATAATCATTCAATATCAATAAATAATCAATGTATTTTCAGTATAAAAGCTAGAAAAAATCAAAAATTTAACTATAAAGTAATAGAAAAAATAGAAGTAACAAAAAATATATTAAATATATGTTCTGATAATTTTAATTACAAAATTAGATTAAATGCATTGAGTTTGGAAGATGAAAAAAAATTATTGAGTACAATAGATGAAAAGATAAAAAAATTTAAGGGGTAATACCATACTATTTTCAATAGTTAGCATGATTTAGAATATTACTTGACAAAAATAAATAATAAAAAAATACAGATAATTATTTTTTTATGTTGACAATACATTTTAATGTGTATATAATAACTATTAAATCAAAATATTTAGAAAATTTAAATGATTTTAAAAGCGATGAATAGAAGTAGTAAGAATCATGAAACTTCCAGAGAGCTAAAGTATGGTGTGATTTAGCAGTTGATAATTCTGAACTTGTCTAGGAGCTGTTTCCTGAGTTGTGTAACTTAGGATAACCGTATTTCCACGTTATAGGAAAAATAGCTATTATAATAATTAGTAGTAGCTATTACTAAGGGAGCTTTTTAAAAAGCTAAATAGAGTGGTACCGCGAGCAAAACCTCGTCTCTAGTTTTACTAGAGATGGGGTTATTTTTATTCTAATGATAAATCTAACATTTGTACTTATGAATTGAAAAGGGGTAGAATTGCGTCGATATAAGGTATACTGAATACAAAAAACAGAAAAGGGGGAAAATAACATGAAATATGGAAAATATAAAAAATATAATAGAATGAAAATGGTAAATCGTAAATGGCCAGATAACGAAATAACAAAAGCTCCAGTTTGGTGTAGTGTCGATTTAAGAGATGGAAATCAATCACTGCCAACACCTATGAATGTAGAAGAAAAAGTCAGAATGTTCCGAATGCTTTTGGATACAGGGTTTAAAGAAATAGAAGTAGGCTTTCCATCAGCATCAAATACAGAGTATACATTTTTAAGAAAGCTAATAGATGAAAATATGATTCCAGATGATGTAACTATACAAGTACTTACACAATCTAGAGCTCATCTTATAGAAAAAACATTTGAATCAGTAAAAGGATGTAAGAAAGCAATAATACATTTATATAATTCTACATCTGTTCTTCAAAGAGAAGTGGTTTTTAATATGAGTAAACAAGAAATCATAGATATAGCAGTTGAGGGAGCAAGATTATTCAATGAAGAAGCAAAGAAATATCCTGAAACAGAGTTTATTTTTGAATACTCACCTGAAAGTTTCACAGGTACAGAAATGGATTATGCACTTGAGATATGTGAGGCAGTTATAGATGTGTGGAAACCAACGCCACAAAAGAAAGTTATAATAAATCTTCCATCAACAGTAGAAATGGCAACACCAAATATATATGCAGACCAAATAGAATGGTTTTGTGAAAATATAAGCTGTAGAGATTCTATTATAATGAGTTTACACACTCATAATGATAGGGGAACTTGTACAGCAGCAAGTGAACTTGGATTATTAGCTGGAGCAGATAGACTTGAAGGTACATTATTTGGAAATGGTGAAAGAACTGGTAATATGGACATAGTAAATGTGGGTCTTAATCTTTATACACAAGGAATAAACCCAGAATTAGACTTTAGTAATATTGATAAAATGATAGAAATATATGAAGACTGTACAAAACTTACAGTACATGATAGACATCCATATGCAGGAAATCTTGTACATTGTGCCTTTTCAGGTTCTCACCAGGATGCTATTAGAAAAGGTATGATAGCAATTAGCAATAGAAATGATGGTTGTTGGGAAGTTCCATATTTACCAATAGACCCTCATGATATAGGAAGAGAATACAAAGAAATCATTAGAATAAACAGCCAATCTGGAAAAGGTGGAGCTGTTTATATAATGGAAACAGATTATGGTTTCATGATACCTAAAAATATGCATGCTGATTTTGGAAATGTGGTTAAAATGGAATCTGATAGAATAGGAGCGGAACTTAGCAGTGAGTCAATATTTAACTTATTCAAGAAGGAATATATTGATGTTGAGAGTCCATATAAAGTTAAGAAATATAAGATAAAATCAATGGATGAGATAAACTATGAAAGTGATGATTCTGATGATACTAATATGATTGAGATGACTGCAAGAGTAACTTATATGGGTAATGAACAAAGGATTGTTGGAATAGGAAATGGGCCAGTAGATTCATTTAATAATGCATTAAAACAATGTGGAATGAAAGATTATAAATTTAGATATTATTGGGAACATGCATTAGAGGAAGGTTCACATTCAAGAGGTGTGGCCTATGTGGGAATAGAACATAATGATAAAGTTTATTTTGGGGTAAGCATATCAGAAAATATAAATACAGCAGCTATTAATGCTCTTATGAATGCAATAAATAAAAGTTATATTGAGGAGGAAGCAGAAAATGGGGATGACTATGACGCAGAAAATCTTAGCGAAACATGCTAATTTAAATGAGGTTAAGAAAGGACAATTGATTGAAGCAAACTTAGATATAGTTTTAGGCAATGATATAACATCACCAGTAGCTATTAGAGAATTTGAAAAGTTAGGAATTGAGGATGTTTATGATAAATCTAAAGTGGCAATAGTTTTGGACCATTTTACACCTAATAAAGATATAAAGAGTGCAGAGCAGTGTAAGTTTACAAGAAGTTTTGCAAAATCCAAAGGAGTGGTCAATTTCTTTGATGTAGGGGATATGGGAATAGAACATGTTCTTCTTCCTGAAAAAGGTATAGTAACAGCAGGAGATGTAGTCATAGGTGCCGATTCTCATACTTGCACATATGGAGCATTAGGCGCTTTTTCCACTGGCGTAGGTTCAACTGATATGGGAGCTGGCATGGCTACAGGAAAATGTTGGTTTAAGGTACCTGGTGCAATAAAATTTGTCCTAAAGAATAAGCCAAATAAATGGATAACTGGAAAAGATGTGATACTTCATATAATAGGGAAGATAGGTGTTGATGGGGCACTTTACAAATCAATGGAATTTTGTGGAGATGGAGTAAGTAATCTATCTATGGATGATAGATTTACTATTTGTAATATGGCAATAGAAGCAGGGGCTAAAAATGGAATTTTTCCAGTAGATGATAAAACTATAGAATATATAAATTCACATAAATGTACAACAACAGAAAAAGTTTTAAATGTATACGAAGCAGATGAAGATGCAATTTATGATGAAGTATATGAAATTGACTTAGCTACATTAAAAGAAACAGTAGCTTTTCCACATCTTCCTGAAAATACTAAAACAGTAGATGAGATTGATAACGATATAAAGATAGACCAAGTTGTAATAGGCTCTTGTACAAATGGAAGAATATCAGACCTTGAAGTTGCAGCTGAAATCATGAAAGGTAAAAAAGTTGCAGATGGGGTTAGAGTGATGATATTTCCTGGAACTCAAAAAGTATATCTTGAAGCAATAGAAAAAGGATATATTACTATCTTTATAGAAGCAGGAGCAGCTGTTTCTACACCAACATGTGGACCATGTCTTGGAGGTCATATGGGTATACTTGCAGCAGGAGAAAGGTCAGTTTCAACAACAAATAGGAACTTTGTAGGAAGAATGGGTCATGTTGATTCAGAAGTCTATCTTGCTAGTCCAGCTGTAGCAGCAGCATCAGCTATAACTGGAAAAATATCAAAACCATCAGAAATAATTTAAGGGAGGTAAAGTTTATGATTGCTAATGGAAGAGTTTTTAAATTTGGTGATAATATAGATACAGATGTAATAATACCAGCTAGATATTTAAATATAGCTGATTATAAGGAACTATCAACACACTGTATGGAAGATATTGATGATAAGTTTGTATCTAAAGTAAAGGCAGGAGATATTATAGTTGCAACTAAAAATTTTGGATGTGGTTCATCAAGAGAACATGCTCCAATCGTAATAAAAGAAAGTGGAGTATCCTGTGTAATTGCATCAACTTTTGCTAGAATATTTTTTAGAAATTCTATAAATATAGGGCTTCCAATACTTGAATGTGAGGAAGCAGCTAATAGCATAGAAGAAGGTGATACTATAGAAGTGGATTTTTCAACAGGTGTAATAAAAAACATAACAAAAGGAACAAAATATAAGGCTGAACCATTTCCTGAGTTTATGCAAAATATCATAACAAATGAAGGTTTAATTAACTCAATAAAGGTAAACAGGGGGTAATGGTGTATGAATTGTAAAGTAGCAGTCATAAAAGGTGATGGTGTTGGGCCAGAAATTATAAAAGAAGGTATAAAGGTCTTAAATAAAATTTGTTATAAATTTAATCATAAATTTGATTGTGAATATGTATTGGCTGGAGGATGTGCAATTGATGAAACTGGAGAACCTCTACCTGATAAAACTGTTGAAATATGTCGAAAAAACGAGGCGGTATTACTTGGAGCTGTTGGGGGTCCAAAGTGGGATAAATGTAAAGGGGATGCAAGACCAGAAGCAGGTCTTTTGAAATTGAGAGAATCCTTAGGCTTATTTGCAAATTTGAGACCAGCAACTATATATGAAAGTATAAAGGAATCTTCACCACTTAGAGCAGATATAGTAGAAAAAGGCATTGATTTTGTTGTTGTGAGGGAGTTAACAGGGGGCATTTATTTTGGAGAACGTGGAAGAAAGATTATTGATGGTGTTGAAGAGGCTTATGATGTAGAGGTATACAATGAAAATGAAATAAGAAGAATTGGAAGAAGGGCTTTTGAAATCGCTAGAGATAGAAAGAAGAAGCTTGTCAGTATAGATAAAGCAAATGTGCTTGAAAGTTCAAGACTTTGGAGAGGTATTATGGAGAACTTAGCTAAAGAATTTGATGATGTAGAGCTATCACATATGTATGTTGATAATGCTGCTATGCAAGTTGTGAAAGACCCTAGCCAATTTGATGTAATAGTGACTAATAACATCTTTGGAGATATAATATCTGACGAAGCATCCATGGTTACAGGTTCTATAGGTATGTTACCATCTGCATCACTTCGAGAAGATAGCTTTGGAATGTATGAACCAATACATGGGAGTGCTCCTGATATAGCTGGAAAAGATATTGTAAATCCAATTGCAACTATTTTATCTGTCGCAATGATGTTAAGACATAGCTTTAATCTAGAAGATGAAGCTAAATGCATTGAAGATGCAGTACAAAATGTACTTAGAAAAGGATACAGAACTAGTGATATATATAATAGTATAGGAACTGTTGTTGGTACAAAGAAAATGGGAGAATTAATAGTAAATGAAATTTAGAATTATAGTTTAATTTATATAATACGATTTGGTCATATAATGGGGGGCATTAGTAAAAAATTTATTGTGAAATAGTTTTATATTTGGGGTAGAAGAGATATTTTATTTTTAAAGCACAACATGATTTTAGGTAATTTTAATTACATAAAATCACGTTGTGCTTTTTTATAAAATAACACTTTGGATTAAGATTTTAATGCTGAAATAGCCTATTTTTGTTTATTAGAAATTTGCAGGGATTTAATTAATATTATATAATATATTTTAGTATTATGAATATTAAGTGACTGTCAATATTAGTTAGGAGATGGAGTTTTTGGGAAAATATAAGGTTTTAAAAAAGCAAAATAGTAGTAAATCTTGTTTAGTTTGTGGAACGCAAAATGAATTAGGATTAAAAGCAGATTTTTATGAACTTGAAAATGGAGAACTTGTATCAATTTGTAATACAAAAGATTGGCATCAGAGTTATCCAGGGAGAGTTCATGGAGGTATGTCTGCTGCAATATTAGATGAGACTATTGGAAGAGCTGTAAGTATAAATGATGACCAAATATGGGGGGTTACAGTATCTTTGGAATTGAAATATAAAAAGCCAGTACCAACAGATGCTACTATAAAAGTAGTTGGAAGGATAACTAAAGAAAATAGAAAATTATTTGAAGGTACAGGAGAAATAATTTTGCCAAATGGAGAGATAGCAGTAACAGCAACTGGAAAATATATGAAGATGCCTATTGGTCAAATAGCAGAAGGTGATTTTTCTGATGAAGAATGGTTCTTTGCTGAATCAGAAGAAAAAGTTGAATATATTGAGATTTAAGTGATTACATATTTGCTATGTAAAATGATGTGTAAAAAAATATAAAATTGAAAAACATAAGATAAAAATAACTTAGCTATACTTAAAAAAAATTCTTATAATAGCATTAAATTTACACGTTAAAAAAAATAATTTATATATTTAAAAAGTGTATTTTTTTTATGGGAAAAATTCAGAAAATTCAAACTAATGATGAGGTATAAAATGGATGATTTCACAAAATATAGAAAATAAATTATATATAAAATATAATTTTTATGTTGACATACTTAATTTAGCTTGATATTATAGATATTAAAAATAAGGACAGTAAACACACTATCCATATTACAAACTAAAAAAGGAGGGAATTATAATGAGTAAGAAATTATTTATTCCTGGTCCTATTGATGTTAGAGCAGAAGTCTTGGAAAAGATGGCTACACCAATGATAGGACATAGAGGGAAAGATGCATCTATACTTCAAAAAAGTATAAGTGAAAAAATGCAAAAATTATTCTATACCAACAACACGATACTTTTATCCACGTCGTCCGGAACTGGTTTAATGGAAGGCTCCATTCGTTCCTGTACATCCAAAAAGGCAGCAGTATTTTCCTGTGGGTCCTTTGGTGATAGATGGTACAAAATGGCAGTGGCTAATAATGTCCCAGCGGATATATTTAAAGTTGAATTAGGAGAGGCAACAACACCAGAAATGGTTGATAAGGTGCTTTCTACCGGAGAATATGATTTAATAACCGTAACTCACAATGAAACTTCAACTGGAATAAGAAATCCAATAGAAGAAATTGGAGAAGTTGTTAAAAAATATAAAGATGTGGTCTACTGTGTAGACACTGTAAGTTCAGCCGGTGGAATAAAAGTCGAGGTTGATAAGATTGGAATAGATATTTGTATAACATCATTACAAAAAGCACTGGGATTACCACCAGGAATGTCTATTTGCACATTTTCTCAAAAAGCAATCGATAGAGCGAAGCAAGTACCTTTTAGAGGAGTTTATTTTGATTTGTTAGAAATGTATGAATACTTAATCAAGAAAAACTACCAATACCCTTCAACACCATCTCTTTCTCACATGTTCGCTTTAGATTTCCAATTAGATAATATATTAGATGAAGGCCTAGATAACAGATTCAAACGACATGAAGACATGGCAAACTTAGTTAGAATCTGGGCTAAAAAACACTTCCAAATTTTTACCAATGAAAATCACTTATCCAATACACTTACTGTTATAGAAAATACTCAAGGTATTAGTGTATCAAATTTAAATTCAAAATTACAAGAACGAGGATTCCAAATAGCAAATGGCTATGGCAATTTAAAAGAAAAAACTTTTAGAATTTCACATATGGGTGACTATACTGTCGAAGATGTACAAGAATTATTAGATAATATTGATGATATATTAGGTTTTAATAAGTAATATTACAAAATTATGTGTATTTTAAGTTAAATTTAAAATATATAAAATAAAATGTGTTTTATGAAAATTACATATTAAATTTTTAACAAACATTAATGAAATTTGATATGACTTTAATAAAAAATATTTTGAAAATTATATAAATAGAAAGTGTAATTAAATAAAGTTTTTTAGTGATGAAAATACTTTAAAAAATAAAAATTGGAAAAATTAAGTGAATATAATTGGAGGAGTTTGTTATGTATAATATATTAATTACTGATGGAATAGAGAAAGATGCAGCGAGAAAATTGAGAGAGTTAGATTTTAATGTGATAGAAGAGTTTTATGAAAAAGATGTTTTAGGAGATAAACTTAAAGATGTTGATGTGCTTGTAGTACGTTCAGCTACTAAGGTTACTAAGGATGTAATAGACAAAGCATTAGAAGGTAAAAAGTTAAAATTGATAGTAAGAGGTGGGGTAGGATTAGACAATATAGATGTTAAATATGCAGAAGCTAATGGAATAAAAGTCATGAATACTCCAAATGCAAGCAGTATATCTGTTGCAGAACTTACAATAGGTCAATTATTTGTACTTGCAAGATTCATAAATACTGCAAATGTAACTATGAGAGATGGAAAATGGGAAAAGAAAAAATACAAAGGTACAGAAATTAATGGAAAAACATTAGGACTTATAGGTTTTGGAAGAATTGCAAAAGAAGTTGCAAAGAGGGCAGAACTATTAGGAATGAATGTCATATATACTGATATAATGGGTGAAGCACAAGGCTTTAACAAATATAGATTCTGTGATATGGAAGAAGTTTTACAAAAAGCAGATTTCTTATCTTTACACATACCTTTTGATAAGAATAAGGGGGCAGTAATAACTGAAAAAGAAATAAATAAGATGAAAAATGGAGCTTATTTAATAAACTGTGCAAGAGGCGGTTTGGTGGACGAAAAAGATTTACTAAAAGCATTAGATGAGGGTAAATTATCAGCAGCAGCTATAGATGTTTATGAGCAAGAACCTACATTAAATCTAGATTTAGTAAATCACCCAAGAGTTTCTCCTACACCTCATATTGGAGCATCTACAGTAGAGGCTCAAGAAAGAATTGGAGAAGAAATTGTAAATGTGATTCAAGACTACTTTCTTGACTTCAACAATCTAATAGGGGTAGCATTATAAAATATTTTATACAATTAGGAGGAATTTAGTAATGGCAACGATTAAACCATTTAAGGCGATTAGACCAAATAAATATATAGTAGATAAAGTAGCAGCACTTCCTTACGATGTTATGAATAGTGAAGAAGCTAGAGAAATTGCAAAAGGGAATCCATATTCATTTTTGCATATAGATAAATCAGAAATTGATTTAGATGAAAATATAAATTTATATGATGAAAAAGTTTATTTAAAAGCACGAGAAAATTTGGACGAATTTCGAAAACAAGAAATTCTAGTAAAAGAGGAAAAAGATTGTATATATATATACAAACAAGTTATGGATGGCAGAGCTCAAGTTGGTATAGTTGCATGTATTTCAGTTGATGAAAGCTTAGATGGAACAATAAAAAAACATGAGTACACTAGACCAGAAAAGGAAGTTGATAGAACTAATCATATAAAATACTGTGATGCTAATACGGGAACTATACTTGTAACTTACAAACATCAAAGATTAATAGATGATATGATAAATGATTTTATGGATAATCATGAGCCTTTATATGATTTTATAACAGATGACAAGATAGAGCATACAGTGTGGAAGATTGATAATGATGATATAATATGTAATTTAGTAAATGCATTTGGAAAATTAGATTATTTATATATTGCAGATGGTCATCATAGAACAGCTTCAGCAGAAAATGTAGCTAAAGAAATGAGAGCTAAAAATCCAAACTATACTGGAAAAGAAGAATTTAATTATTTTATAGCAATGATTGCACCAGATGAAAATCTAATGGTTTTAGATTATAATAGAGTTATCAAAGACTTAAATGGTTTAAATGAAGAAGAATTTATAAATAAAATAAAAGAAAATTTTGATGTAGAACAAATGAAAGGTAAAGAAAAATATAAACCTGACAAAAAAGGAACTTTCGGAATGTATCTAGGTGATAAATGGTACAAAATGAAGGCAAATAAGAATTTATTAGACATAGAAGACCCAGTTGACTCATTAGATATTTCTATACTACAAAATTATGTGATTGATGCTATTTTAGGAATTGAAAATCCTAGAGTAGATAAAAGAATTGATTTTATTGGTGGAATTAGAGGAATTGAGGAATTAGAAAGAAGAGTTAATGAAGATATGAAGGTAGCGTTTGCAATGTATCCTACTAGTATTGAGGATTTAATAAAAGTAGCAGATGCAGGCAAGATAATGCCAGCTAAGTCAACATGGTTTGAACCTAAGGTAAGATGTGGGCTATTCTTACACGAAATAAATGAATAATTAATAAAATTAAAGGCTAAAAAGTAAACTCTACTACTTTTTAGCCTTTAATTTTTAATTAAAAATAATAGTATAGTAATTTTAAATTATAAGAGATAGTTTTTCTAAAAAGCTATCTTTTTTTTTAGATTTTTATATGGTAAAAATTTACATTTAACAGAAATAGAGTAATATTGTATGTTATAATTTAGAATGGAAATTTATATAGACAGTATTTATAATAAGCGTTAAAAGATATTTGTTATTATTATAGACTATATTGTTATATGAGCAAAATTAGAAAAATAAAAGGATATTAAAGTGACATGCTAGAATTATTATTCGGAAACTAAGTTTCAAGGATGAGTATGAAGCTTATAATTATTTTATAGTGTTGAAGCTTAAGAAAATGGTAATTCAATTTGGAAACAGGATTGATTATATAAAAAGTATAGTGATTAATTAGAAAAATAATGAATAATAATTAGTATATACTATGTTATTAAGCCTTATTAAAATCAAAAGAAAATTAAGTTATATTTTTAAAATATTCATTAAAATTAAAGTGTTGAAAATGAGGATATATTGAGTTTAATTTTATCTTTAAATTAAAGTGGGACAATGTTAAATAGTATCTTATCTAAGAGGAACTTAAAAAATTGATTGAGGTATTTATAAGCATGAAAAGAATTATAAGGAATTTATTAATATAAGTATTATAAAAGAGAATAATTTTTATACATCAATTAATATATAATTAAAAGAAGTGTAAAATGAAAATTTTATAGATAAATTTAACTATATGTTGTTTGATTCTAATATAGGAAGAAATAAAATATGTATAAAAATAGGAAGATATAATATAAACATATAATATATTATATGTAATGAGGATGTGAGTATGGTGAACAGACTAAAGCCAAAAATTTTAGGTATTAGTATCTTGTTTATTATTATAATTATTTTAACCTGTGGGGCTATTTTTAAGTTTAAGTTTAAATTGGATAATAAGTTGAAAGAGACCACGCATACATATTTGTCAGAGTTTACGGAGCATAACATAATTAATCTTAAGACAAAACTTAGTGGTCAATTTGACATGCTTGAATCTATTGCTAGTTTTATGGGAAATTTAGATAATATAAATAATGATATGATGATTAATTTAATGGAGTCTGGAGTAAAGCGAAGTTCTTTAATTAGAATGTCTGTTTCTACACTGGATGGAAAAAGTTATTCTAATGATGGAATTATTACTAATTTAAAAGATAGAGATTATTTTAAAAAAGCTAAAAATGGAGAAAAAAACATATCAGAATCTTTAAAATCCATTATTGATAAGAAAGAAATAATAGTTTTAGCTACTCCTATCTATAAAGATGGAAAAGTAGCAGGTGTTTTAAGTGGAGCTTATGATTCAACTAAATTAAATGAATTATTAGGCTTATCTGCATTTGATAAAAAAGCACACGTTTATATTGCCAAAAAAAATGGAGATGTAATTGCTCAAAATACAAACGAAAATAGTAAAATGTTATCATGTGTATTTAAACTTTTTAATAAGGATAATTGTGAGGAAGTAAATTGTTTAAAAGTTATAAAAGAAAATATTAAAAATGATAAATCTGGATATTCTAACTATAATTTAGATAATAAGAAATTTATGTTAAATTATCAACCACTTGGAATTAATGATTGGTATATTTTTTCTGTTGTACCAAGTGAAGTAGTATATATTCAGTCAGATAATATTTCGTATGATGTATACATATTTGCATTAGAAATATTATTAGTTATATTAATTTTTGTTGTATATATAGCTTATATTATAAATAACAATACTAAGACTATTATAAATGAAAAAGAAAAATTTAAGGCACTTACTGATAATATATTAGGAGGTGTTAAAAACTGCTTAAAAGATAAATATATGACTATGACTTATGTAAGTCAGGGGTTTTTGGAACTTACAGGTTATTCTGAAGAGGATTTAGATGTAGTTTTTAAAAATAAATTTAAAAATATGATTTATAAAGAAGATGTAGACAAGGTTAATAGTATCGTTTTAAATCAATTAAAAAGACAAGATAAAATTGAAGTTGAATATAGAATTGTAAAAAAAGATGGAAGTATAATTTGGGTTTTAGATAGAAGTAAATCTATAAAAGAGAGTAAAGGGAATGAATATATACAAGGAGTCTTAACTGATATAACAGAACTCAAGAAAATACAAGAAGAATTAGACTCAAAAAGGTTTGAAATAGAGACTATCAATGATAGCATTGTTGGTGGAATAGTGATAACTGAGATAAATGATGATTTTGATAGTATATATTTAAATGAAGGTTATTTAAATATGATTGGATACACACGTAAACAGTTAGAAGATGAATTAGATAATAAATTAATCAAGCTGATTTTCAGAGATGATAGAGCTGGAATGATTGATGATATAAATAAGCAACTTAAAGTAAATGATACATTTGCATGCGAACGAAGAGTTGAAAAACGAGATGGTAGTATTATATGGATTTTATTAAAAGGAAGAAAAATAGTTGATGAAAATGGAAACTCAGTACTATGTAGTGTAATTGTCGATATTACTTCTGCTAAATTATTAGAGCAAGAGCTTAAAAAGAGTGAAGAACGTCATGAGATTATTATAAAGCAGACACAAAATATTATAGTTGAATGGAATATAGAAAAAGACCAAATGAGTATTTCTCCTAATTGGTATAATAAATTTGGTTATGACCCTATAACTGAAAATGCAACGAAAAATATAATTAAATCAGTTGATATATATCATGATGATATAGATAAGTTTATTTTATTAACTAAGCTCACTTCATCAGGAAGTGAGTATGAGGAGTGTGAGATTAGACTTAGAGATACCACTTATGCATGGTTTAGTATAAAAGCAACGACACTGTTTGATGATAATGGGATACCTTATAAAGTTGTAGGTAGTTTAACTGATATTGATGAATCAAAACGAGAAGCTGAAAAATTAAAAGAGAGAGCGGAAAAAGACCCACTAACAGGTTTATATAATAAAAAAGCATCACAAGCACTTATAGAAGAATATATAACATTGGATAAAAACAGACAAGGTACTTTAATGATTATTGATATTGATGACTTTAAAGGTATAAATGATAATTTAGGTCATTTATATGGTGATGCTGTATTAAGTGAAATTGCAAGTGATTTAATAAATTTATTTAGAGCATCTGATATAGTAGGAAGAATTGGTGGAGATGAGTTCATTGTTTTTATGAAAGATATTTCTGAAACAAAAGATATTATGAACAAAGCAGAGGAATTGGTCAAAACGTTTGAGAGGTCTTTTGTAGGTAAAGGATATAATTATAAAATATCTTTGAGTGTAGGGATTGCTAGATTTCCAAAAGATGGAACAGATTACATGCAGTTATTTAGAAATGCGGACATAGCTCTTTATTCAGCTAAGGGTAAAGGAAAGAATCGTTATGCCTTGTATGATAAAAAAATTGATAAAGTACAATATATAGCAAATACAAGAAATACAGATGAAAATACCAATGTAGCAAGGTCTTTTAAGGAACATATTACAAATTATATATTTGATATATTGTATGAATCAAATAATATAGAAATGGCTGTAAATTTGATTCTTGATATTGTGGGTAAACATTTTAATGTGAGTCGTGTCTATATATTTGAAAACTCAGATGATAACCTCTACTGTAAAAATACATTTGAATGGTGTAATGAAGGAATAACAGCAGAAATTGATAATCTTAAGAATATTTACTATGGTCATTTAGGCAATTATCTTTTAAATTTTAATGCAGATGGATTATTTTATTGTAATGATGTTGATAATCTCAATAGCGATTTAAAAAATTTGCTTAAAGCACAAGGGATATGTTCAATATTACAATGTAAAATTTTAGAAGGTAATGAATTTAGAGGATTTGTAGGATTTGATGAATGTTCATATAATCGTATGTGGACCAGTGATGAAGTGGATACACTGACATTTATTTCCAAGACGCTTAGTGTGTTTTTATTAAAAATGCGTATCCAAAGTAAGCTAGAGGAATCTTTAGAAGTTCAAAAGTCTGTAATGGATAACATGGACATATGGGCTTATGTTGTTGACAGAAACACATATGAACTGTTATTTATCAATAAAAAGATGCTTGAGTCAGCCCCAGATACACATGTAGGTGATTTATGTTATAAAGTACTATGGAACAATCAGAATAAACAATGTAGAAAATGCCCTATGAGTTGTTTAAAAGATGGAACTGATACTTGTAAATCATTTATGCGTAACAAAAAGTTTGGTGTAAATGTAAATATAACGGCAACAGCTTTAAAATGGTTTGATGGTAAAGATGCATGTTTAATATTTGGTAGTGAAGTAAATAGTGTTGAGTCTGAAGCAAATATTTAAATGAGCTTCTTGTAAAGATTTCCTAACTAATTGAATAAAACGTTTAAACTACTGTATTATAGATTTACTTAAAATCACAATTTTGATTTATTGAACCTAAAACGTTCATATAAATTATTTAAGTTGTGGTTTTAAGTATTTTTTGTGTTATAATTAAGCGTTAAGAACAAAATTAAAAGATATTTTTAATTTTAAGAAAGTATTTGTTAAATATACATTGAGCAGGTGATGATATGGAAAATAGGTTTTTACCAATAAGTAAACAAGATATGATAGATAGAGGATGGGAAGAGCTAGACTTTGTGTTGGTTACAGGTGATGCATATGTAGACCATCATAGTTTTGGTACAGCAATAATATCTAGAGTTTTAGAAAATGCTGGATATAAGGTAGGTATAATAGCACAACCAAATTGGAAGACGACAGATGATTTTATGAAATTAGGAAAGCCTAGACTTGGATTTTTGGTTAATGCAGGGAATATGGATTCAATGGTGAATCACTATTCAGTGAGTAAGAAGCATAGAGATAAGGATATGTATTCTCCTGGTGGAAAAATGGGTTATAGACCAGATAGAGCCACAATAGTCTATTGTAATAAAATAAGAGAAGCATATAGCGATGTTGCAATAGTAATAGGAGGAATTGAAGCTAGTTTAAGAAGATTTGCCCATTATGATTATTGGAGTGATAAGGTTAGAAAGTCAATGTTGATAGATAGTGGAGCAGATTTATTAGTTTATGGAATGAGTGAAAAGCAGATTGTGGATGTAGCTAATGCACTTAATGATGGATATGACCCCAAATATATTAGACATATTGATGGGACATGTTATGTTGCAGATACACTAGAAGAAATATACGATAACTATATATTGATTCCATCATATAAAGAAATATGTGAAGATAAAATGAAATATGTAGAGGCTTTTAAAATTCAATATGATGAACAAGACCCATTTAGAGGAAACATAATTGTTCAACCTCATGGAAGTAAGTATTTAGTTCAAAATAAGCCAGAGAAACCTCTAAATAGAGAAGAATTGGATGAAGTTTATGGATTACCATATCAAAAAACATATCATCCTGTATATGAGAAATCTGGTGGTATACCAGCTATAGAAGAAGTGAAATTTAGCATAGTAAGTTCAAGAGGGTGTTTTGGTAGTTGTTCATTTTGTGCAATAACCTTTCATCAGGGAAGAGCTGTTCAAAGTAGAAGTGAGAAATCAATTATTGATGAAGCAGTAGGAATAACAAAATTAAATGATTTTAAAGGATATATACATGATGTTGGAGGTCCAACAGCTAATTTTAGAAGACCAGCATGTAACAAACAAATTACTAAAGGTGCATGTAAAAATAGACAATGTTTATCACCATCACCATGTAAAAACTTAGATGCAGACCATAGTGAGTATCTACATTTACTTAGAGCTGTAAGAAAATTACCTAACATAAAAAAAGTGTTTGTACGCTCTGGTATTAGGTATGATTATGTAATGGCAGATAAAAATAATAAGTTTCTTAGAGAGCTAATAGAACATCATGTAAGTGGTCAATTGAAGGTGGCTCCAGAACATATATCAGAAGAAGTTTTAGAATATATGCAAAAGCCAGCAGGAAAAACTTATGATAAGTTTAGACAGAAATTTTTTGCTATAAATGAAGAATTAGGTAAAAAACAATATTTGATACCATATTTAATGTCTAGTCATCCAGGGTCTACACTAAATAGTGCCATAGAGTTAGCTGAATATTTGAGGGATACTCATTATCAACCAGAGCAAGTTCAAGATTTTTATCCAACTCCTGGGACACTGTCAACTACAATGTTTTATACAGGAATAGACCCACTTACAATGAAGCCAGTTTATGTCCCAAAATCAAAACGAGACAAAGCAATGCAAAGAGCTTTATTACAGTATAGAGCACCTAGAAACTATGACTTGGTATATTCTGCACTAGTTGAAGCTGGAAGAGAGGATTTGATAGGTTTTGGACATAGATGTCTAATAAAACCAAAGGATGAGAAACCTTATTTTAATAGAAATAATTCTAATAAAAATAAGTCTAAGTCTTCTACTGAAAATAAAAAATATAATGCAAATAATAGAAAAAATAAAAAACAACAAAAAAGTCCAAGTAAGAGAAAGAAAAAATATTAAAATAGAGTGTAGGTAAATAGTAAATAAAATTATTTAAATAAGAAGGATTATTCGATAAATTAACAGAAATTAATATAAATAAATATAATTATTTTATAAAAAGTTAGTTTCGGGAGGAAGAGATGAAAAAGTATATTTATATAATGTTATCAGCAGCATTAAGTGTAATTTTTTTAGTGGGGTGTTCACAAGGACAAAATGAAAAGCCAAAAGAAGAACCAGCAGTTGTTAAAGAAGTAAAGGTAGCTGTTCCAGATGGATTGCCAGCGGTAGCAGTAGCGAAATTAGCAAATGAAAATCCAGCAATTAAAGATGGATATGAAACAATTTATAGCATTGAGAAAACACCAGAGGCAATTTCTACTAGAGTAATGAAAAAAGATGTAGATATAGCTATAGTTCCATCAAATATGGCTGCAATAGCATATAATAAAACTTCAAGTTATAATATAGTTGGTACTGTAGGTATGGGGTCTCTTTATTTAGTATCAACAGATGATATAAAGGATTATTCTGATTTAATTGGGAAAGAAGTTGGATGTACAGGGAAAGGTCTTACTCCAGATATAACAATAAGAAGTCTTTTATCACAAAAGGATATAAATCCAGCAGATATAAATTTTAATTATGTAAACTCTGCAAGTGAATTAGTACCATTATTGGCTACAGGAAAAATTACAACAGGGATTGTTCCAGAACCTGCACTTAGTGCTTTAATGTCCAAAAATCCAAATATAAAAATTATAAAAAGTTTAAATGATTCATGGAAAGAAGTAAGTGGTTCAAAGGATGGATATCCTCAATCTACATTAATTATCAAATCTGATTTTTTAAGAGATAATAAAGAATTTGTAGATTCTTTCTTAGGACAATTATCAAATAGTGTAGATTGGGCAAATAAAAATCCTGAGGAATTAGGTAAATATTCTGAGGAGATAGAAATATCTACTGAACCTAAAATAATAGGCAAAGCTCTTGAAAGAGCTAATTTAAAGTATATTCCAGTTAAAGATATGATTAATGATTACAAAAACTACTATGAAAAATTAGCTAATTTTGATGATAAGACAGTAGGAGGCAAAGTGCCAGATGAAGCAATATACTTTGTTGAAAAATAAGAAAATTAAAGAACAATTTATAGACAAATTAGAGGTAACACTTTCTTGTGTTATCCTCTTATTTTTGTGGCAAATTATTGCTTTAAAAATTAACAATGATATATTCTTGCCAACTATAAATCAAGTCTCTAGTAGTATCAAAGAAATAGCATTGAATTCTAATTTCTATATAGACATACTTTACTCAATAGGTAGATGTTTTTTTAGTTTTTTATTTGCTTTGATTTTTGCTATCATATTGTCTATAGTAGCATACTTAAGCAGGATTTTTAGAAATTTATTAAAGCCAATTAATGCTCTAGCACGTTCAATACCAACGATGATATTAGTAATACTTGCACTAATTTGGTTTAAAAAAGATACTACACCTTTTATAGTTGGGTTTACTATAGTTTTTCCAATCTTATACGAGAGTGTTTTAGGAGCAATATTGAATATTGATAAAAATTTATTAGAAATGGCAAGCGTGTATAAGATAAGGTTTATAGATAAGGTGTTGAAAATCTATTTACCAGCTATAAAATTTCAAATTATATCTATATTAGTATCGACATTTTCATTAAGCTTAAAAGTCGCTATAGCAGGAGAGGTATATAGTCAACCTACATATGGTATTGGGACTATGATACAAACTGAAAAAATTAATTTTAATACATCTGGGATATTTGCATGGATAATTATAATAGTTTTAATATCAGTCATTTTACAAGTAGCTCAAAAATTTTTGTCAAGGAGAGCTTTTTTATGGAAAAGATAAGGTTAAGTATTGAGAATATAAATAAAAAATATGATAATCATATTATATTTAAAAATTTTAATATTGATTTTTATATAGATAATGTTAACTGTATACTTGGGAAATCTGGATGTGGAAAAACTACTCTCTTAAATATAATAAGTGGTATTATAGAAAATGATACTTGTAATTTAAATATTAAAGAAAGTTCAAATAAAATTGGGAGTAAGCTAGATGTAAGTTACATATTTCAAGAAGATAGGCTAATAGATTGGCTAACTGTAGAAGAAAATATAAAGATAGTTGTAAATAAATACTACAGTAAAACTCAATTAGATAAAATTTGTGATGAATATTTAGATTTGGTTGGAATTATTAAATATAAAATTTTTTATCCTCAGATGCTTAGTGGAGGGCTTAGGCAAAGAGTCAATATTGCTAGAGCATTTATCTATCCATCAAAGACTATTATAATGGATGAACCTTTTAAATCTATTGATGCAAAGAATAAACAAATAATAATGGATAATTTTAAAGACATACTTAAAAAAGAAAAAAGAACTGTTTTATTTGTAACTCATGATATTGAAGAAGCATTATTTTTAGCAGATAATATCTTTATTTTAGGAGATTCTCCTATGAGAATAAAAAAAGAACTAAAAAATTCTAGTGAATTGGAAAAAAATGAAGTTTTGAAGTTAATATAGAGTTATAATAATATTGTTGTTTTAAAATATAATTATTTTAACTATAATACTCTATTAAAATAGTACAGAATATTCGAAAATATGGATAATGTTCGTATTTTATAAAAAGGAAGTGAATGTATGATTAAAGTAAAAACTAATGCTATGAGAATTTTAGATTCAAACAAAATTGATTATAAGGTACTATCTTATGAAGTCAAAAGTGAACATGTAGATGGTGTAGAGGTAGCACATGATATAGGAAGAGATGTAAATGAAGTATATAAGACTCTAGTAACTCAAGGAGTTAGTAATAGTATTTATGTATATGTAATACCAGTACATGAAAATTTAGACTTAAAAAAAGCTGCAAAAGTAGCTAAAGAAAAAAGTGTGGATATGATTCATGTAAAAGATATAAATAAGCTTACAGGATATATTAGAGGTGGTTGTTCTCCTGTAGGGATGAAGAAGCTTTATAAGACTTTTGTAAATGAAAGTGCAAAACAATTAGATACAATTATAGTAAGTGCTGGAAAAATAGGATACCAAATAGAATTATCACCACTTGATTTACAGAAACTTATAAAAGTAGAGTTTACAGATGTAATAAAAAAATAGATATTTCAGATAAAAAATTGATGACAAAAAATTATATGATTAATAAAATAAATAATGACTTAAAAATAAACATTTAACTACTATTATGTAATTGATATAAAAATATTGAGAAATTTTAAAAATGATGGTAAAGTGTAAATATGATTACGAATATTTTTTATAAAGTAATGGAGGGATGTTCGCTTGAGGAAGATAAAATCTGAACAAATTGTTGAACAAGTAAAAAAACTTTGCATAGAAGCTAGTTTATACTTAGGAGATGATGTCTTAAGCTGTATAAAAGAGAAAGCTAAAACTGAAAAAAGTGAAGTGGGAAAAAACATATTAAATATATTAGTTGAAAATGCTGAAATAGCAAAGGAAAAAAATATACCAATATGCCAAGATACTGGTATGGCTGTATTTTTTGTTGAAATAGGACAAGAGGTTTTAGTTGAAGGAGATACAATTACTGATGCTATAAATGAGGGCGTAAGACAAGGGTACGAGGAAGGATATTTGAGAAAATCTGTTGTAAGTCCAATTAGTAGAATAAATACAAAGGATAATACTCCTGCCATTATTCATTATGAAATGGTAAAAGGCGATGAAATTAAAATAGAGTTTGCTGCTAAGGGATTTGGAAGCGAAAATATGAGTAAAATGAAGATGTTAAAGCCATCAGATGGATTAGAAGGAATTAAAAAATTTATTATTGATACAGTTTCAGAAGCTGGACCTAATCCATGCCCTCCTATGGTAATTGGAGTTGGTATAGGTGGAACTGTAGATAAATGTGCTCAAATAGCTAAAAAAGCACTTTTTAGAGAACTAGGCGAATTTAATGAAGATGAAAATATTGCAAAATTAGAAAGTGAATTATTAGCCTCTATTAATAAATTGGGGATAGGACCTCAGGGGTTAGGAGGAACTACAACAGCTTTAGGTTTAAATATAGAGACTTTTCCTACACATATAGCAGGTCTTCCTGTTGTTGTAAATATAAACTGCCATGCATCAAGACATAAAAAGGTAGTAATTTAGGAGGAAAAATAAAATGATAAAGATAACTACACCTGTAAGTGAGATTGATATAGCTAAGTTAAATTGTGGAGATACAATTAGTCTAAGTGGTATACTTTATACAGCAAGAGATGCAGCTCATAAAAGATTGATAGATTGTATAAATAAAGGTGAAGAGTTACCATTCGATGTAAATGGTCAAGGTATATACTATGTAGGTCCTACTCCAACAAAACCAGGAGAAGTTATAGGAGCAGCAGGTCCAACGACGAGTTATAGAATGGATGATTTGACGATACCTCTTTTAGAGAGAGGTCTTAGATTGATGATAGGTAAAGGAAAAAGAAGTGAAGAAGTTATACAAGGTATGGAGAAGTATGGAGCAGTTTACCTTGCAGCAATAGGAGGAGCTGGTGCATACATTTCAAATTCTATAAAATCATGTGAAATTATTGCATATGAAGACTTAGGACCTGAAGCTATAAGAAAGATTGTAGTAGAAGACCTTAAACTTACAGTAGCTATAGATAGTTATGGAAATAATATCTATGAACAAGGAAGAGCAATTTATGAATGTAAATAAATTTTGAAAATTTATATAAATACTAAATATACAAAACAATTTAATTGTAAACATTTTAAGGAGGAAGATTGATGTCTAAGGATTATGCAAAATTGGCATTAGAAATGCATGAAATTAATAAAGGGAAAATAAATGTAGAAAGTAAGGTAGAAGTTAAAACTAAGGATGATTTATCAACAGCATATACGCCAGGTGTTGCAGAGCCTTGTCTAAAAATACATGAAAATCAAGAGGATGTTTATAGATATACTTCTAAAGGTAATTTAGTAGCAGTAGTTAGTGATGGAAGTGCTGTACTTGGATTAGGCAATATTGGTGCTGAAGCAGCTATACCTGTTATGGAAGGTAAATCTATATTATTTAAGCAATTTGGAGATGTAGATGCCTTTCCAATATGTTTAAAGACTAATGATGTAGATGAAATAGTTAAGTCTGTGGAATTAATGGAACCAGTATTTGGAGGAATAAATTTAGAGGATATATCTTCTCCAAGATGTTTTGAAATAGAGGATAGATTAAAAAAATCTTTGAGTATACCTGTTTTTCATGATGACCAACACGGTACTGCAATAGTAGTGGCAGCAGCAATAATAAATGCAATAAAGTTAATTGAAAACAAAAAAATAGAAGATTTAGAAATAGTTATAAATGGAGCAGGTGCTGCAGGTATAGCAATAGCAAAAATATTACTTAAAATGAATGTTAAAAATATAGTATTATGTAACAGAAGTGGTGCACTGGAAGCCAACATGGAAAGATTAAATTTGGTTCAAAAAGAAATGTTAGATGTAACTAATATAAGAAATGAAAAAGGTTCTTTGAAAGATGTTATAAAAGGTAAAGATGTATTCATAGGTGTTTCAGGTCCAAAAACTGTAACAAAAGAAATGGTTGAAAGTATGTCTGAAAAACCAATAATATTAGCAATGGCAAATCCTACTCCAGAAATAATGCCAGAGGAAGCAAAACTAGGTGGAGCGTTTATAATGGGAACTGGTCGTTCAGATTTCCCTAATCAAGTTAATAATGTTTTAGCATTTCCAGGAATATTTAGAGGGGCACTTGATGTGAAAGCTAAAGAAATAAATGAAGAAATGAAAATAGCAGCTGCATATGCAATTGCTAATACAATAACTGATGAAGAAATATGTCCAGAATATATATTACCAGATGTATTTAACAAAAATGTAGTAAAAAATGTTGCTGAAGCAGTTAAAGAAGCAGCAATAAAGACTAAAGTAAATAGAATATAATTTTTATTTAAGAATCCAAAACTTAAGTGAGTAAATAAAATATAGACTAATAGAATTTATATATTAATATATAATTTTATTAGTCTTTTTATTGTTAATATGACATAATCATGTCATATTAATATTGCTATAATTTAAATATGGTCAAGAGCCAAAGAAAAATATACAAGGAGTGATTATATATGGAAGAAACTAGATTTTGTCAATGTTGTGGCATGCCAATGGGATGTACTAATGAATTGTATGGAACAAATAAAGATGGAAGTAAAAGTGATGATTACTGTAGTTATTGTTTTAAAGATGGTGAATTTACTGCTGATATAAGTATGGAAGAGATGATAGAAATCTGTATACCTCCTATGGTTCAAAGTAATAAAGGTATGACTGAAGATGAAGCAAGAAGTATGATGAATAATTTCTTTCCAAAATTAAAACGCTGGAAATAAGCTTATACAAAATCAATAACTCATATAAACTTCATGAAAACTTAATACTATAAACACATTAACTCTATATACTAATATTATTATATTTTATTAAATAATGTATTGGAGGAGTTAAAATGAAAGATTTTATTGAGAAGTTGAAAAAAGCTTTTAGAGTTAAACAATTAAAAAAAATATCAAAGGTTTCAATTACAATGTATTGTTTATCTGTCATGTTGGTTATTTATGGTATATATGTATTTATAAATTGTACTGAATACATATATACTATGCTATCTACAAAACAGTTGGCATTCACAGGAAATGAATATACTATTATAAATTATTATATGAGTAACTTTAGTCAGTATATAATATTTGCTATTTTACTTGCATCAATGGGATTTGTGATACAAAAGCTAGGGAATATGAATTTCGATAAGATGGGACTTAGTGGTAACTATTCAACAAATATTAGAAATATAAGTGATATTTTTATAGATAATAGTAAAGATAGTGAAATGTTTGATAAAGTCAGTATTGAAAATAGTATTTTAAAAAATAAATAATACAAATAGATAAAATGTGATTAAAAAAAGCTTAGAATACTTAGTGTATTTTAAGCTTTTTTAATTATTAGGATTTCAAAGTATTGTATTTTTAAAAGAGTAAAAATATAATAAGTTAAGTATATAATAAATGAAAAATAAAAATAAATAAAATGGAAGTGATTGAGATGAGTAGTATATTGTTGGTTGAAGATGATTTAAGCTTGATATATGGATTAGAATTTTCCATACAAAAGAGTGGCTTTAGTGTTGATATAGCAAGAACAGTAAAAGAAGCATTGCAAATGTACAAAGAAAAAAATTATGATTTACTGATTTTGGATGTATCCTTACCTGATGGTAATGGTTTTGATATTTGTAAAAAGGTAAGAGAAGTTTCTAATGTGCCAATTATATTTTTAACTGCTTCTGATGAAGAAGTAAATGTAGTCATGGGGCTTGATATGGGTGGAGATGATTACATAACAAAACCTTTTAAATTAAATGAGTTAATTTCAAGAATAAAAGCTTTACTTAGACGTTATAATTTTACAAATGAAAATGTAACTGAACTAAAGTCAAATAGTATTACTGTTAAATTACTTGAAAATCGTGTTTTTAAAAATGAAATTTAGCTGGAGCTTACTACAGCAGAATATAAATTATTGTGCCTATTTATGAAAAATAAAAATATCGTACTTACAAGAAAAAATATATTGGACAAGTTATGGGATGGAAATGGTAGTTTTGTAGATGATAACACTCTGTCAGTATATGTGAGAAGGCTTAGAAATAAGATTGAAGATAATCCTGAAAATCCAAAATTTCTATTAACAGTTAGAAGAATGGGTTACAAATGGAATGTTATAAAGTGAGGGTGTTAATATGAAGATATTTTCTAATAAAGACATAAAAATATTTTTTTTGGTTATTATATCCGTTTTATTGATGTTTATAGTAGTAGGTCAAATAGTAGTTGTAAATATAACCAATGATTATAAAAGAGCATTGGTAGAACATGATTATAATATAGCTGGATACTTACATAGTATGGGTGTTGATAAATCAAAAATACCAGTAGTATTCACTACTAATAAAGATAAATATATTGGAAATATTATAACATCTGAAAATACTTTTACAAATGTAACAGGTATGAAAGACTATGTAATAATTGATACTCAAGTTGATGAAGATGCTCCTGGAAATTTAATTCAAAATATAAGAAGTGTACTAGATGATAATTTAGAGGTTCGAGATAAGCGACAAGGTAACTTAGAAGCTAGAAATTCATTTTACACTATGGCAATTTTTGTATATGGGTTTGTATTTATAATTGCCATTATAAGTATGTTTAATATCATAAACAGTATGAATATAAGTGTTACAAGTAGAATAAATTACTATGGTATTATGCGTGCAATAGGCATGTCCAATAAGCAATTAAGAAAAATGGTAATAGTAGAGTCAAGTACATATGCTTTAAGTGGTTGTTTACTGGGGAGTGTACTTGGATTAATATTACATAGGTATATATTTGTATCTTTAGTAACATTAAAGTTTCATATAGAGTGGCAAATACCTTTTGATTTGCTGTTTATCATTGTGGTAACTATGATAATAATAACTTTACTTTCAGTAAGAAAACCAATTAAAAAGATTTGTGAACTAGACATAATAGATGTAGTAAATGCACAATAAATATAGGTAGTAACCTAAATAAAAAATCGAAGTAAATATGAAATAGAAAATATCTTTCATTTTTACTTCGATTTTTGTGTTATATAATTTATTTTAAATAAGTTCCATCTTCATCTTGATAAATTAAATCTTTCTTCATAAGTACTCCAAGAGCACGTTTGAAATTTTTCTTACTTGAATTAAATAAGATAGAAATATCTTTAGGGTCAGATTTATCATTAAATCTCATATATCCATCTGAACCTTCTAAATAGCTTAAAATTTTATTTTCTAAGGTATCAAGTTCATCTTTTCTGTTTCCTCTAGGAGAAAGCCCTAATTTACCATCATCATATATTTTTATAACATGTAAATTTTCAAGAACATCTCCAGCTTTTAATTCTGTAAAGTATTCATTATGAAGGATTACACCAGCATATTTATTGTCAACACATATCATAGCAGAGTTATTGGTTTGGAACCCATATACAACTCCATTTACCATATCTCCTACATTGTAAGTATGGTCTGTTTCTAAATATGAATCTATGTCTGTAGTAGCAGCGATTCTTCCGCTTTTATCCAAATATATATAAAATAAATATTTTTCATCTCTAAACAATGGATAGGTCTTAGATTTAAAAGGAACTAGTATGTCTTTTGTAAGCCCCATATCTATAAAAGTACCAATGTCAGTGTTATCAACCACTTTTAGATAAGCAACATCTCCAACTTTAGCTAAAGGAGGTATTAAAGTTGCAGCAGTTCTGTCATCAGAATCTTTAAATATGAAAGCATCTACTTCATCGCCTATATTTATTTCATTTTTTCCTATTAATCTATTGTGAAGAAGCACATCATCCTTGGTGTTATTAGTTTGTCCATCTAGGAAATATCCAAATTCTGTTTTTCTTTTTACTATAAGTTTATTAAAATCACCTATTTTTATCAAATTAAAATCATCCTCTCATTTTATATTTACAATTTAGTTATACTACTCTTATGTAGTAGTGTTTCACAGTATATATATTAGTATTAGTGAAATTTATAATAAATAATGTAATTATTCATGCATTTTCAATTATTTAGCTTCTTATATAGTATAAACTCCAATTTCTTTTTTGTCTTTAGATTTCCCTAAAATTTTTACAAAATAAGTTAAAAGTATTGAAATAAATTTTCTTTTAAAGTATAATTGGTATATACCAAAATTGGTATATACCATATTGAAAAGTGGTGATTTTATGAAAATAGTGGATAAATCTAGTAATATACCATTGCATACTCAACTAAGTGCCATAATAAGAGAGATGATAGAAACTGGTGAACTTAAAGAAGGTGATGCAATAATACCAGAAAGAGAACTTTGTAATATACAAAATGTAAGTCGCATGACAGTGAATAAAACTATTGTTGGCTTAGTTACAGAAGGTCTTCTTTATAGGGTACAAGGAAAGGGTACATTCGTCGCAAAGCAAAAAAAGAAGTATCAGTTTTCAAATGTAAAAGGTTTTACTGATGTAATGAAAGAAAAAGGAGTAAACATAAGAACTGATATATTATCCTTTGAGATGGAACTACCAGACGATTTAGTAAAAAGAAAGCTTGGAATAAGTGATAATACAACAAATATATATAAAATTATTAGACTTAGATATACAGATGGAGAGCCATTTGGATTAGAAATAGTGTATCTATCAGAAGAAATGTGTAAAGGTCTTACAAAAGGAATATTAGATAATTCTTCATTATATAGAGTTTTGAATGAGAAATATGGCTATAAGATACAAAAAGCTGAGCAAGTAATGGAGCCAATTATACTTTCAGATGAAGAAAGTAAGCTACTTGAAACAGAAGAAGGTTCTTTAGCCCTTAAACTTCATAGGAATTCTTATAATAAAGAAGGTAATCCTATAGAGTATACCATATCGATATTTAGAACAGATAAATATCAATATGAAATAGTATTGAGTGAGTAGGTGAATAAGGTGAAATGTTTAATTAATGGGAAAATAATATTAAAGAATCAAATTTTAGAAAACAAAGTACTAGTATTTGATGAAAAAATAATTGATATATCTGATGAGATACCAAATGATTGTGAAGTTATAGATGTTGGTGGTAAATATATCTCTCCAGGTCTTATTGATATTCATATACATGGAAACATGGGAAAAGACACAATGGATTCAACTGATGAATCTATAGAGACAATTTCAAAATCAATAATGAGACATGGTGTAACATCTTTTCTTCCAACTACAATGACAATGGATAAAGAGCATGTTTATGATGCACTTGAAGTTATCAAAAAAGCTAAAAGTAGAAAACTTGGAGGAGCTCAAGTATTAGGAGCACATTTAGAAGGACCTTTTATAAATGAAAATTATAAGGGGGCACAAAATGAAAAATTTATAATAAATTCAAAATATGAATTTATCAAAGAATACAAGAATGTTATAAAGGTAATAACTTATGCTCCAGAAAAGGATATAGACTTTGACTTTACTAGAGAAATCAAAAGATGTACAAATATAGTTTTATCTATAGGTCACAGTAATGCAAGTTATGAGCAAGCTAAAGAAGCTATAAACTTAGGTGTAACAAATATAACTCATATGTTTAATGCAATGACTGGATTAAACCATAGAGATCCTGGTGTTGTTGGTGCAGCACTTACAACTGATGTATATAGTGAATTAATAGCAGATACAATCCATATAAATAAAGATTTATTTCAATTTATATTGAACAATAAAGGTAGAGAAAAATTGATTTTAATAACGGATTCTATTGAAGCAGGTGGGCTTGAAGATGGAAACTATGCTCTTGGAGGTCAAAAAGTTATAGTAAAAGGCAATGAAGCAAGACTTGAAAATGGTGCATTAGCTGGTAGTGTATTATCTTTAAATAAAATGGTACTTAACTTTTTAAATAATACAAACCTTAGAGTAAATGAAGCAATTAATTTAGCATCCTTGAACCCAGCAACATCTTTAGGCATAAATGATAAAAAAGGAAGTCTAGATATAGGTAAAGATGCAGATATAGCTGTGTTTGATGAAAACTTGGACTGCAAGATGACTCTATGCTTGGGTGAAGTAGTATACAAAAATATGTAGAATGTAAAAAATAAGCTTTAAATAAAATAAAAGTTATATAAAAATAGTAATAAATTAAACTTATATCAATTAAAGTATTAGCTAAAATTTAGGAGGAACAAAATGAGAGTATTAGTATGTAAAGATTATGATGGAATGAGTAAAAAAGCAGCTGAAATGATAGCAGCTCAAATAGTTTTAAAGCCAAATTCAATATTAGGATTAGCTACGGGAAGTACACCAATAGGTATGTATAGAGATTTAGTTAAGAAATATAATGAAAATATAGTAGATTTTTCAGATGTAATAAGCTTTAATTTAGATGAATACTATAAGTTGCCAATATCTAATGACCAAAGTTATGATTATTTTATGAAAGAAAATCTGTTTAATCATGTAAACATTAAGTCAGAAAATACTCATTTACCAAATGGAATGGCTGATGATATTGAAAAAGAATGTATAAATTACGAAGCTTCTATTGATAGAGCAGGTGGTATAGATGTACAAGTACTTGGAATAGGTCGTAATGCTCATATAGGTTTTAATGAACCTGATAATAAATTTGCAAAAAGAACTCATGTAGTTGAATTAACAGAATCTACAATAGAAGCTAATGCAAGATTCTTTGAATCAAGAGAAGATGTTCCTAAAAAAGCTGTAAGTATGGGAATTGGTTCAATTTTAAAATCTAAAAAAATATTACTTTTAGCTTCAGGAGAAGAAAAAGCTGATGCAGTATATAAAACTGTTTATGGGGATATAACTCCAGAAGTTCCTGGTTCTATACTTCAACTTCACAAAGATACTATAGTTATAGTAGATGAAGCAGCAGCAAGTAAACTGAATCCAAAAGATTATAAATTAGTATAAGAATATAATTGGTTTTAAGTAAAAAATAGCTATCTTTAAATAATAAAATTTATTTAAAGATAGCTATTTTTTACTTAAGTTATTTAGTTATTATTTTTTACGAAAACTCGTTATCAAGAAGTATCCAAATAATATATTAAAAATTATTATATTAAGTGGTATTCGGTCAAGCATAATAAAACTACCTATAATTGGAATTTTGCCAACTGGAAACATAAATATTAATACAGGCATTAATGTTAGTAAAAAAGATGGAAGACAGAGAAGGATTAATCTTGGAATATCAATATACCAATTGCCATTTTTTTTATACTCCTTAATAAATAATTCAGTTCCTAACAATAAACCAATGCCACCAGAGGAGATTAAATTAATAAAAATAAATTTTTTAAAGTCTTGCATAAAACCAGTGCCAAATTTACGATAGAAGTCAAAATTCAATTTAACAGCTAAAAAATACATACTTAATAGAATAATTAAAAATAAAAGATATCTAAGCGTTTTTTTCATTTTAAATTCTCCCTTCAGAGATACTTTACCTAGTTTTATTTTGTTGAAATATAATTTTGTCAATGAGTTTAAGAAATCCATAAAATTAATTGAGAATGGAATAAGTATGATATATGAATAAATGTTTTTTATGCTTGAAGTAAACTGTATTACTTAATATAACTATAATATTAATTGTTTGAATATTCAATAAAAAGTCTGAGAAATATCAGTTTTGGTAGAAAATGAATAAATATAGTTAGAAGTTGGATTATTATTTTATAACATTTTGTATTGAGTCTGATAAATTCTATAATAATTTGTTTTTGCCTTAAAATTGCCTTAAAATCTAAACAATTTTAAAACTAATGTACCATAAAAAGCTGATATAATTTAAATATAGTAAAAAATATTATTTATATTACATATTGGGATTTTATTGTTTAATCAATGTATTTATACTATTTAATTTAAATTAAGAGTTTATTAAGGAGTGAGTGTATGAATAAGTTAATTTATATAGCAGATGACGAAGATAATATAAGAAATTTGGTAAAGACATTCTTAAAAAATGAAGGCCATGATGTTATGGATTTTAAAACAGGTGACGAACTTTTAGAGCAATTTAATAAAAAAGAGTGTGACTTAGTAATCCTAGATATAATGATGCCTGGTTTAAGTGGTTTTGATGTATGTACGAAACTTCGTGAGAAGAGTACTGTTCCAATAATAATGCTTACTGCAAGAGATACAGATATAGATTATATTACAGGGATAACTTTGGGTAGTGATGATTATTTTACAAAGCCATTTAGCCCAATGTCTTTAGTTATGAGAGTAAAGTCGATATTTAGAAGGATAGAATTTGAAAAGAAACAAATTTATGATAAGTATGGTGATTCTGTAGATATGGAATTGAAATTTGGTGATATAACAATAAATAAAAAAAATAAAATCGTTACAAATAAAAGTGACAATATAGACTTAACACCAAATGAATACAACTTATTAACTTATTTGTTTGAAAATAGAGACAGAGCAGTTTCTAGAGATGAATTATTAAATAAAATATGGGGATATGATATAGAAGTTGAGACAAGAGCTGCTGACGATACGGTAAAGAGACTACGTAAAAAAATTTTAGATACAAATATTTTGATAGAAACTGTCTGGGGTTTTGGGTTTAGATTAAAGGAGAAAAATTCAGATGGAAAATAAAAATGATAAAAAGAGAGGAAATAAGATTAAATCCATATTTAAATTAAAATTTTCAAAGAAAAATATAAGCATAAAAACTAGAATTTTATTGAGCATATTGTGTTTAATAATTGTAGTCTTTATGATAATATTAGTATCTTTTAATATATTGCTTGATACGTACATAAAAACGACTGCAAATGAAGAACTAACAAAATCTACAGAAATAGTAGAACATATGGATAGCAATTTTAGACCTATTAAGCCTCCTCAAGATGATGGAAAGCTTCCTCCAAAAGCATTATCTAATTTTATGAGAAATGTACAAGATAAAGTTAGGATGGCAGAAACACAATCAGATGCTGATGCTATGGTGGTTGATTCAAAGTATAACTTGATATTTCCAACAAGAGAGGATGATTTCTTAAAGAATATTGATGAGATGGAATCGATTAAAAAGTGTATCCAAAATGAAAAATTCGACTTAAACTCAGATGAAAACACACGTATATC
Source organism: Clostridioides sp. ES-S-0001-03 (assembly GCF_020676075.1). Classification (NCBI taxonomy): domain Bacteria; kingdom Bacillati; phylum Bacillota; class Clostridia; order Peptostreptococcales; family Peptostreptococcaceae; genus Clostridioides; species Clostridioides sp. ES-S-0001-03. The sequence goes on along the minus strand of NZ_JACVWJ010000005.1, from coordinate 35,300 downwards.
CACTGGAAGTAAAGATTATTATATTTCTACTGTAAAAATTACTAGTATATATGGAGAACAAGATAAATATTTGATTCTTTTTATAGATATATCAAAGACTTTAAATCTAGTTCAAAAGATAAATATTGTATTGATATTTGTAATGTGCTTTGCGGGGATATTAGCAATATTTACAGCAGTAGTTTTATCTGAAAAAATTGCTAAGCCGATAAAAGAGTTATGTGGTTTTGCAAAAAAAATGGGTCAAGGAGATTTTAAAAGAACTTACTTTGACTTTTCAGATAAGGAATTAGTAGAACTTTCAAATATTATGAATAAGAGTGCTGAATATCTTGATAAGTATGATAATGAACAAAAAATATTTTTTCAAAATGCTTCTCATGAACTTAGGACTCCACTTATGTCCATTAAAGGTTATGCAGAAGCCATAAAGTATAATGTAATAGATAGCAAACATGCAAGTGATATAATACTTGAAGAAAGTGATAGGTTGAGTGATATGGTTGAAGATTTGTTATATATTTCTAAAATTGATAACATAACTAAAGATTATGACCTTGTAGAATGTGATTTAAGGGAAGTACTTTCAAACTGTGGTTCTAGACAAAATGTAAGAGCGGCAAATAAAGGTATAAAATTTATTTATGAGTTTGATGAAGAAATGGTTCTATTTGAATGTGATGAAAAAAATGTATCCAAAGCATTTATGAATCTTATAGAAAATGCTTTAAGGTATGCTAAGAGTGAAATTAAAATAGTATGTAAATATAATCAAAAAAATATAGTTGTTGTAGTTGAAGATGATGGGATTGGGATTAATAAAGACGATTTACCTCATATTTTTGAACGATTTTATAAGGGAGTTGGGGGAAATCATGGAATTGGATTATCAATAGTTAAATCTATTGTAAATAAACATGGTGGACGTATATATGCGGAAAATGGTAAAAAAGGAGCTAAGTTTACTATAGTATTTAAGTTATAAAGATAATATTGATATATATTAAAGAAATATGTCAATATTTGAAGTTGTTTTTTACATATATCTATTGTATACTGTTGAAAAAAGAACAATATTAAGCTGACATATATTATAATGGTTGACAATTAAAGTAGGTGCTTAAATATATATGCAGAAAGGAAAAGTAAAATCTGAAGTGTATTTAGCTTAAGTAAGCTTCTTATTTTATAAAAAATATGTATGAAAGAACAACTGCTTTTTGATATTACAAATTTAGTAACAGTTATCTTTGAAGCTTTTGTTGTCCATATGTTTTTATCAGATTTTTTAGGTCAGAAAGAAGGATATACAAGAGCTGTAAGATATGCTAGATTGGGTTTTATAATATGTTTAGGAGTCTGTAATTTAATAACTTTAAATCCTGTAATCACAACACCTTTAATTTTCATCCTTATTTTTTCATCATCATTTTTATATGAAGGAAATACAAAGACACGATTGTTTGCGACTGTTTTATTAAATGTATTCTTTATATTATCAGAAATTGTGGTAACAAGTATTTTTGTTTTATTTATAAAAGAAGGCTTCGAAATAATGTTTGAAAACAATACTATAAGAGTACCAGCCACAATTTTATCTAAGATAGTTTTTTTATTTATATGCAAGATAGTTTGTTTATTTAAAAAAGATGTACATTCAGATATGCCAATAAAGTATTGGGTTATTTTACTTGCAATACCTTTGTTCAGCTTATTTCTGACTATTTCTATCTTTGATGTAAATAATTTTTTTAGTTCTGAAAGTTTAAAATTTCTAAACTTAATATCAAGTGTTGGTATTTTATATATTAATTTTATCGTGTTTTATCTATTTAAATCTATTATAGATAAAACTAAATTATCTATGAAGTATGAAATACTTGAGCAAGAAATAATTCATAAGGAAGAATTAAGGCTCAGTAATGAACGTTATAAAATTATTGTTGAACAGACTGACTCTGTTGTCTTTGAATGGAATGCTAAAGAAAATAAATCATTTGTATCTCAAGCATGGAATGAAAAATTTGGATATAGTAGTAAATGTGACAATCTTTTAAAAGAGATTATGGATAAAGAATTAGTTCATCAGGAAGATTATAGTGGATTTGAAGAGTTTCTTAAGTGTATTAAAGAAAATAACAAACATAATCAGGTAATCTATCGTTTAAAAAAATCTAATGGCGAATACCTTTGGTGTAGAACATCAGTAACAAAGATTTTTAATGATGAAAATGAACTTTTGAAGGTTGTAGGCGTAATTGTAGATGTAGATAGTGATATAAAAAAATACGAAGAGTTGAAAACTAGAGCAGAAAGTGACTCATTGACAAATATATACAATAAAGGTACCTTTGAAAAATTAGTAGAAGAAGTTATATCTACAAATAAAAGCAATAAAAAAGATGCATTATTCATTATTGATTTGGACGATTTTAAGGAAATAAATGATAATTTTGGGCATCCATTTGGTGATTTTGTATTAAAAACTTTTGCTGAGAAGATACAAGATAGTTTTGGGAATGAAGATTTAGTTGGAAGAATTGGTGGAGATGAATTTGTAGTATATATGCAAGATTATCATTCAGAAGTAAATTTGCATAAAAAAGCTAAAGAATTAAATAGAGTACTTTATGAGAACTACAATGATTTAAGTTTTAGCTTTGAGGCTTCTGTTAGTATAGGTATTGCAAGACATCCTCAAAATGGAAATTCATTTTTAGAATTGTTTAAAAATGCAGATAGAGCTCTTTATAATGTAAAGGCCTCTGGAAAAAATTCTTACTGTTTATTTGAAGAAGAATTATATATACAGTGAATTTAGAAGATATAGTTTGAGTATATAGTTAAATTATTAAAAAAATTGACTCATGTAGTGAATTTGTAAGTATTTGTTAAAGGCTATGACCATAAAAAGCATAGCCTTATTTTCATGTCTAATTAAGCACTATGTATTTTAAAAGAATTCTATTTATTAAAACCAAATTGTCAATAAGTTTTATAGTTTAAAAATATGTAGGATTCATAAATGGTATTGTAAGTTCTGTGACTTCTCCACTTGGAAAATCTGTCTCTCCCACAATGAAGGGTTCAAGTTTGTGGCTTTTCTGAAACAAGTTTTGAAAGAATTCTACTGGATAATTTTCCTGATTTAAAAATTTTAGATTCTTTTCAAATGCTATTTGTGCAGGATGTTTAACTAGTTCTCTAATTTCTTTCCTTGTGTTTGTGTCAATAAAATATTTTCCACTTTTATCAGAGCGAAATTCTAGGTCTGTTCCTATAGGCATATAAAAAATATTTAAAGTAGTTGGTTCAATATTAACAAGAGTATTAAAATCTACAATTGTCATGTTTTTAGGATTATCAATATACTCTTGTGTATCTGTATCTCCAAAAGCAATTAGCATTTTCTTAACTCAAAATAATGTAATACATATTACCAAACCTATAGCGCTGATAGCCAAAAAAATCAATCCAACTCCAACTGATTTTTTTCTAGATTCAATTTCTTTACAATCTTCTTTAGACATATCTATAATAGGGTATTTTCGTCTACCTATTAAGTATATTATTAAACCACTCGAATTATTACCATTCATAGCAAATAATCCCCACAATTTAGGATGTTTTAATCCACGAGCTTTTGCATCAATCACAGTCATATGATAAATTTGATATACAACACCAACTGAACCCACAAGAGCTACAGCAAAACATATCAAAATAAGCATAGTTTTATTCACTTCCATAATGAGTACACCTCCTAAAATTTTCTTATAATTTGGTAGAACAATGCTGATGAACTTATTATTGCTGTACAAAATACACTAACCATAAAGTAGTAGTTGTCTGGTATAAAGCTATTAAATAGCACAAATAAAATAAGTAATATAATATTGATAATAATTGCAGTTATTAACTTTTTATTACTATTAACTAGATTTGTACTTTCTTTTAAATGTTCAATCATTTTATTATCTCCTTTCAATAATTCATCTAAGCTAATTGAATACAAATCACTTAGTTTGATGACGCTTATAATATCTGGATAAGATTTCTCATTTTCCCAATTTGAAATTGTTTGTCGTGATACATTAATTTTTTCTGCAACTTTTTCCTGTGTCAATCCAGAATTTATACGAGCATTTTTCAGTTTCTTTCCAATTTCCATGTAGCTATCGCTCCTTTTATAATTATTTTGTCATATTGAGAGGATAAAATCTATCAAATATCTTTTACAATAGTGATTTAAGTGTGTCAAAATATTTTTACATGCCTGTATATGTGTTGAAACAGGTCTTATTTCTTGAGTTAATTTCAATCATTTTTATAGAAATATAAATCTGAAGTATTTCATCAGCATAATCTAGTGTAATACCTGTAATTTCTTTTATTTTATTAATTCTATAAAACAGAGTATTTCTATGGATATTTAAAACTTCAGCTGCTTTGCTTGGTGAATTATTAAAGTAGATATATTGCTTTAAGGTCTCTAAAAAATTAGAACCATTTTTTTTATCTTCTTCAATTAGTTTGGTTACAGCAGGATGATTGAGGTCATATAAATCATAGTTGGTACTAAGTAGCTCGTAGAGGATATATGGTATGCTTTTCCCAAATGGAGAAAAGTTTATGTCATATTTTTGAGCAATTTCACTAGCTTTTTTGGCTTGAATATAATACTTCCAACTATCAGATAGCTTTGAAAATCTTGGGCTTATTCCAGCATAAAGTGAATTTAGTTTTAAGTAATTAATAAAGTCTTTATTTTCATGCTCAATTAAATTATGAATTAAAGAATCATTAATAAAAACAACTAAAGTAGACTTGTATACTACACAATTATTAGATGGTATAAATGCACTTAAAGACTGCATAATAAAAGGAACTTTACTGTCAAAGTAATTATTATCTTTGTTTACTATTACCATTATGTTTAATGAATTTGACTTAGTCCAATTTAGATAATGAAATCTTCTGCTTATAGTATCATCATCTAGATACTTTTTTTCCAACAAATCAGAAAGTATATAATTAGGAATAAGTTTTTTATCTATATTAAACAGATTATTTTTTTGCAGTTCTAGAGATAAAGCTTTATTAAGCGATTCTAATAATTTGAAGTGAAATTTATTAAATGGAATTTTCCATTCACAGATAGCTATATGAGCTATTTCAATTTCTTCTACACACACGGATGAGATTAATGTACCAATCCAGTTGTCTGGTTTATTTTCTTCTTTAATAGATTTATTATAATGTATTTTTTTATGTATATTTTGATATTTTATGTAATTTATAGTTTCTTCGTCTAAATATTTATCTCCATTAGAATCTTCAGTAAGTTGCAATATATCACTAACATCATAAGAATGAGCTAAAATTTTGAAGGTAGAGTCACGAATTATCATGGGATAGCCAAATTCTTCATGTGCTATATCAATTAAATATTGTATGCCTTTATTCTCAGAAACCACATCAAAAAACCTTTGAGAACATAAACTAAGACGTATTTCTTGATTCATAATATTTAACAATTCACTAAAAAGGTCATATTTCTCTTTTTTTGATTTTATGATACAAATATCTGAGTTTAAATTATATCTTTCTAAATCAATGTTAACTTCATTTTGTATAAATATACCTAAAAAATTTATATTGTTCAAATCCACAGTAATATCTGATATATTTCCTAAATATAAACATCCAGTAGTAAATTCAGTTTGATTATTCTTATAAATATTCAAGCTAGTAATGTCTATATATTCATCTGGAAATGGCTTTAATACTGAGATATATTGAGATATATCTTTCATTAAATCTGTTAATTTCATGCTAAACCTTCTCTAATTATACTTGATTGTACTATAGCACAATCAATATAGTATATTTTACATTAAAGTTTAGATTATAACACATAGTTTAGGTAAATTAATTTATATATAATTAGTTATATAAATTAAGAAAATATCAAAGTAAGAAATTTTTAATTAAATAAGAATTAAATTTTTAATAAATAAAAATAAAGGGAGGGTGAAGTATGGCAATAACTAAAATTACTAATGTTAAAATATTTGATGGAGAAAAACTTTCAGAACAAAGGAGTGTTGTAATAGAAGATGGTGTGATATCATCAAAAACAATATCTGATATTACTATAGATGGAGAAGGATGCACTTTACTTCCAGGATTTATTGATTCTCATATACATTTGGATAGTTTAAAAAACTTGGAGGACGCAACTGATTGGGGTATAACTACTATGCTTGATATGGCAACTAATAGTAAAGATGTAGTAGAATCTTTAAGAAATTTAGACGGATTAACTGATATTCGTAGTGTATATGAACCTGTTGCACCAGAATCGCACCCTCATCTTATGGGAATGGGGTTTAAAGATAGTAAAATACACACTATTGAAGATGCTGAAAATTTTGCTAAGAAACAAATTAAACAAGGAGCAGATTTTGTAAAAATCATAATAGAAGACCCTAAAACATCTAAAACGGCTTTTGATTTTGAGACAATAAAAAGAGTAGTTGAAATATCTCATGAACATGGTAAAAAAGTATTTGCTCATGCACCTACAACTATAGCTTATGAATATGCAGAAAAAGCAAATGTTGATGTAATAAATCATATTCCTTTTATAGGTAAATTATCTGATGATGTAGCCAAAAGGATAAAAGAGAAAAATCTTATATCAATTCCAACTATAGTTATGATGGAAAGTATAGTATCAAATATAAAAAAAGCTACAGGAAGAGAAGATGTTAGGTTAGAAACAGCAATAGAAAATACAGCTACATTGAAAAAAGCTAGAGTGATGATATTAGCTGGAACTGATGCAAATAATGATGAAAATTCTATTAGTATAGTGAAACATGGGGAATCTCTTCATCGTGAATTTGAATTATTAGTTAAGGCAGGTCTTAATACAATTGAAGTACTTGAGAGTGCAACAAGTTTACCAGCAAAATTATTAGGTCTTAATGACCGTGGAGTAATAAAAGAGGGAAAAAGAGCTGATTTAGTAATGGTTGAAGGTGACCCAATTAAAGATATAGCAGCAACTAGAAATATAAAAGGTGTATGGATAAAGGGTAATAAAGTAAGATAATGAATTGAGTATTGTTAAAAATAAAAGAAGTTTATGTTAAAGGAGATTGAGAACATGTTATTAAGTAGACCAGGAAAAAATTCTATAGAAGATATAGTGGATAAAAATAGTGTAAAAGAGCTTATAGAATTTGAAAGGTTTTGTAGAGATAATGCGTTATGGGATGAAATGAAAAAATGTTTTGCAAAGGAATCTACTGTTTCAATATCTTGGTATCAAGGTAGTGGAGAGGGGTTCGTAGAAGAATCAAGTAAGATGAAATCTTATGCGCCACATAAAATTTGTGATACATTAGTTTGGGTAAATAAAGATAAGGCAGTATCAATTACAATGGGAGCTATCCATATTAGAAATGAAATAGATGGAAATTTAGTTGAACTTCAGTCAGATGTCAAGTTTCTGTATAAGACTCAAAAGATAGACGATATGTGGTATATAATATCTATGGATGCTATATATGAAAAAGATATAATTTTACCTGTTTATCAGGATGGGGATGTCAAAATTTCTAAGGAAGATATAAAGGATTATAGACCTTCATATGCAAGTCTTTCTTATATGCTTAGTACAGATGGATATAAAATAAATCAAGAACTCCCCGGAATAGATAGACCAGAGAAGGTTGATAGACTTTATAAAGATGCAGAAAAATGGCTATTAGATAACTCTAGAAATTAGTTTAAATATAAATAAAGATGTAGGTGATTTTATATAAAATCACTTACATCTTTTTAAATAAACTTCTGTATGCTTTAGATAATACTATTATAAAATTTATTTAATTTGCTATACTCATTATTAATCTTTACATTCATTTTTGTATTCTTTAGTATCTCCTTTTACATTTTAACTTCTGCTGATATTTGAGTTAGATATTCATTAGAATCTCTTACACTTATATCATATAGAAGATATTCTTCATAAACAAAATCTCCCATATATAAATTATTTTGATTGAAAAATTCTAATAGTTTTTCATAAGTTTTATTAATAGTTTCATAACTTCCTTTATGATAAGCAGTTACATAAAGCCCTTTTGGTTTGATTGATGTAGGATATTTCTTATAGTCTTTATTAACTTTTGTAAATAAATATGAATATGACTCAAAATCTCTATTCATTATATCTTCGCCTTTAATGATTGAACCAATCATACCATCATCACCTAAATCATAGTTATCCATAAAGTTAATACATTCATATAAAAAGTTTTCATCATCATCTCCAAGAAAGGGTTCTTTATAAGTAAGAGGCGTTTTGACTAAATACTCTTCCTCATGTTCTTCTAAAGTAATCGTATTTGCATCTATATTACATGCTTTTTTAGTAAATGAAATAGTAGACTCCATTAAAGCCTTAATATTATTCAATTTTTCAATTTCATTGTTAATATCAAGAGTTTTCTTTTCTAAAAGTTCAATTAGTAAATTCGGAGTTCGTTTATCTATATAAGCTTTAATTTCTTTTAAAGGCATTTTAATTTCCTTAAGAGAAGAAATTATACCAAAAATACTGAGTTGATGGTATGAGTAGTATCTATATCCGTTTTCCTTCTTTAACTCTGGAGAGAAAAGACCTATATCATCATAATGAAAAAGCGTCTTTTTATTGACTCCACAAATCTTTGCAAATTCTCCAGTTGTGAAATAATTTTTCGAAATTTGACTCATAATTAAAATTCCTCCTTGACTATCCTGTTACAGTATAGTTTATCATAATATTCTATAAAGGAGTGTGATTGTATGAAAAAATTAATTCGTTTTTTAAAACCATATAGAGTTTTAATTGTTACAGTGCTGATGTTTACATTTTTACAAACTCTTGGAACTTTATATATACCAACACTTACAGCAAGTATAGTAAATAATGGTGTAGTAAAGGGGGATGTAGATTATATTGTAAAGACAGGTTTAATTATGTTGATAGCAGCAGGTATAACAGCTTTATCAGCTGTTTTAGTTTGCAAAGTATCATCAAATCTCTCATCTGGATTTTGTAGAGATATTAGAGAAGCAGTATTTATAAAATCACAAGATTTATCAATAAATGATTTTAATAAAATAGGAACAGCTTCAATGATTACTAGGAGTACTAGTGATATTACTTTAATAGGTCAATCTTTGTTTATGTTTATTCAGTTGGTATTACCAGCACCAATCATAACAGTTTGTGGTTTATTCTTAGCATATTCTATAGATAAAGTAATGACAATTATTATTGTTACAGTAATGTTTCTATTCATGTTATCTGCGTTTTTGGTTGGTAAAAAAGTTATCAGATTGTTTAAAATGATGCAAATAAAGATGGATAATATGAATAGAGTATTACGTGAAGTAGTAACTGGAGTAAGAGTTATAAGAGCTTTTGATAGAAGTCGTTTTGAAAAAAAGAGATTTGATAGAACTGCAATAGATTATTCTGAAACAGCAATTTCAATAAATAAAATATTTGCAGTACTTATGCCTGTTGTAATGTTAATAATGAACTTAGGTATAGTGAGTATAATTTGGTTTGGTGGTATGAGAGTAAGTAATGGAAATATGGAGATAGGTCATATAATGGCACTGGTTGAGTATTGTATCTTAATATTATTTTATTTAATTATGGGAGTAATGGTATTTATGTACATACCTAGAGCAGGAGCTTGTGCAGATAGAGTAAACCAAATCTTAGACATAGAACCTGAAATTGTAGATGGAAATGGATATAAAGATATTACTTCAGAAAGAGGCCATTTAGTATTTAAAAATGTAACTTTTTCATATTCACAGTCGGAGGAACCTGTTTTAAACAATATAACATTTGAAGCAAAATCTGGAGAAGTAACTGCAATTATAGGAAGCACTGGTTCTGGTAAATCTACTATTGCAAATATAATACCACGTTTTTTTGAAATTCAATCTGGAGAAATATCTATAAATGGTCAAGATATTAAGAACATGCCTCAAAAAGAGCTTAGAGACAAGATTGGATTTGTACCACAAAAAGCCTTTTTATTTAGTGGGACAATAGAAGAAAATATAAGATATGGAAAAGAAGATGCAAGTATTGAAGAAGTAAAATATGCTGCAAATGTAGCCCAAGCTGATGAATTTATTTCTGATATGGAAGATAAGTATGATTCGTTCGTAGCACAAGGAGGAAATAACTTATCTGGCGGCCAGAAACAGAGAATATCTATTGCAAGGGCATTAGTTAGAAAACCAGAAGTATATGTTTTTGATGATAGCTTTTCTGCATTAGATTTCAATACAGATAAAAGGCTTAGAAAAGCATTGAAGAATGAAATTAAAGATTCATCAGCCATAATTATAGCACAGCGTATAAGTACAATTATGGATGCTAATCAGATTATAGTTTTGAATGATGGAGAAATTGTAGGTATAGGAAAACATAAAGAGTTACTTGAAAATTGTGAAGTTTATAAGCAAATCGCAGATTCACAGCTTAGTAAAGAAGAACTTGCATAGAGTGAAGAATCAATCTGTGTATTTGGAGGTGTAATATGAGTGAAAAAATAACAGAAAAACAAGATGTAGATGTACTTAGTTTTGAGGATGGTATGTCAGCAGAAAAAGCTAAAAATGCAAAAAAGACTACTAAAAGATTATTGAAATATATGAAGAAACAAAAATTTAAGTTATTAATGATTTTTATTTCAGTATTAGTAAGTTCAACTCTTACAGTTTTAGCACCAATGGTTATGGGAAAAGCTATTGACCAATTATTTAATGGGATTAAAACTGCAGTTCAAACAGGTACAAAGTTCAGTGTGAATTTTAGTACTATGGGAGGTATAATATCAATACTTCTAGGGTTATATTTGATTAGTGCAGTATTCATATATATACAACAATATATTATGTCAGGGGTTGCACAAAATTTAGTTCTTAACATGAGAAAAGATTTAAGTGATAAATTAAATAAGCTTCCTCTTAAGTACTATGATTCCCACAAAAAAGGGGAAACACTTAGTATCGTCACAAATGATTTAGAGAAGGTAGCAGATAGTTTACAAGAAGGGTTAATGCAACTTATTACGGCAGTGGTCACAGTGATTGGTTCTATTGTAATGATGATAAGCATAAGTATACCACTTACAATAGTATCAGCTGTAACATTGCTTGTTTCCTTAGGTATTACTGTTATAATTGCAAGAAAATCACAAAATAGATTTTCAGAAAATCAAAAAGCATTGGGAGAATTAAATAGCAATATAGAAGAGATGTTTACTGGTCAAATAGTAGTCAAGGCATTTAGTAAAGAAAAAGATACTATAAAAAACTTCAAAGAATTAAATCAAAATCTTTATAATGCTAGTAGAAAAGCTCAATTCTCATCATATGCTATATCTCCAATTATTAGATTTATAAATCAAATTGGGTATGTTATTATAGCAGTTGTGGGAGGTGTATTTGCATCAACTGGAGCAATGACTCTTGGTAGTATACAGGCGTTTATACAATATGTAAATCAAGCATCAGAGCCTACTACAGAGATATCTTATATTGTAAATATGCTTCAAGCTGCAATTGCATCTGCAGAGAGAGTTTTTAAAGTTATGGATGAAGTTGAAGAAATAAAGGACAAAGAAGATTCAAAAGTTATCAACATGCCTAAAGGTAAAGTGGAATTTGAACATGTTAAATTTGGATATAGTGATGATTCTATTCTTATGAAAGACATTAATATTAAATTGAATGCAGGAGATAAGATTGCAATTGTTGGACCTACAGGAGCTGGGAAGACAACTCTTGTAAATTTACTTATGAGGTTTTATGAGATACAAGGTGGAAGAATTACTATTGATGGAGTTAATATAAAAGACTTAAAACGTGGAGAACTTAGAACTATGTTTGGAATGGTTCTACAAGATACATGGCTATTTAATGGTAGTATAAAAGAAAATATTGCTTATAGTAAGTCAGATGCTACAATGGATGAGATTGTAAATGCAGCAAAATCAGCAAGAGTAGACCACTTTATAAGAACTTTACCTAAAGGTTATGATACCGTATTGACTGAGGATGCTTCTAATCTATCTCAAGGTCAGAAACAACTTTTAACAATTGCCAGGGCAATACTTTCAGACCCATCAGTGTTAATTCTTGATGAGGCAACCTCTAGCGTAGATACTAGAACAGAGGTTGAGATTCAAAAGGCAATGAATAACTTAATGAAGGGAAGAACTAGCTTCGTTATTGCACATAGATTATCCACTATTCGTGATGCGGATTTAATATTAGTAATGAAAGAAGGTACTATTATTGAACAAGGAAATCACAAAGAACTTATTGAAAATAAAGGATTTTATGAAGAACTTTATAATAGCCAATTTTCAAGTGAATATGACGAAGAAGTTGTGTAATTAAAATAATTAATATGATAAGAAATAGATAGACTTATTTTAAATAAGTCTATCTATTTTTCATTTGAAACAACTAAATCAATAAATAATTGCATAAGGGGACTAATCCACTTATTTTTATGATGGCCACATACTGCTACAATGCTTCTATCATCTAACTCTGTATCTATTGCACATAGTTCTCCTGTCTTCAAATCATCTTCTACTGCAAACGTAGGAAGGTATGACACTCCCATATCATTTTTTACTAAATTTTTAATAGTAGGTATACTCCAGAGTTCAATCGTATGGTCTAGAGTAATATTTTTTTCATTTAAATATGATTCAAACATTTGTCTAAAAATACATGCTGGCTCATCTATTATGAAAGGTATATCTAATTCTTGGTTTGGAGTAATAAAATCAGGGAATTGTTTTTTTACTTTTGGAGATGCAACTAGTGTCAAAGGTGATTCTCCAACAGTATAGGTAGAAATAGAATTTCCCAAGCCTCCAATATCTTTATAAAATATTCCTAAATCAATGCTTCCTGCAAGCAAAGAATTTCTAATATCATAGCAATTCATTGAGCGAAGAAATAGCCTTGCATTTGGTGCCATTTCATGAAAACGTTTTAAAATAGGAGGTATTTTATAACAAATAAGAGTTTCTCCCATTGCGATATGTAAATCACCACGTAACTCAGACAAGTCAGTACCAAAATTCTTCATTTTATCAACAGAACATAGAACGTCATCCACATAAGGTATTAGATTTTTGCCAGCTTTAGTTAGAACCATTTTTCTTCCTATCTTTTCAAATAAGTGTGTAGATAGCTCTTGTTCTAACTGTTGCACTTGGAATGTTATTGTTGATTGTGTGTAATTGAGTTTATTTGCTGCTTTAGAAAAACTACCTTCTTCTATTATGGTTTTAAAAGTTTGTAGGTATTTAAAATACATGCTCATCCTCATTTCATTCAATATAATTGAAGTATAGATTTAAATATTTCGATTTTTTTTATTGTTTGATTTATAGTATTATAATATAAAAGGAGAGTGATTACAAGTGTTGAGTGAAGTTTTATTGTCTTTTTTACCATACGCATTTGTTACAGGTTTTACACCAGGACCTAATAATATTCTTGCATTAAACACAATTAGTAATAATGGATGGAAAAAAGGAAAGTCAGTGGTTATAGGAATTAGTATGGGATTTATATGTATTATGTTTATATGTGCTCTTGGATGCCTTGAATTATCAAAGTTTATACCAATGATTACTGGTATTATGAAGTACATAGGAGCACTTTATATTATTTGGTTAGCAATACAAGTAGCTAAGAGCAAACCAAACAATGATAGTGATGTGAAGAAAGAATCCTTTTGGACTGGATTTATTTTGCAGTTTGTCAATGTAAAAATTATAATATTTGCTATTACTGTATATACAGGGTATGTAATACCTGTGTCACAGTCAGTTGAATATTTATTATCAGCAGCAGTTTGTAATAGTATTGTAGGCATATCTGGGACTTTGACATGGGCTCTAGCAGGAGGTATTTTACAAAAATATATAAACAAGCATTATAAAGTAATTAATATTATTATGGCACTAGTACTTGTTTGGAGTGCAGTAAAACTAATTTTAACATAATTAAGCATATAAATTTAATTATTTAGTATTATAAATTTAGAAGATGGAATTATGGATTATATCATTTTGAATAAGAAACTTGATTTTTTATTTGAAATATTTAATTTATCTATAAATAACATCTTCTTTTTTTTACCTCTAAAACAACTATTCATTGACTATACAGAATCTAATACCATATAAAATTTAATAAATTTATAGAAATCTCATCAGCTTAATCTTGTTTGCCACATATATGCCATAAAGATGCACTTATTTTACGGAGATTTAACAAAGTCAAGTGAAGTATACTCTAAATATAAAATAAATCAAACATAGTTAAATGAATTGAGAGGTGATAATAATGGATAAGAAGTTAAACTATAGATTTGAGATGAAACATAAAATAACTGAAGCTGATGTCCTAGCTTTAAAATCAAGGCTTTATCCAATAATGAAAAAAGATAGAAATGCATCAAAAGATGGAAAGTATCTTATCAGAAGTTTATATTTTGACACTCCTGAAGATAAAGCACTTTTAGATAAGTTAAATGGAGTTGCAATGAGAGAAAAGTTTAGAATAAGATTTTATAATAATGACCTTTCTTATATAAAATTGGAGAAGAAAATAAAACATTATAATATGACATCAAAACTGTCAGCTAGTTTAACTAAAAAAGAAGTAGAGAAGATATTAAAAAATGACATTGAGTTTTTAAAAGAATCGACAAACTGCTTATTAAGAGAATTTTATTTAAAAATAAAATGTGAAAGATTGGAGGCAAAAAGTATAGTTGATTATGATAGAGAAGCTTTTGTCTATCCACTTGGAAATGTAAGAGTTACAATCGATAGCAATATTAAGACTTCTGTAAATTCAGTCAATTTATTCAATAAAGAATTGCCAACAGTATCAGTTATTGATGAAAATATGACTGTATTAGAAGTTAAATATGATGAGTTTATACCAGATTTTATAAAAGATTTGGTTCAGATTAATAAAACTACTTCTACAGCAGTTTCAAAGTATGCATCAAGTAGATTGTATATATAGGATTTAAATTCAAATTTTAGGTAAAGAGCGTCCAAATAAAATAAAAAAATTAAAAAATAGGAAGGATGATTTTAGTTATGACGTTTAACGATATTTTTAAATCAAGTTTTATAGAAAATGTATCAGGTTTTTCATTTGTAGATAGTGCTTTAGCTCTAGGTTCAGCATTTTTAGTAGGTTTGTTTATATATATGATTTACAAAAAAACCTATATGGGTATTATGTATTCTCGACCATTTAATGTGTCACTTGTAGCACTTACAATGCTTACAACTTTCGTAATATTGGCAGTTACATCAAATGTAGTTTTATCTCTAGGTATGGTTGGTGCTTTATCTATAGTAAGATTTAGAACAGCAATTAAAGACCCAATGGATTTGGTATTTCTATTTTGGTCATTAGGCTCAGGCATAGTTTTAGGTGCAGGTTTGATTCCATTAGCTGTTATGGGTTCAATAATCATGGGATTGATTCTAATATTCTTTTCAAACAAAACAATATCTGAAACACCATATATATTGATGGTAAATTGTAATAATGAGAATTCAGAAGATATTGCAACTGACAAAATTAAAAAAGTATTTTCTAAATATCAAATAAAATCAAAAAGTGTTACACCAGAAAAAGGTATAGAATTGGTATTTGAAGTAAGAATGAAAGACGGAGAAACAAGTCTTATAAATGACTTAAGCCAAGTCGATGGAGTTACTAATGCAGTTCTTGTAAGTTATAATGGTGACTATGTAGCATAGAGAGGAGTAATCTTTTATGAAAGATAAAAAATTTACCCTTCTTATCTCAATTATGGTTATATTTTTATGTGCAGTAGTTGGAGTTTACAGTACATATGATAATAAAAATGTTGATTTATATAGCAATGTATATATTGAAAAATATTTTGACAGAGACAAGGTTATGGAAGTTAATATAGAAATAGATGAAAGTGACTTGGAAGATATGAATGAAAATGCTATAAAAGAAGAATTTAAAGTTGCAAAAGTAACTGTAAATGGAGACACATATGGAAACGTTGGTATAAGAACTAAAGGAAATTCAAGTCTTACATCTGTAGCAAATAGTGATAGTGATAGATATAGCTATAAGATTAATTTCGATAAATATAATACTAGTCAAAGTATGGAAGGTCTTACTCAATTAAACCTTAATAACTGTTATTCTGACCCATCTTATATGAGAGAATTTTTAACTTATAGTGTCTGTGAGGAGATGGGATTAGCTACTCCAGAATTTGCATATGCTAAAGTTTCTATAAATGGTGAATATCATGGATTATATTTGGCAGTAGAAGGGTTAAAGGAATCTTATCTTGAAAATAATTTTGGAGATGTAACTGGAGACCTATACAAATCAGATGAAGGAGCCTCATTACAATATGAGGGTGATGACCCAGATAGTTATTCAAATCTAATCGTTGAAAGTGACAAGAAAACTGCTGATTGGTCTAAAGTTACAAAACTACTAAAATCTTTAGATACAGGTGAGGATATTGAAAAATATCTTGATGTAGATTCTGTCCTCAAAAATATAGCAATAAGTACAGCTTTATTAAATCTTGATAGTTATCAAGGTAGTTTCGCTCATAATTACTATTTATATGAACAAGATGGAGTGTTTTCTATGTTGCCATGGGACTTTAATATGTCATTTGGTGGATTTAGTGGTTTTGGTGGAGGTAGTCAATCTATAGCTATTGATGAACCTACAACAGGTAATTTGGAAGATAGACCTTTAATATCTGCATTATTAAAAAATGATACATATAAAGCTAAGTATCATGAATATCTAGAAGAAATAGTAACCAAGTACTTGGATTCAGATTATCTGGAAAATATGACAACAAAATTACATGGCTTGATAGCATCATATGTAAAAGAAGACCCAACAGCATTTTATACTTATGAAGAATTTGAAAAAAATATAACATCTTCAATTGAAGACTCTAGTGATAATAAGGGATTTGGTGATAAAGAATCTAATAATAAAGAATTTAATAATGAAAATAATAGTTTTGAAAACAAAAGTAATGAAAAAGAAGTTAATGCTGAATTAACATTAAGCAAAGTCAAAACTAATACAGATAATGATACTCAAAATAACACTACAGATAATAGTGAAAATGAGAATAATACAAATACCAATAAAAGTGGTGATGATACTAATGAAAAGTCAGGAGGGCCTATGGGTAAAGGTGGAAAGTCAATACCAGGAGTTTTAGAAGTTGCAGAAAATATGAGTAAAACTATAAAAGCTCAATTAAGTGGAGAATCTTCTTCAACTAAGGAAACTTCTGATGATAATAGTTCAAGTGAAAGTAAAGACACAGAAAATTCTGATGATAATATGAGTGGCATGCCAGAGCCACCTGAAGGCATGGATGGTAAAACACCACCAGGAATGGGAAATATGGATAAGGGTGATATGAATGGTAAAAATGGAGATATGAATATAGATAGAAGTCAAGGTAATCCAAAGGAAGCTGGGGGTTTTGGTAATAAAGGAGGCGACTCTATGAATAAAACAACAACATACTCTAAATTAATTTTAGGTGGAGTTTCAATGATAATCATGTCAGTTATGTTAGTAGGTGTATCAAAGATAAACCGAAGAAAATTTATAAAGTCAAAATAGATTCAGATACAAATAATATTGATACTGTTAAGTAAATATCTACTTAACAGTATTTTTTTTATTTTAATATCTTTGTTTTTAATAAAAAGTATTTTCTTATTAGTGTTAGATTAATAATCGTTGTAATTTCGTACATTTATAATTTTACAATGATATAGTAAAATTTAATTCTATTAAAAAAGTACATAGAAAAAAACGATTAGACAAAGTATGAAAAGTATAATACGATTATTTTGGGGTAAATGGAAAATAAATTTATATTTTGTAGAAATATCCATAAAAATGAATGTTTTAAATTTAACTTATATTAAAGTAAAGAGTGATGTGTAAGTTTAAAAATTATAAAACTAAATTATGGTATATAAATAAAGTTTAAATTCATGTAAATAAAAATATCATCAAGTATGGAGGGATTTTAATGTATTGGAAAAGAGCATTAAGCTTATTAACATTAGGGTTAGTTATTTGTGGATTAACAATAGGTTGTTCAACAAAAGAAGAGCCTGAAAAAGAAGAAAAGAAGACTATTACAGTAGCTACAGGAGCAAAGTATTATCCATTTAATTTTAGAGAAGATGGGAAAATGCAAGGTTTTGAAATTGATATATGGAATGAAATTGGGAAAAGATTAGATTCTGAAATTAAGTATGAAGTAAACAATGGGGATACAGGTGGATTACTTGGTATGGTAGATAGTGGAAAAGCAGATACAGCAGCTCAACAAATAAGTATAACACCAGAAAGGGAAGAAGTATATGATTTCACAGTACCATATGCTTATAATCCTTTAATGATAACTATTAGACCAGAAGATAAAGATAAGATAAAAAGTCTTGAAGATTTAAAAGGTAAGAAAGTTGAGGTTGGTGCAAACTCATCTGAAAGAGCTATAATGGAAGAAAAAAATAAAGACAATTCAATGGAATTAGTATTTAATGATGGAGCAGATTCATATGAAGGCCTTGAACTTGGAAGATCTGATGCAAGAATAATTTCTGTTTCAGCTACAGCAGCTAGAAATAAAAAAGCTGGCTCAAACTTTATAGCTGTTGGAGAACCTATCTATGAAGAGATAAATGCATATCCATTTAAAAAAGATGAAAAATCAAAAGAATTAAAAGCTAAAGTTGACGAAGCAATAACAGCTATGAGAAAAGATGGAACTCTTACTGAAATTTCTAAAAAATGGTTTGGGGAAGATATAACAATTGAGAGATAGGTGACTTTTATGAGTTTAGATATATCATTCATGTTTAAAATTTTACCAGAAATATTTATAGCATCTAAAGAAACAATAATAATTGCTTTAATATCTCTAGCGCTATCTCTAGCGATAGCAATTGTAATGGCATTGATAAGCTATAATGAGGTTAAAGTATTAAATCAAATTGTCAAAGTGTATACATCAATTTTTAGAGGCACACCATTGCTAGTTCAATTGTATGCATTATATTTTGGATTGCCAAGAGCTATTCCAGCACTTGTAGAAATGTCTCCATTTACTGCAATAATAATTGCTTTGTCAGTAAATATGTCAGCATATATGTCAGAGACTATAAGAGGAGCTATTTCCTCTGTTGATAGGGGACAATATGAAGCAGGGGCTTCTATAGGACTTACAAATGTACAAATATTTAGAAGAATAGTTATGCCACAGGCTATAAGAGTAGCTATACCTGCATTGTCTAATCACTTTGTAGATTTAATTAAGGGTTCATCACTAGCTTTTACTATAGGGGTAATAGAAATAATGGCAACAGCAAATTATAATGGCGGTAGTAAATATAAATATCTAGAAGCTTTCTTAGTAGCAGGATTTGTGTATTGGTTCATATTATTTGTATTTGGATTTATTCAAAAGAAAATAGAAGAAAAACTAAATGCTGCATACTAACAATAATATTACCATAATAAAATAAAAGCTATTTAAATATAATAAAATATGTTTAAATAGCTTTTATTATTTAATTATAAATAAAATTGAAAAAATAGTGTTTAATTGTAGAAAACATAAATTATTTCTTCAAAAAAATAATCTGAAAATTTGTAACCAAATTGTAATAAAATGGTAGTTATTTAGCATAAAATGATGTATCATAGAGTTAGATTATAAAATTTATAAGATAGGATTTTTGCACGAAAACTGCTGACTTTTGGTATTTAAGGTGAGTAGTTAAATTATGTTTAGGAGGGGTAGATTTTGTTACAAAAAGTATTATGGAAATTTTCAAAGCTGGTTTTAGGTCTATTTATATGTTCAATTGGTATAGTATTGACGATAAATTGTAACCTAGGTTTATCTCCTTGGGATGTGTTTCATCAAGGTCTTTCAAATCATGTAGGAATAACTATAGGGACTGCCTCTATAATTGTAGGCTCTATAGTAGTTATAGCTGATGTTATTCTAGGTGAAAATGTAGGATGGGGAACTGTATTCAATATGTTATTAATTGGCTTTTTTATGGACTTACTTCTATATACTAACTTAATTCCAAAGACGGATAGTGTATTAATAGGAATAATTATGTTAATTTTAGGTTTGGGGCTTGTAGCTCTTGGAATGGTATTTTACATGGGAAGTGGTCTAGGAAGTGGATCCAGAGATGGTTTGATGGTTGCTCTTCAAAAGAAAACAGGAAAATCACTTAACTTAATAAGAGGAACTATAGAAGTTGGTGCATTAATAGTTGGATTTTTCTTAGGTGGAAAAGTTGGCATAGGAACTATAATAAGTGCATTTGGTCTAGGATATCTTACACAAATATTATTCAATTTGTTTAAATTAGATTGTAGTAAAATCAAACATAGATTTATAATAGATGATATAAAATTTATAAAATTGTATGTGAGCGGAGATAAAAAACCTGCTACTCAAAATATGGCTAAATAGCTCTATAAAGAATTAATTAGAAGTATATAGTAATTATAAATAAAAATTTTCTTGTAAATATATAAAATTTCAAATATTAAAAGATATGGATTGCTAAAAAACTATAAAATATAGATTTTTAGCAATTTTTTATTTACTTAACATATTCTAAGACTTTAAAAGCTTTTATATATGTTATATGAATTGATTTATTTATAATTAGAGATACTAAACTTTATAGATATTAATATAAACACATTCAAATTGTGTATTTTCAAAGCCTTTAAAATACTTATATTTATTCTAACTAAAAAAATAAAAAAATTAGCAAAAAAGTCTTGTATTATATCTAAATTTTATATATAATTACCTATGTTGTTTACAAATTTTAAACTCAATGTTTAGTAAACAAAATGTTTAGTAAAATAAAACAAAAATTAGGAGGTGCAACATGGATATAGGTGAAAAGATAAAAAGATTAAGAACAGAAAAACAACTGACCCAGGAAGAGTTAGCTAATAGATGTGAATTGTCAAAAGGATTTATTTCTCAACTAGAAAATAACTTAACATCACCATCCATAGCTACCCTTATAGATATACTTGAGATATTAGGTACAAATTTAAGGGAATTTTTTAATGAAATAGATGACGAAAGAATTAGTTTTACAAAAGAAGACATGTTTGAAACTGAAGATGAAGATTTAAAATATAAATTAAAGTGGTTAATTCCAAATTCACAAAAAAATGAAATGGAGCCAATAATAATAACATTGTATCCAGGTGGACAATATAAAGAAGAAAAGCCACATGAAGGTGAAGAATTTGGATATGTATTAGCAGGTTCAATATATGTTCATATAGGCGAAAAGAAAAATAAGGTAAAAAAAGGAGAAAGCTTTTACTTTAGACCAAGAGCAAATCACTATATATCAAACGAAGGTAAAACGACAGCAAAAGTGATTTGGGTAAGTACGCCACCATCATTTTAGAATAGAGGTGTTTAATAAGTGGTAGAAAATATAATAGAATTAAGAGATATATCTAAGCATTATGAGGAACTTACTGTTTTAGATAATTTCAATTTAGATATAAAGAAAAATGAGTTTTTAACTTTACTTGGACCAAGTGGATGTGGAAAAACTACTACATTAAAAATAATAGCAGGGTTTGAGTATGCTGATGATGGTAAAGTTTTATTTGAAAGTAAAGAGATAAATAATTTGCCACCATATGAAAGACAAGTAAATACAGTGTTTCAAAAATATGCTTTATTTCCACATATGGATGTATATGAAAATGTAGCTTTTGGACTAAAAATTAAAAAGACTCCAAAAGATGTAATAGATGCTAAAGTGAAAGAGGTTTTAAAACTTGTTGCACTAGAAGGCTTTGAAAGACGACAAGTTGACTCATTAAGTGGAGGACAACAACAGAGGATTGCAATAGCAAGAGCTTTAGTTAATGAACCAAAAGTATTGTTACTAGACGAGCCACTTGGAGCATTAGATTTGAAATTAAGACAAGAAATGCAAATAGAATTAAAAAGAATTCAAAAAAAATTAGGAATAACATTTGTGTTTGTAACTCATGACCAAGAAGAGGCTCTTACTATGTCAGATACTATTGTTGTAATGTATAAAGGTAAAATACAACAAATGGGAACACCTCAAGATATATACAATGAACCTAAAAATTCATTTGTAGCAAAGTTTATAGGTGAAAGTAATATATTTGATGGAATTATGATGGAAGATTATAAAGTAAATTTCTGTAATAGAGAGTTTGAGTGCGTAGATAAAGGATTTGAAAAAAATGAAAATATAGAAGTAGTAATAAGACCAGAAGATATAAAAATGGTAAAGCCAGAAGAAGGAATGTTAAAGGGGAAAGTTACATCTACAGTATTTAAAGGAGTGCACTATGAAATAGAATTAAATGAAAATGGAAGATTGTGGATACTTCATAATACTAAAAATGCTGAAGTTGGAGTAGAACTAGGCATGGACATATATCCAGAAGACATCCATATAATGAGAAAAGAGAGTAACTAATATGAAGAAGAAATCTTTTTTAGCATATCCATATGTAGTTTGGAGTGCGATATTTGTAATAATTCCTTTAATACTAGTAGTATTTTTCAGTTTTACAAAAGACTCAAGTACAGGTTATGCATTTACACTTGAGAATTATAAAGAAGTAATAGACCCTATATATATTAAAGTATTTGCTCGTTCTATTCTTTTAGCAGGAGTAGCTACATTGATATGTCTTGTAGTTGGTTATCCAGTGGCATATATAATTTCAAAAGCTCATGTAAGTAGAAGAGGTTCATTAATACTGTTGTTTATTCTTCCTATGTGGATGAATTTTCTTTTAAGAACGTATGCATGGGTAGCTATATTAGGAAAAAATGGACTTTTAAATACGTTTTTAGGATGGTTTGGAATACAGCCATTAGCAATTTTGTATACTAATGTTGCTATACTTTTAGGTATGGTATATAACTTTTTACCATTTATGGTTCTTCCAATATATACAGCACTTTCAAAGATGGATAATGATTTAATAAATGCTGCTCATGATTTAGGTGCAAATAACATGACAGTATTTAGAAAAATTATATTTCCTTTGAGTTTGCCTGGAGTAATGTCTGGAATAACTATGGTATTTATGCCAGCAGTTACTACTTTTGCAATATCAAGACTGCTAGGTGGAGGTAAAATAATGTTAGTTGGAGATTTAATTGAACAACAATTCACAGTTGTTGGAGATTGGAACTTTGGCTCAGCTATATCGATATTTATGATGATAGTAATATTAATATCCATGTCGATAATGTCAAAATTTGGAGATGAATCTGACAAAGAAGGTGGTGGGTTACTATTTTAAAATTAAAGAAAATAACTTCTAATATATATTTAGCATTAGTATTCTTATTTTTGTATGCACCCATATTTGCATTGGTACTATTTTCTTTTAATGATTCAAAATCAATGGCAAGATGGAATGGATTTACGTGGAAATGGTATGGTCAATTACTTCAAAATGAAAGTATAATGAGTGCTTTATATTACACTGTTGTTATAGCTATATTAGCATCTGTAATATCAACAATAGTAGGAACTATAAGTGCTATAGGAATACATAAGATGAGAGGGAAGAGTAAAAAATTAATACTGAATGTAAACTACCTTCCTATTTTAAATACAGAAATAGTTACAGCAGTAGCCCTTATGAGTCTATTTGTATTTGTAAAAATGGAATTTGGTTTTACAACAATGTTATTAGCACATATAATGTTTTGTTTGCCATATGTTATACTTTCAGTTTTACCAAAAATGAAGCAATTACCTGATAATATAGAAGATGCAGCTATGGACTTAGGAGCAACACCTATGTATGCTCTTAGAAAAGTAATTTTACCACAAATAAAACCAGGTATAGTTTCTGGATTTTTGATTGCATTTACTATGTCAATAGACGACTTTATAATAAGTTTCTTTAATGCTGGAAATGGTGTAAGTAATCTTTCTATAGAAATCTATGGAATGGCTCGAAGAGGTATAAAGCCTGAAATAAATGCATTATCAACGATAATGTTTGCGGTGGTTTTAGGATTACTTCTATTGGCTAATAAAAAAGAATCTATAGTAAGGGGGACTAAATAATGATTAAGTTTAAGAAAATAATATCCCTTATAACTGTAGGTATGATTACAGCAACTTTATTTACAGGATGTAATAAGTCAACAGATTCTACAAAGGTTCTAAATGTATATAATGTTGGTGATTATATAGATGAATCTCTTATAGATAAGTTTGAAAAAGAAACAGGAATAGAAGTTCAGTATTCAACTTATGATACTAATGAAATGATGTATCAAAAGGTTAAGAGTGGTAGCACTCATTATGATTTAGTTTTTCCATCAGATTATATGGTGGAAAAAATGAAAAATGAAGGTCTTTTGGAAAAAATAGATTTTAAAAATATACCTAATATGAAGTATTTAGATAAGAGTTTTTTAAATCCTGTATATGATGAAACTAATGAATATAGTGTTGCATATATGTGGGGTACTCTTGGAATCTTATATAATAAAAAAGAAGTTAAAGAGCCTATAGATAGTTGGAATATACTTTGGAATCCAAAATATAAAGGAAACATGATGATGTTTGACTCTGTTAGAGATACTATAGGGATAACCCTTAAAAAATTAGGATACAGTATGAATAGTGTAAATCCAAAAGAAATAAATGAAGCAAAAAATCTTTTAATAAAGCAAAAGGATTTGGTCTTAGCATATGTAAACGACGAAGGAAAAGATAGATTATTAGGTGGAGAAGTTGCAATGGGGATGTTGTATTCTGGAGATGCAGTTACATTGATGGATCAAAATCCTGACCTTGATTATGCTATACCTAAAGAAGGTACAAACAAGTGGGTGGATGCTATGTGTGTACCTACAACAGCACAAAATAAAAAAGAAGCTGAGTTATTTATAAACTTCTTGCTAGACCCAGAAAATGCAAAAGTAAATGCTGAGTATATTGGATATTCAACACCTAATACAGGAGCACTAAAGTTATTGGACCCAGAAATAACTAGCAATCCTGTTGCATATCCATCTAAGGATGTACTTGCTAAATGTGAAACTTTTGAAGATATTGGTGAAAACATCAAGTTATACGATAAGGCTTGGATAGAGTTAAAATCAAAATAGAGTATTATTTATTTAATAATATTTACTTAATAAAACTGTTCTTATTTAGAAATTATTTTCTAATTATTGAACAGTTTTATTTTTTTGCTTATACATAAATATGTGTATGTTATAGATATATATAATTTATTTACTATAAATACATACATGATAATTATTTTAAAGATAAGCAAATAGATAGCATTAATCTTAAATATTTGCTTGTTTTTTTATTATTTATTTATATATATAATTTAATTTATTTTTATTAATTTAAAAAATTATTTACATATTGATTTTAATAATAATTAGAAAAAATGGGCAACTTAATAAAATAATTGGAGGTGTAAATTTATAAAAAATGAATGGGACAAATAAAAAGATAGATTTATTAATGTTAAGTTTGTTTGTTTTTATATTTTTAATTGTTGGGATAGTAATACTATCTATTAGAACAGAAAATAAACTGAATGTATTTATAATGTTATCAGTTATTTTTTTTATAATAATGTTAACTTATTTATCAAACTCAGTAGTTGGTTTAATAACAAGTTCAATAACTATATTTATATATACATCCTATATTTTATATAACAATATTACTCACAATATAGATGTTGAGTTTATATCATATATATGGATAATAGCAATACCAATATCTTCAATTATAATGGGGAACATAAATAAAAACATAAATGAATTACAACTTACAAATATAAAATTAACTGAACAATATAAGGAACTAGTAACTATAGATAATGAAACTGGGCTTAGAAACTTAAAAATTTTTTATAATGATGTAGATATGGAAATAAGTAAGTCAGTCAGATATACTACTACTTTTTCTCTTATGATAGTAAAATTACCATATTATGAAAACCTACAGACTATATTTGGTGAAAGTAAAACTAACAAAATAGTAAAATATATTAGTTCAAATATTGTGGAATGTACAAGAAATGAAGATATAATATACAGTTTACAAAAAGATATGATAGGAATACTGATGCCAAACACAGCATTAGAAGGCTCAAAAGTTGTTAGAGATAGAATAAAGAAGAGGATAAAAGAGTTAAACTTAGATTTAAATAATAAAGGAAGATATGTAAATATAGATGTGAAAATTGCAATTTTAGAGTATAAAGATACTTTTGGAGACAGTATAAATTTTAAGAATATGGTTGAAGAGGAATTGCAGTATGATGTTTAAAACTTACAATAAAAATTTATCTAAAGTGTTAATTGTGCTTTTAATAGTATTGATAATGTCAAATTTTAATATATGCTCATATGCGGTAGAGACTTATTCTAATACAAATAAGGTACTGGTTATTTATGATTCTAAGAAAGAAACATCTTACAATCGAGATATCTTGAAAATTGTGAGGACTCTATTAGGTAGATTTAGCTCAAATATAGAGTTATTAAAATTAAGCAACTATGATAATGAGATAAATGAAACTTATTATAGTCATATATTTATTATAGGAATAAATGAAAATTCATATAGTAATGATGAAAAAACTAACACCTTAATTAATTCATTAGATTCCTATAAAGGAGTCATCTGCTGGTTAGGGCATGGTATAGAAAATCTGTTGGAATATAAGAAATATAACTTAGAATATGTAAAAAAAACAAATAATATAAACAGTGTAACCTATAAAGGTAAAGAGTATAACTTGGAGGAACACTATTTATTTAATATTGTAAAATCAACAGATAAAAACAATAAAATTATAGGAACTATTAGTGATACAGTAAATGAATATCCGTATATTGTAAATGATAAAAATCTTTTCTATGTGTCAAAGTTGGATTTAGATGGTGTTTTATTTTATATATTTTGTGATTCACTAAATGATGTGTTTAATGTTAAAACTTTCAATAAAGGTCGTATATTCGTAAGAATAGAAGATGTACATGCATTTAGAGAACCAAAAGAATTAATAAAAATAGCTGATTATTTAAGCAATAAGAATATACCATTTACAATTGCTTTGATACCAGCTTATGTAAATCCTAAAAATCATAAGATAACGACTTTATCAGAAAGCCCTGAGATTGTTAAAGCAGTAAAATATATGCAAGATAAGGGTGGTACAGTGATATTACATGGATACACACATAAATATAAAAATGAAGAAGTTTCTGGAGAAGGATATGAATTTTGGGATGGGGAAAAAGATGAGCCATTAAAAGAAAATATGACAATTTTTGTGAAAGATAGGGTTTTAAAAGGGCTTAGAATATGTATAGAAAATGGAATTTATCCTCTTGCATTTGAAGCTCCTCATTATGCAATAGAATCTGAAGGATATAAAGAATTAAAAAAATATTTTTCTACTTATGTAGGGCAACATCAAAATAATGATAAAAAATTTAGCACAAATACGTATCCATATGTAATTAGGGATACAGAAGAATTTAACATATTCATTCCTGAAAATTTGGGATATATAGACCCAGAAGATAAACTTACTTTTCAAAACATAAAAGAAAATTTAGATACACTATCTATTGTCAGAGGTTTTAGTGGTGGTTTTTTCTTTCATTCGTATTTAGATATAAAATATTTGAAAGATACAATAGAATACCTAGAAAAACAAAATATAGAGTTTTTGGATTTAAGAGATTTTGATAATTGGGTAAAGGTTGATGAGATACAAATAAGAAATAATGGTAATGAAATTAAAGTCAACTATGATAGAAATTTAGAAAAAAATAAAGAAGATGAAACTAGGTTTAAATCTATATCTAAAATCAGCAAAATTTTAATATCAATAGTATCTATAAGTGTTTTAGTTTTTGTAATTATATTTATATATTTTAAAAAAATAGATAAAAAGAAATTTTTAAAATAAAAAAGTTTAGATGAAGTGCTAATATTTAAAAAGATTTTAGGTGAATTTTATGAGAGGATTAAATGTATCAGAGTATCTATTTATATTTAGTTTATTTAGTATATGGTCTTTACTACTTATAAATATAGTTTTAGCTATGGGAGGATATCTATTTTATTTTAAGAACTTTGATAAAAAAATAAAAAAAATTGATAGATATCCAGTGGTATCAATACTTGTTCCTGCTCATAATGAAGCAAAGGTGATAGGTAGGACTGTGGAATCTTTATTACTACTTAATTATCCTAAAGATAAAATGGA
The DNA here is from genome assembly GCF_020676075.1 of Clostridioides sp. ES-S-0001-03. NCBI lineage: Bacteria > Bacillati > Bacillota > Clostridia > Peptostreptococcales > Peptostreptococcaceae > Clostridioides > Clostridioides sp. ES-S-0001-03. The sequence continues at coordinate 6,761 of NZ_JACVWJ010000005.1, read as the reverse complement.
ACTTATTGTGATAAATGACAACTCTTCTGATAATAGTAGAGAAATTTTAGAAAGCATAAAGAGTAAATATAAAAACTATAATTTTACTATTATAAATACAGATAGCATGACTGGAGGTAAGGGAAAATCAAATGCATTAAATATTGGATATAAAATTTCAAAAGGAGAGTTTATAGCAGTATATGATGCAGATAACACCCCAGATAGAGATGCACTTAGGTATTTAATACAAACAATAGTTCTAGATGATGAATTAGGTGCTGTTATTGGAAAGTTTAGAACTAGAAATAAAAGTAAAAATCTATTGACGAAATTTATAAATATTGAAACCTTAAGCTTTCAATGGATGTCTCAAGCTGGTAGATGGCAATTATTTAATTTATGTACAATACCAGGAACTAACTTTATATTGAGAAAAAATATTATAGAAGAAATTGGGGGATGGGATAGCAAAGCAATTGCAGAAGATACAGAAATTAGCTTTAGAATATATAAGTTAGGATATAAAATAAAGCTTGTGCCACAGTCGATAACATGGGAACAGGAACCAGAAACTATTAAAGTTTGGATGAAGCAAAGGACCAGATGGGCAAAAGGGAATATATACGTTTTAATGAAATATATAAAAAATATATTTAAACAAGGTAAAAATAAAATTGTATTTGATATAGCCTACTTTTTTTCTGTATATTTTCTATTTTTAACATCTGTTATTATCTCAGATATTTTATTTGTTTTAAGTATATTTAAATTAATAGAGATTTCTATTCCAATCAACTTTATTATAATATGGATACTATCATACATTTTATTTATCATAGAAGTGAGTATAAGCTTAACTATAGAAAAAGGTGAGGCTACAATTGAGAATATATTTATAGTAGCACTTATGTATTTTACATATTCTCAACTATGGCTATTTGTTGCTATAAAAGGAATGGTAGAGTATTTAAAAGATATAATTTTCAAAAGAGAAGTTAAATGGTATAAAACGGAAAGATTTTAATTCATGTACAGGAGGTATTAACATGAAAAAATTTGTTGTATTAATTGTATCTTTAGTATTGTTTTTTTCAAATATCGCATTTGTAGATGAAGTAAAAGCTGATGAAACCAAAGTCAAAAATTATAAGTTTGAAAGAGATGTAACTATTGATGGAGTTATAGGTAGCAATAGTACTTTTTTTGAAGTAAACAAAAATTGGGATGTTGAGGAAGTATTATTTAATCTTAATTTTAGTAAGAGTCAAATATTAAATGGAGATGTTTCAAGTTTAACTATCTTAATAAATAATGTACCAATAAAATCGATTAAACTAAATGCCAAAAAAGATTATAAAGATACATTAAAAGTATCAATACCTAAAGATTATATAATACAAGGATATAATGAAATAAAAGTAAAAGCATATAAAACAATATCTGACAAAATATGTCAGGATGATTCTAACACTGGAAACTGGATGGTTATTCATAAGGAATCTTATACATCAATTAGATATAAGCAGAAAAAATTGGGCAATTCAATAAATGAGTATCCATATCCATATATAGAAATTGAAGAAAATTTTAAATTAGATACAACTTTAGTAGTTCCAGATAATATGAGTAGAGGTGAATCTACAGCTGTGTTTAATTTAGCATCAGAATTTGGAAAAATAACACAGAACGATAAGTTACAGTTTGACGTTAAATTATATTCAGAAATGAAGAACTGGTCAGATGATAACATTATATACATTGGTAAACCTGAAAATACAGCAGAAGAAATTTTGAATATTCTAAGTGCAAAGGAACAAACTTTATTATCTTCAAATTGTATAATTAAGCAGATAAATTCTCCGTATAACAATAATAAGAAGATGCTGGTGGTAATAGGTAGTAATGAAGAAGATTTAATAAAAGCATCTAAAGTATTGATAGACAATAGACTTTCTAATCAAATTCTATCATCATCAATACTTGTAAATAAAGATACTAATATAAAGATTGATGGTGAACAAGAATTAAATTTAGGACATATGACTTTAGAAGAATTAGGATATGCAGATATTTTATTGGAAGGTGCATTTAGTCAACAAGCTTTATTTGATGTTAGAATACCAAAAGGTAGAAAGTTAAATAATGGTTCAAAGATTGTTTTAAATTTAAGATATTCTGATAATTTGGATTTTGACAAGTCATTAGTTACAGTATATATAAATGATGTTGTTGTAGGAAGTAAAAAATTAGATAGAGCATATTCAGACAATGACAAGCTAGAATTAAAAATACCTAAAGATATAGATAATAAAAATTACTATCAAGTTAAGTTGGTGTTTAATTTAAATATAAAAAATTTAAATTGTGTTACAAGAGAAAGTAATAATCCTTGGGCATACGTGTCAAATAGTTCTTACTTGGAATTATCGACAAAAGAAAATCAGTCACTGAATTTTGAAAGTTATCCATATCCATTTGTTAAGAATGATAAGTTTAATGATTTAACTGTAATAATGCCAGATTATTCTGGGTCTCAAGCAATGACATGGATGTCCAGACTAGGTGTTAATTTAGGTGCAAATATTAGTTCACATGAAGGAAACATAAATGTAATTAGAGGAAAAGAGTTTATCAATAAATATAAAGATGCGAATATTATAGTTTTTGGAGTACCACTTAACAACTCTGTTATAAAGATGATAAATAGCAACTTAAATGTAAAGTTCAATAAAAACTATTCTAACTTTTTATCAAATGATAAGATAAGCTTTATTGACGATTATGGTAAAAACATTTCATCAATACAATTGATAAAATCACCTTACAATAATCAAAGAAATATTATGGTAATCAGCTCAATAGATGAAAAAAATTTATATTTAGGAATGGATTATTTATTAAATAAAAGTCAAGGCAATGATTTAAAAGGAGATACACTAACAATTGATGAATATGGAGAAGTAAAAGATTTAAATTACAATACAAAAATAAATAAAGAAATAAAAGATTCAAGTAGAGAATTGAATATAAGTAAAACAGCTAAAGTTTTTTTTGTTGTTTCTTTTATTGTTATAACTGTAGCTATAATTCTATCAATATTATTTATCAAGAAATATAAAAGAAGATAATACAGTAAACTTATTATTTTAAAATGAGGTATATGATTTGAATAAAAATATAAACAAATTTAAATTTAAGAAAAATATTTTAATCTTAGGAATTATTTTAACTTTTGTATTTATAATTTATTTTGTAAATATTGAATTAAAAAATAGAAGTTTAGTAGATAGCCAGTATGAGGGCAAGATTAAATCAGCCAATTTATCTATAGATTATGAAATAAATCAAGTTATGAAGGATATAGATAAGCTAGGATTGAATACAATAAATGTACCTATAGTTATAACTGTAGATGATATTAATTCTGATATCATGTCAATAGATACTAATAGCAAAAAAAAGGCAATCAAACTAATAAAAAAATTAAACAAGCAGGGTATTTCCACAATATTGGAAGCATATCCATGGATAAAAAATGGAGAGTTGTATGAGACAGATTGGAATCCTATGAATAAAAAAAGATTTTTTTATAACTGGCAAAATACTGTATTAAATGAACTTATAGAAGATGTAGCAAATCCATTGGATGTAAAGGTTTTAAATGTAGGCTCTAATTTTGTATACCTAGAAGAATATCAACAAAATTGGGGTGAAATAATAGATTTTGTACAATCAAAATTTGATGGTCTTGTAACATATAGAACTAATTGGTGGTATACAAGAAAAGGTGATTTAAATAGTAAATTATCTTATGAACAAAAACTAAATAATAATTTTTTTGATAAGTTAGACTTTATATCCATAGCAGCGTATTTTGAGTTAAGTGATAAATCTGTCAATACAGTTGATGAATTGGTTTCTGCTTTACATTCATCTACTGTGAATAATAGAGGACAAAATATAAAAGAAGAACTATATAATCTTTATAAGGTTCATCGTAAACCGATATTTTTTGGAGAATTAGGCTTTTCAAATAGAGAAAATGCAAGTTCTCAACCATGGAATCATGTTCCTTCAGAAATTATAAATGATGAAGAACAAGCGAGATGCTTTGAAGCATATAGGAGAGTTTTTGAAAAAGAGGATTGGATAAATGGTTTTTCTGTGTTTTGTGTAGGTAAAATTGATGAAGAAAAAAACTTTTATCCATCAAAAGAGAGTATAAAGATTATTAAATCTTGGTATAAATAAATTTGTTATATAAATAGACAATTATAGTATATAAATAGTTGATTAGGAGAGATATAAATGGATGACATCAAGGTTATGACTGTATTTGGAACTAGACCTGAAGCTATCAAAGTAGCTCCTTTAATTAAGGAACTTGAAAAAAGAGAGCATATAAAAAGTATTGTGTGTGTGACAGCACAACATAGAGAAATGCTTGACCAGGTTATAGAAACTTTCAATATAAATGTAGACTATGATTTAGACATAATGAAAAAAGGGCAAAGTTTAAATGATATAACATGTAAAGTTTTAAATGAACTTCCCATGATTATAGATAAAGAAAAGCCAGACGTAATCTTAGTACATGGAGATACAACGACAACTCTAGCTACTAGTTTAACTGCATTTTATAGTAAAGTTCTAGTAGGTCATATAGAAGCAGGACTTAGAACTTATGATAAATATTCTCCATTTCCAGAAGAACTAAATAGACAACTTACAGGAATTATTGCTGATATACACTTTGCTCCTACTAATTTGGCAAAACAAAACCTAATTTCAGAAGGAAAGTCTGAAGACAATATATTTGTAACAGGCAATACTGCAATTGATGCATTAAAGATGACAATAAGAGAAAATTATACTCACCCTATAATGGATAAGCTTGGTGATGACAGAATGATTTTATTGACTTCTCATAGGAGGGAAAACTTAGGAGAACCTATGAGAAATATATTTAGAGCTGTAAAGCGAATAGTAGATGAATTTGAAGATGTACAGGTAGTATATCCTATACATTTAAATCCTGAAATACGTAGTATAGCCAGTGAAGTATTTGGGAAAAACACTAAAAAAATTCACATTATAGAGCCTTTGGAGGTAGTTGATTTTCACAATTTTTTAAACAAATCATATATGATAATGACTGATAGTGGTGGAATACAAGAAGAGGCTCCATCGCTAGGGAAACCAGTACTTGTGTTAAGAAAAAAGACAGAAAGAATAGAAGGAATTGAAGCAAAAACACTTAAATTAATAGGTACAAATGAAGAAAATATATATAATTCTGTAAAACAATTATTAACAAATAGAAATAATTATATTCAAATGAGTAAAGCTTCAAATCCATATGGGGATGGAAATGCAAGCAAGTATATAGTGGATATAATAGTAAAAAAATTTAATTGAAGATACTTAAATTAGCTTTTGTTAGCTTAATTTAAATTTTATATAAGACAGAATTAAAATATAACGACTTAATATAAAAATTATGATAAGATAAGGAATACAATTAGCAAGGGGGAATAATATGGCTAGAAAATGTATAAAAAATTTAGGCAAAAATAAAGCTGTAAGAAGGTTAAAGCTTGTATTTAAGAAGATACTTATTACTGTGTTTATAATAGCAAGTATAATAGCTGTTTTTAATATAACAAAATATTTTGAAGACTTATATAAGGTAAGAGATATAAAAACTACTAAAATTGAATACTATATGGATGTAGCTGATGAAGCAGGGGGCGGAAAAGTTCAATTAAGCTGGAAGGAGTTACTTGCTATAGATATGGTAATTTATGATGAAGATTTAAGTAATATAAAAAAGAAAGATACATTAAATGTTGGTGAAAAATTTATAGTAGAAGACAAAAATGATAAAGGAGAAAAAGTATACAAGGTAAAAAAGTTTAAGAAAGTATTGAATGAATTGAAATTTGACGCTTCTCAAAAAAGTAGAGCAAAAAAATACATGAAGGATTTAGAATACACATATCTTGGAAATAAGGAACTAAAAGATAGTGATGAAAAAATTAAGTTTATAAAGAAATTAGAAGACTCAGCTATAAGAGAGTATATCGATTATGGTATATTACCATCTATAACAATTGGACAAGCAATATTAGAATCTGGGTGGGGCAATTCTAAACTTACAAAGCAAAGTAATAATTTATTTGGTATAAAGGCAGATAAAGCGTGGAAGGGAAAAAGTGTAGCAATTTCAACTTCTGAACATTATAATGAAAAAATTGTAGCAAGTTTTAGGTCATATGGTTCATTAGAGGACTCTGTAAAAGACCATGGTTTATTTTTAGTAAATAATAAAAGGTATAGAAAAAATGGATTGTTTGAAGCAAAAGACTATATTAGTCAGGCACAAGCATTAGAAGATGCTGGATATAGTACAGCTGAAGATAAAAGTGGGAATCGTATATATGCAGAACTACTAATAGAGGTTATTAGAAGCTATAACTTACAATTAATAGATAATAAAGTGGAAACAAAATAAGGATTAATTCTACATGAAAGTGTAACAAGATAAATTTGTTTTATACAAAAGAATAGAAAAAATGTAAAAAAACATAAAAAAATGTATTGACTTGTTATTTGAAAGGTGATATTATTATTACTGTACTCGAAAGAGAACAAAATGAACTTTGAAAATTAAACAGTAGGTTAATTTATAAAACAAGAAACAAACCATAAAGCCAGATATTTAGATAACAATAGTATCTGAGCCTGATAAACTTTTATTTGAGAGTTTGATCCTGGCT